>JADIMQ010000018.1 GCA_017694655.1 Candidatus Cryptobacteroides merdigallinarum
CTTGCACTGCTGGATGAAAACAGGAAGGAGGTCCGCACAAGGCTGGAAAGCCTCGAGGACCTCTACCGGTATTCGGACAAGCTGCAGGAGGCTGCGATGAAATATCTGCAGAACGGGTAAAAAATCCCGCAGGGACAGAGCCAGTGGTAATAACGGATCCAGATATTCTGGAAAGTGACTCGTTCAGAAATATGCCGCCTGCGTAAGGTCCGTATTGGAGGAATCTTTGACATACTCTACAATAGCAAGTGAATCCAGCTGTGATTGTGTCGTTTGCAAAGATGGTTACAAGGATATTGACGGCAATTGCTTTTCTCTGGATGAGGCTATAAGGTATTTGCTTCAGCCGTTGTCAGTCATTGTTGAAATTTGAGTCATAATAAGCCTTTCTCCTTACAGTACTTGTGCACTATCTCAAGTATGAACCTGCCGTATTTTTCGGAGCTTTTCTTCCCGAAATAGGGGATTGCGGCCAGGGCTTCCTCGTCCGTGGGGAGCAGATTGCTTATGCCTGTGAGGGCTTTCTGCTGGAGGATGACATAGGCCGGGACCTTCTGGGCGGCAGCCATGGCGAGCCTCCATTCCTTTAGGCGGCGGAAGAGCTCCGGGTGCAGGATATCGGAAGGGACCTCCGCGGCGGACCTTGCGGAGCGCGACTTTTTCGGCTGTGCAGTGCCTTCCTTTTCTTTCGCTTTCCTTTTCTTTCGCTCCTTACGGGCAGCTCCCGGATCGGCTTCAATCGTGATCACGGCCTTCATTTTCAGGTAGGGCAGCAGCGCGAAGCCGCTTTCCTTCACATGGTCCAGAAGCCGTATTTTAATGTCCAGGGCCGTCAGGAGCTCTTCAGAGGCATCCTTCAGCCGCTTTGCGGTCTCCTTGTTGTCAGTCTCGCACAGTGCATTGCCGAAGACCTTCCGTATCTCCCTTGCCTTTTCCCCGAAATAAGCTGCCCCGGACTTTATTCTTTCCTGCAGGGCGTTGTCGGACGCATAGTTCCCGGACGTGAGCGTCATCCTGGTATACTGTCGCCTGAACTTTTCAGCGACGACGGAAACACCGGAACTGAACTCCTCCAGGCATTCCCTGTACTCGGCAATCTGCCGGGGATATATTCTGTAGAAATACTCGTCCGCAAGCCGCACATACCGGCTCATGGCTCCCTGAAGCCCTCCGAAGCCGAAGAGCCCTGACAGTACTTCCAGGAAATACGCCATCTCCAGGTCCCGGACCTTCCTCTCGTCAGGGACGGTGAGCCTGGCTCTTTCCGTGAACTCCTCTACGGCGGCATCGCTTATGACGGCCCCGGACGTCAGCGGACGGTTCAGCACCAGCCCCTCGAGGGTCCGGCACCGGCTGAGTGCGACGTATGTCTGGCCGTGGGCGAAGGCACTCCCGGCATCGATTATGGCCCTGTCGAAGGTGAGGCCCTGGCTTTTGTGTATCGTTATCGCCCAGGCGAGCTTTACGGGATACTGCCGGAATACACCTTCTATTTCCTCCCGGATTTCCTTTGATTCCTCGTCGAGGACATACCGGGCATTGGTCCATTCCTCTTTCTGCAGGACAAAGGTATTCCCGGGGGAGTCCAGGCTCCGGACCTCTATCCTGTCGTCGGAGATATCCGCCACCTCACCTATCATCCCGTTGAAAAAGCGCCGTTCCCTTGAAGTGTCGTTCTTGACGAACATGACCTGGGCACCCCGCTTCAGTTCCAGCACCTCTTCCGTAGGGAAGGCGAGTTCCGGGAATTTGCCCTCTGTCTCGGCCCTGAACACGAACGAAGGGCCGGGAAGACGTTCCAGTTCCCCGGCATTTATCTCCTGGGCCTGGCGGTTGTGTGTCACGAGCCGGATGTAGCCCTCCTCCTTCCCCGGGTGGAAGTCCGGGATGTATCTGGTGTTGAGCCTCGCGAGGGCCTCCTTGCTGCACCTGTTTTCCCGGATGGCGTTCAGGATTTCGAGAAAGCCGCTGTCGCTCTGCCTGTAGACAGTCTTCAGCTCCACCGTGCAGTATCCGGTGCTTTTCAGAGCCCGGCTCGAGAAGAAGTACGGTGTCTCGTAATAGTCTTTCAGCAACTGCCACTCCTCGTCCTTGATTACCGGGGCAAGCTGCTGCAGGTCTCCTATCATCAGGAGCTGGACTCCGCCGAAGGGCTTCTCCCTGTCCCTGTACCGTCTCAGGATATTGTCCATGGCGTCCATAAGGTCGGCCCGGACCATGCTTATCTCGTCTATTACCAGGAGGTCGACGCTCCTTATCATCCTTATCTTCTCTTTCCCGAAACGGAAACTGTACCTGCCTTTGCCGCTGCTGAAGGATGTCTCCGGGACAAAGGGCGCGAACGGCAGCTGGAAGAAAGAGTGTATCGTCATGCCCCCGGCATTTATTGCAGCGATGCCGGTTGGGGCGAGCACTATCATCCGTTTCGGGCACTTTTCCTTCAGCTTCCGCAGGAAGGTGGTCTTCCCGGTACCTGCCTTGCCGGTAAGGAAGAGGTCCGACCCGGTGTTTTCAATGAAATTCCATGCAAAATCCAACTCCGTATTCTTTCCCATCGTCCATGAAAATTTATCCGGGCATAAAGATAGTGAAATCGGGAATAGGAATATCAAAACTGTTTCTTACATTTGCTGAAATTTTATCAAAGGCCAGCCATGTCGGAAAACAGCAGGTTGTATGATTATCTCATAGTCGGTTCCGGACTCTACGGGGCCGTGTTCGCATATTTGGCGCGGCGCCGGGGCAGGAGATGCCTTGTCATCGACAGGAGGCCTTATCCAGGGGGGAATATCCGCTGCGAGAATGTAGCCGGTATCAATGTCCACAAGTACGGTGCCCACATCTTCCATACTTCCGACAGTAAGATATGGGACTTCGTGAACGGCATAGTCCCGTTCAACAGGTTCACGAACTCTCCGCTGGCGAACTTCGGCGGTAAACTCTACAACCTGCCCTTCAACATGAACACCTTCCGCCAGATGTGGGGAGTCAGCCGTCCGGAGGAAGCCATGCGCATAATAGGGGAGCAGAGGCAGGCGGCCGTGGACGCAATGAGGAAAGACGGGGCGGAGGAGCCGAGAAACCTCGAGGAACAGGCCCTGGTCCTGGTAGGGAAGGACATCTATATGAAGCTGATAAAGGGATATACCGAAAAGCAGTGGGGACGCCGGTGCTCCGATCTTCCGGCCTTCATAATAAAGAGGCTTCCAGTCCGTTTCACGTATGACAACAACTATTTCAATGACAAATACCAGGGAATTCCCGAGGGCGGATACAACCGGCTAATCGCCGGACTGCTCGACGGCATAGAAATACGCACCGGGGTGGATTTCTTCTCCGACAGGGAATATTTTTCCTCCCTGGCCCGGAAGATGCTCTTCACCGGGCAGATTGACGAATTCTATGGCTTCCGGTTCGGCCGCCTCGAGTACCGCACCGTAAGTTTCAGGGAAGAGGTCCTCGACTGCCCCAACTGGCAAGGCAACGCCGTGGTAAACTATACTGGAAAGGAAGTCCCGTACACGAGGATAATTGAGCACAAGCATTTCGAGGTCTCGGGCGACAGAGTCTACGACAATCCACGGACCGTCATATCCAGGGAGTATTCCACGGAGTGGAAGGACGGGATGGAGCCATATTACCCCGTGAATGACGCCAGGAACGACTCCCTTTACGAAAAATACAGGCAGCTTGCCTCTGCCGAGGTAAATGTTATGTTCGGCGGCAGGCTCGCCGAGTACAAGTATTACGACATGGCCCCTATAGTGGGGCAGGTCCTATCCCTGTTCGAAAAATGAGAAAGGTTTATTTCCAGGAGTATTCAGAGGAGAATTTCAATGCCGGGACCAAGGCGAGGAATGACTGCGACAGGATATTGTCGGAGTCCGGCTATGAACCGTATTACCTGAAATACAGCAGAAAGCCGCGGAAAAGGTTCTTCCGGAAAATTTCCATGGCCGCGATGCTGGCCCGGTGCAGCCATTGCTTCCTGCAGTATCCGTATTATACAGTACCGTTGGCAGTGGATGACTACCGCCTCATCTTCAGTTGTTTCAGGGGCAGGCTCGACTGCCTTGTACATGACGTGAACAGCCTGCGTTACGGCGGCGGTTCTGGGCCGGGACCGGATTTCAGGGCCCTGGCCGCACGGGCGGACAGGCTCATAGTCCATACACCCTCGATGAAGGAGGCCCTTGTCAGGACAGGCGGCATACCTCCGGAAAAGGTGGAGGTCCTGTATTTGTTCGACTATCTGACAGATGACGGCATAACCCCTGCGGACCCGGATGGCAGGACGGTCATTTTTGCAGGGAACCTTGATAAGAGCACCTTCATCAGGGATCTCGGCAGGCTCCCGGACGGAATACGCTTCAATCTCTACGGGGCTCCGTCTGTGAATATACATAAGACTCCAGGCTGCATCTACAAAGGGAAGTTCCGTCCGGAGGAGGTATCCTTTCTTGAAGGGGACTGGGGCCTCGTGTGGGATGGGGACAGTATAGACACATGCAGCGGCCCCCTGGGGGAATACATGAGGCTGAATTCCCCTCACAAGACATCCCTTTATCTCGCAGCAGGGAAACCGCTGATAGTATGGAGGGAATCCGCACTACGGGATTTTGTCATGGAGAACCGTCTCGGAATAGACGTGGGGTCTCTCGGCGAGGTTGGCAGCCGGCTGGATTCTCTTACGGCGGAGGAGAAGCGGGAGATTGCCACGGCGGTGGCCTGTTTCTCGCGGAAAGTGCGTTCGGGGGCTTTCCTGAAACAATTTCTCGGATAGACCCGGGATGATGTTCAACGATTATTCAGACTGGAATGAAAAAGAAAAGGAAATCAATATTTTTGCTTGTATCTCTCCTGCTGATGCTCGCGGCACTGCCTGTCTACGGGCAGGAATACAGGCTGGACTGGGATGTCTCCCTGTCCGCTGCCGGAGCCACCACAGGCGCCCTGCCTTTCTGGGCGGTCACAGGCAAGAACGGCATAGTCCCGTCCACGCACAGCGCCTTTGCGGTTGCCGGCACGGACTTCACATACAGCTCAAGGCCGGGGGTGGAGGTATATGCCGGGTTCAAGCTGTCCGGCAGCATGGTCCCGGCGGCCTTTTCGGCTGTGGGTGCGGCTCCGGCCATAAGGGGCTATGAGGCCGCGGGGCCTGCTTCAAGGACATGGCGGGGTGCCGTGAACGAGCTCTATGCAGGTGTGGGCTGGAAGATGCTCCGTCTCGACCTGGGGATGATAGACCGGGAAACCGGCTACGGTGGACTCTCCCTGACAGGAGGGAACATTGTCTGGTCCGGGAACACCCGCAGCGCCCCCGGGTACAATCTGCAGGTGGACTGGGTGGAAATCCCGGGAACCAGGGGCATATTTGCCCTGAAGGCCAACTATGCTGACTACAAGATGCTGGATGACAGGTATGTGGACGGCCCCTTGCTCCACAACAAGTCCCTCTTTGCCAGGTTCCGCCTGCACAGCAGGGTACATCTCACCCTCGGGCTGGAACAGTGGTCCATGTGGGGCGGCACTTCCCCGAGGAACGGGAAGCAGCCGCAGTCTTTCAGTGACTATGTCAGGGTGGTCTGCGGCATGAGCGGAGGGGAAGATGCCACCTTGAGCGACCAGATAAATGTCCTGGGCGACCACCGCGGACGTGAACTTATCCAGGTCGACTGGGCTGCGGACAGGTTCACCCTCACTTTCGCGCACGACATCCCCTTCGACGACGGCTCCGGGATGGGCTTCCAGAATTTCCCGGACGGGGTGAACACCCTATGCCTCGCCTTCAATGACAAGGACAGGTGGGTGAATGAGATACTGTACGAGTTCGTGTTCACCAAATGCCAGTCCGGGAGCAGGCACGACAGGCCAGCAAAGCCCGACGAGCTCGAGAGGGACCCGGACAAGAAGACCTACATCATCGGGGGCAATGACAATTACTTCAACAACGGGGAATACCGTTCCGGCTGGACCTATTACGGCCGGACGGCCGGACTCCCGCTCTTCACCCCGATGCCGGCAGATGCCGACGGTCTAGTGATGGGGATATGCAACAACAGGGTGGTGGCCCACCACATAGGCATAGGTGGAAAGTTCGCCCGCAGGATACCTTACCGCTTCAAGGCGACCTATTCCAGGAATTACGGGCAGTATTCACAGAGGATGGACCTGTTCGACTCTGTCCCGGAGCAGCTTTCCCTCGCCCTCGAAGTCGATTTCCCTCGCTTTTCCCGGAAATTCCCGGTATCGGTGTCCGTCGGGGCATACGGAGACGTCGGGGAACTCTACCAGGACAGTTTCGGCCTTGTCCTCCGTCTTTCTTATGCCGGGAGGCTGGTTGGTGGCAGATAAAGGAAATTTCGGTTATGAAGATACTTGTGACGGGAGCCGCGGGGTTCATCGGCTCCAACCTTATTCTTTCGATACTGGAAAATGACCCCGGGGCCTGTGTCCTCGGTATCGACAGCATGAACAGCTATTACGATGTCTCCCTCAAGGAGTACAGGCTGGGCCTTGTGGACAGGAAGGCCCGTTCCTGCGGGAGTGGTCCGGAGACGTGGAGATTCGTGCGCGGGAATATCGCGGACAAGGACCTTGTGGAAAGCCTGTTCGGGGAGTTCCGGCCGGACATTGTCGTGAACCTCGCAGCCCAGGCTGGTGTCCGCTACAGCATCTCCAACCCTGATTCATACATGGAGTCCAACATAACCGGGTTTTACAATATCCTCGAGGCCTGCCGCCATTCCTACGACTGGGACGGCACGGGTGTCCGCCACCTCGTCTATGCCTCGAGTTCGTCTGTCTACGGGGCCAATCGCAAGATCCCTTACTCCACCGACGACAAGGTGGACTGTCCGGTATCCCTGTATGCAGCCACCAAGAAATGTGACGAGCTCCTGGCGCACGCCTATTCCAAACTGTACGACATCCCTTGCACAGGTCTCCGTTTCTTTACGGTCTACGGGCCGGCAGGACGGCCTGACATGGCGTATTTCGGCTTCACGGACAAGCTGCTGGCAGGGGAGGGCATAAGGATTTACAATTACGGGAACTGCCGCCGCGATTTCACCTATATCGACGACATCGTGGAGGGTGTGAGGCGGGTGATGTATTCCGCCCCGGCGCGTGCGGAGGGGGAGGACGGGCTGCCCGTGCCTCCTTACCGCCTGTACAATATAGGCAACGGCCGTCCCGTGAATCTCCTCGACTTCGTGAGTATCCTCCAGGAAGAGCTTGTGCGGGCTTCCCTCCTTCCGGCAGACTACGATTTCAGTGCACACCGGGAACTTGTCCCGATGCAGCCCGGGGATGTGCCGGAGACATACGCGGATACTTCCGCCCTGGAAAGAGACTTCGGTTTCGTGCCGAAGACCGGCCTCAGGGACGGATTGAGGAAGTTCGTGGAATGGTACCGGGATTTCTATGGGCCGGGGGAGAATGCATTATAAACAGTTTTTAATGTCTTGGAGCATGGATAGGAAAATAGCAATAGCAGGTACAGGATATGTAGGCCTTTCGATGGCAATCCTCCTGTCGCAGCACAACAAGGTGACGGCCGTGGATATAGTCCCGGAAAAGGTGGACATGATAAACCGCCGGCAATCCCCGGTGCAGGATGAATACATTGAGAGATATCTCCGCCAGGTCCCTCTGGACTTGCGGGCCACCCTGGACGGGGCTTCGGCCTACAGGGACGCGGAGTGGGTGGTGATAGCCGCTCCCACAAACTACGACCCTGCCAGGAACTTCTTCGACACCAGCCACGTGGAGGAGGTCATAGATGCGGTGCTTGCGGTTAACCCGGACGCCGTGATGGTCATAAAGAGCACCATTCCGGTAGGCTACTGCCGCAGCCTCTATTTGAAGTATGAGGAAAAGTTCAGACTTTCCACGGAACTGGCCGGAAAAAGGCTGAATCTCCTGTTCTCGCCGGAGTTCCTGAGGGAGAGCAAGGCCCTTTACGACAACCTTTATCCTTCCCGCATCATTGTCGGATACCCGAGGCCCGGCAAGAGCCAGGATCCGGAGAGCGAGGCAATCCGGGAAATCGGAGGCTACGGTCTCGAGAAAGCCGCCCGCGAGTTTGCCGCCCTGCTGCAGGAAGGGGCGCTGCAGAAGGATATACCAACCCTTTTCATGGAGCTGAAGGAGGCCGAGGCCGTGAAGCTTTTCGCCAACACTTACCTTGCCCTGCGGGTCTCTTACTTCAACGAGCTGGACACGTATGCCGAGCTTAAAGGCTTGGATACAAAGGCAATAATAGACGGGGTCTGCCTCGACCCGAGGATAGGCGACCATTACAACAACCCTTCCTTCGGTTACGGGGGCTATTGTCTCCCGAAGGATGCAAAGCAGCTCCTTGCCAACTACAAGGATGTGCCGGAGAACCTTATCGAGGCCATAGTGCAGAGCAACCGTACCAGGAAAGATTTCATCGCCGACAGGGTCCTGGCCAAGGCCGGATATTATACCGCCAGCAGCGACTGGTGCAGGACAAGGGAGAAGAATGTAGTCGTGGGGGTCTACCGCCTTACAATGAAATCCAATTCCGACAATTTCAGGCAGAGCTCCATCCAGGGTGTGATGAAGCGTATCAAGGCAAAGGGGGCCACGGTGATAGTCTACGAGCCGTCACTTGAAGACGGTACCACCTTCTTCGGCAGCGAGATAGTCAACGACCTGGCTGAATTCAAGAGGCGTTCGAAGTGCATCATCGCCAACCGGTATGACAGGTGCCTGGATGATGTGAAGGAGAAGGTCTACACCCGTGACATTTTCCGGCGGGACTGAGCCTGGAACTCATATTATGTATGCGATTTCCTTGAAGCCGAATTCCCGGATGGCCCCGTCTGTCGTCCTGACCTGCAGGAGCCCGCAGGAGGAGATACCTTCTATGGTACCGCGGAATATCTTGTCTCCGTACGCGTTTCCGGACATAAGGGCGTTGGCCGGGAGAGTGGCGTCCCTGGAGCTTATGTCAGCGAAGCTGCTTTCCACCCCCCTGCGGTAGAGGCGGCTCTCGTATTCCTCCTTCAGGACCTGGGGCTCCCAGAGCAGCCCGAGGGTTCCGGTGAAGATGTCCATGAAGGTCCCGAGGAGTTCTTTCACGTCGTATTCCCGGCCGGTGAGGAGGGACATCGAGACCGGGTTCGGCAGTTCAGGAGGGAATACCTTCTGGTTCACATTCAGGCCGATGCCGGCGACGGATGTCCTTACCAGTTTCCCTGACAGGGTGTTCTCCACGAGTATCCCGGAGATTTTCCTGTCGCCGCAGTAGATGTCGTTCGGCCATTTCACGGTGGCATCTATCCCGGCATCAGCGAGCAGGCGGCATTGGGCGAGGGTGGCGATTCCGGATATCGCGAACTGCTCTGCCGCCGCGAGGGAGGGGCAGTCCCCGGGGCGGGCGCCGGTGCCTGTCATGAAGCGGAGGAATATGCTGAACGTCAGGTTTTCCCCCCGGGCGGAGCTCCATCTGTTCCCTCTCTGGCCTCTTCCTGCGGTCTGACATGAGGCTGCGATTACTGACAAATTGTCAAGGTTTGCGGCTTCCCGTGCGGCTTCGCTGTTGGTGGAGTCGAGGGTGTCGTGCCATTTTATCATGTATTTCTCCATTGGTGCGGATTTTGTTTATGTTCGCCTCCGTCTTTTGCGGGACAGGGCCGGAAAATAAATTTGTTCTGCTCTCGGCTTCTGCGTATCTTTGCAAAGATAACATAAAAGATAAAGATAAAATTAACATAGGAAACTCGGATGGATAACAACGAAATCAAAGTCATTGCCGATGCGATGCTGGACAAGAAAGGGCAGGACGTCGTCTCCCTTGACCTCAGGAACATAGGAACGGCTATTTCCGACTATTTCATCGTATGCAATGCCGACTCCACGACCAATGTCGACGCCATCGCCGACAATGTCGAGGAAATGATGCTTGAGAAATGCGGGAGGAAGGTCCTCCGCTCCCAGGGGAAGGAGAACTCCTTCTGGATAATCCTTGACTACGGCGATATAGTCGTGCATATCTTCCAGACCCAGTACCGCGAATTCTATCGCCTGGAAGCGCTCTGGTCCGATGCGGAGAAATGCGAATATTAGTACACTGAACACAATGGACAGCAACAATACGAACAATCAGGGGCAGAAAGACCCCAGGAAACCGGTCAACATAAGGTTCAACTTCTCCTGGATCTATATGATACTATTGATAGTCATCGTATGGATGTTCTTCAACCAGGGAGGCGCGAATCCGCAGAAGATAGAGTGGGAGGACGTGAAGGAGCAGATTCTCGCGGGTGATGTCAAGGAGATAACATTCATAAGGAATGACTACGAGGGCCGTGTTACAATAAAGCCGGACAGGCTGGAGAAATACGCGGACAAGTTCGGTGGAAAAATCCCGAGCAAGTCCCCGCACTTCGTTTTCCTGGTCTCCGCAAGCTTCAATGCCGAGGAAACCTTCGGTGAGCTGAACGACTCCCTGCCGGAAAGCGACCGCTTCCGTCTTGTGATAGAGAACAACAACAAGATCTGGGGCTCGGTCATAGAGTGGCTCCTGTTCCCGCTGATACTCATACTCATGTGGGTGTTCATGTTCAGGGGCTTCAACAGGAATGCCGGACCCGGCGGCCCGGGCGGCTTCTTCAATGTCGGCAAGTCCACGGGCAAGCTCGCGGAGAAAGACAGCATCAAGGTGACATTCAAGGACGTAGCCGGCCTTGACGGGGCAAAGGAAGAGGTAATGGAGATTGTGGATTTCCTGAAGAATCCAAAGAAATATACCGCCCTGGGCGGAAAGATCCCGAAGGGAGCCCTTCTCGTGGGCCCTCCGGGGACAGGAAAGACCCTGCTGGCAAAGGCCGTGGCAGGGGAGGCCAACGTGCCTTTCTTCTCCATATCCGGTTCGGACTTCGTGGAGATGTTCGTCGGCGTGGGCGCCTCAAGGGTCAGGGACCTGTTCCGCCAGGCCAAGGAGAAGGCCCCGTGCATAGTCTTCATCGACGAGATAGACGCCGTGGGCCGCGCAAGGAGCAAGAATGTGGGCTTCTCCTCCAATGACGAGAGGGAGAACACCCTGAACCAGCTCCTGACGGAGATGGACGGGTTCGACTCCAATTCCGGGGTCATAATCCTTGCCGCGACGAACCGGGCGGACATCCTCGACAAGGCCCTGCTGCGTGCCGGACGTTTTGACAGGCAGATACACGTGGACCTTCCGGACCTCAAGGAGAGGGTGGCCATATTCAAGGTACATCTCAAGGGCCTGAAGCTTTCCCCGGACTTTGACGTGGACTTCCTTGCGAAGCATACGCCGGGCTTCTCCGGGGCGGACATCGCCAATGTCTGCAACGAGGCGGCCCTCACTGCAGCCCGCAAGAACAAGACGGAGATAGACAAGCAGGACTTCCTCGACGCCGTGGACAGGATAATAGGAGGCCTGGAGCGCAAGAACAAGATAATAACTCCGGAGGAGAAGAAGTCCATAGCCCACCACGAGGCCGGTCATGCCACTGTCAGCTGGCTGCTCCCTAATGCGAGTCCGCTGTTCAAGGTGACCATAGTCCCGCGCGGCCAGTCCCTCGGGGCGGCGTGGTACCTGCCGGAGGAAAGGCAGCTCGAGACCAGGGACCAGATGATGGACCAGATGTGTTCCCTGATAGGCGGAAGGGTGGCCGAGGAAATAGTCAACGGCCAGCCGTCCACCGGGGCCCTGAACGACCTCGAGAGACTTACCAAGTCAGCCTACGCGATGGTGGTCTACTACGGTATGAGCGAGAAGATAGGCACGGTGTCCTATTTCGACTCGTCCGGGTCGAGAGGCTATGAGCTGGGCAAGCCTTATAGCGAGAAGACTGCCGAACTTATAGACGAGGAAGTGAAGTCACTCATAAACAAGATACACGACAGGACGTACAGGATCCTGATGGACAACAAGGAGAAATTCCTCGAACTTGCCGCCCTGCTTCTCGAGAAGGAAGTCATCTTCTCCGACGACATGGAGAGGATCTTCGGGCCGAGGGCAAGCAGCAAGGCTGCAGAGGAGATGTAATTCTTTCCGGAGACATGAAGAATCTTATCCTGAGAACTTTGACCGGTATCGGCTTCGTGGCCGTCGTCGTGGTAGCCCTGCTCCTGAACAGGTACTGTTTCGGGGTGCTGATGATAGGGCTGATGGCGGTCATGATGATAGAGTTTTTCCGTATGACCATGCACGGGGAGTACCTTTTCTCCCAGGTCCTGTCCATCCTGGCGGCCATAGTCCTCTTTGTCCTGACCTACCTATACCGCGGCTTCAATTTCCCGGGACGGCTGGTGGTGCTTGCCATCATCCCCGTCTTCGTGGTAATGATAAACTCGCTGTATGTCAAGGACAAGACAGACTTCGGCAAGTTCGCGAACCTGTACACTTCCATGCTGTACATCGCCGTGCCGGTGACCATGACCAACTTCGCGGTCTTCAGTCCGCACGGGGAATACAGCGGGGTCCTGCTGCTGAGCCTTTTCATCATAACCTGGGTGTCCGACATCGGTGGCTACCTCTTCGGGATGACGATAGGCCAGAAGTTCGGGAAGAAGCTCTTCCCGGAGGTTTCGCCGAAAAAATCCTGGGCAGGGTTCTGGGGAGGCCTTGTCCTGGCTGTGGCGGCCGGGGCGGTCCTGTCCACTACCGGGATGCTCAACTACCCGTTGAAACATTGCATCATACTGTCCGTCCTGATGAACATCTCGGGGGTGTACGGCGATCTCATAGAATCCCAGTGGAAAAGGTATTATGCCATAAAGGACACAGGGACCATAATGCCTGGGCACGGGGGCATACTCGACCGTATGGACAGCGCCCTTCTCGCGCTCCCGACTGGCATAATCTATCTTCTTGTCGTGAACATCCTGTGATGACGGAAGATTATTTCTTTCATTGAGTAAATTTTGCTAAATTTGCAGTTTGATAACTACTACTCATTATGACTATACATAGAGGCGGCTGGAGGATAATCCTGTGTGTATGGGCGATTTGTATCTTGCTGATCTTTTTGATCCTGCATTATATAAGTTGCCTGTATGTCTCTTTTCCCCTGCTGGCGCTCATAATATTCTTCATGGGTTTCGTTATCTTCTTCTTCAGGGTCCCGGCACGCCGCAGGCCGGAGGGGGAGAGCCTCGTCACCGCGGTGGCTGACGGGGAGATCGTCGTCCTCGACAGGGTATACGAACCGGAATATCTCAAGCGGGAGTGCATGCAGGTATCCATCTATATGGACTTTTTCAACGTACATGTAAACTTCTGGCCTATCGACGGAGAAGTCACCTACTATAAATATCATCCCGGGAAATATTTCCTGGCTTTCCTGCCCAAGGCTTCAGAGCTCAACGAGCATACGTCCACAGGCATCCGCAACGGCTTCGGGGAAGTGTTCTTCAAGCAGCTTGCCGGAACTTTCTGCCGCAGGATAGAGTGCTATGCCGAGGTCGGGAAGCACGGGACAAGGGGAGAACAGTGCGGAATAATCAAATTCGGCTCCCGCATCGACATGTATCTGCCCCTCGACGCCGACATAAAGGTCAGGCTCGGGGAGGAAGTCCGTGCATGCGAGACGGTCATAGCAGAGCTGAACGGAAAATAATATGGACGAAATATTCATTATACTCCTGCTGATACTTCTGAACGGCGTTTTCGCGATGTCGGAGATAGCCATCATCTCGGCAAGGAAATCCAGTCTCCAGGCAGATGCAAACAAGGGCAGCAAGGCTGCAAAGACGGCTCTGGGCCTTGCCCAGGACCCGGACAGGTTCCTGTCGGCCGTACAGGTTGGGATAACCCTCATAGGTATCCTTACGGGTATCTTTTCAGGGAACAAGATAGCCGCGGAATTCTCCGCCCTGCTCCAGGATGCGGGCATGGCGGCCACGGCGGCCTCGGCCCTGTCGCAGACGATAATCGTCATCCTGGTCATGTTCCTGACCCTGATCTTCGGGGAGCTCGTGCCGAAAAGGATAGCCATGAGCGCGTCGGAGAAGGTCTCCAAGATTGTGGCGGGCCCCATGAAGTTCATATCCCTGGTAGCCGCCCCGTTCGTGTGGCTGCTTGCCAAGACTACGGCCCTGATTGTAAAGATGCTCGGCATAAGGTACCAGGAGACGAAGGTGACCGAGGAGGAGATAAAGTCAATAATCCAGGAGGGTACAGACGAAGGAGAGGTGTCGCAGG
Source organism: Candidatus Cryptobacteroides merdigallinarum (assembly GCA_017694655.1). Lineage (GTDB taxonomy): Bacteria > Bacteroidota > Bacteroidia > Bacteroidales > UBA932 > Cryptobacteroides > Cryptobacteroides merdigallinarum. The sequence continues at coordinate 14,207 of JADIMQ010000018.1, forward strand.
TGGAGCAGGACCTCGTGGAAAGGGTCTTTGCTCTGGGTGACCTGAAGGTCAGCACCATAATGACCCTGAGGGCCGACATAGTGTGGCTGAGCCTCGAGATGTCGGAGGCCGAGATCCGCGCGACGATTGAGGGGAACATCTTCGAGGAGTATCCGGTGGTGGATGACGACCTCGACCATGTTGTCGGCGTCCTTTCCCTGAAGGAGTACGTCCTGAATATAGGCAAGGAAGGCTTCGACATCCGGAAAATGATGAAGGAGCCGGTGTATTTCCACGAGAACATGAATGTCTATACCGTCCTCGAGCAGATGAAGGAGAAGAAGATAAGCAGGGCCCTTGTCTGCGACGAGTTCGGTTCCTGCTCGGGCATAATCACGCTGAAGGACATTATGGAAGCCCTTGTCGGGAACATAAACGACGACCATGAGGAGCCGGACATTGTCGCAAGGGGCGGGAACGACGGCTGGCTCGTGGACGGGATGTGCCCGATGTACGACTTCCTGCGGCATTTCGACATCGAGGATTCGATGGAGGACTTCGAGTACACCACGGTTGCGGGCCTTATCCTCGACGAGCTCGACCACATGCCGGTAGCGGGGGAGAAAGTCACCTGGAGGGACTTCCAGTTCGAGGTAGTGGACATGGACGGCGCCCGTATCGACAAGGTGATTGTAAAGAAAGTGAAGCCGGAGTGCCTGCAGGTGCAGACGGCGGAGGGCTCACGCTCCAGCCTCGGCAATTAGTTCCAGCAGCCTGTCTATTGCTTCCTCCTCCGGGACGTGCCTTGCCACCGGGGTCTTCTTCCGGTAGATGGTGACCTTCCGGTTGCCTTCCCCGACATATCCCCAGTCGGCGTCCGCCATTTCCCCCGGACCGTTCACTATGCAGCCCATCACGGCTATCACCATGCCTTTCAGATGGGAGGTCCGCCGTTTCACCTCGTTGAAGGTGGCCTCGAGGTTGTACATTGTACGGCCGCATCCCGGGCAGGCCACATATTCCGGCTTGTAGAAGCGTCTCCTGGTAGCCTGCATCAGCTCGTCGATGAGATACGAGGCTTCTGCGGAGCCGTCGAGGAGTACTTTCCGCCCGTCGGGACCGGTGTAGCCACCGTGCAGTTCCAGTTCGTCTATCTTCCTGTCGAGCAGCATTTTCCCGAAGTCGCACGAAAGGTCCAGAAGGAGCCTTTCCCTGGAGGGGGAATCGTAGGTTGCCACGGCTTTCCTGTCAGTCGTGACAAGGGAGCACAGGGAGGAGTGCAGCCTGTGCCCGTATCTGTCGGCAAGGTATCTTGCTACAGGTAATTCGTTGACCGGGTCTTCGGTGAGGGACACCCTCACGGTATCTCCTATACCCTCGGAGAGGAGGGTGGAGATGCCTGCCGCCGACTTCATCCTGCCGGAATCGCCGTTCCCGGCCTCAGTGACGCCGAGGTGCAGGGGGAATACCGTACCGGTCTCCTCCATTGCCCTGGCAAGGAGCCTGTAGGCTTCCACCATGACAATGGTGTTGCTGGCCTTCAGGGAGACAACTACATCCAGGAATCCGTTCTGCCGGCAGAGCTCGGTCCACTCCATGGCTGCTTCCTTCATGGCGAGCGGGGTGTTGCCGTAGAGGTTCGTTATCCTCTCTCCGAGGGAGCCGTGGTTGAGCCCGATCCTGAGGGCCGTCCCGTGCTCCCGGCACACCGATACCAGTTTCGCGAACTCTATGCAGGCCCGGGTATGGTCCTTATGGAAATTGCCCGGGTTGATCCGCACCTTGTCCGCGACTTCCGCAGCCGCAATGGCTATCCCGGACGAAAAATGCACATCGGCAACGAGCGGGACCCCGATTCCCCGGCTCCGGAGGCGCCGCTTTATCTCCGCGAGCGCGGAGACATCGGCCATCGCCGGAACCGTGAGCCTTATCATCTGCGCCCCGGCCCCGTACAGTTGCTCACATTGCCTTACCGAGGCTTCAACGTCCGAAGTGTGCGTGTTGCACATGGTCTGCACAACTATTGGGTTGCCGCCCCCGATGACGAGGTTCCCGACCCTTACTTCCCTTGTCTCCATGATTGTCTTTCCTGTCATTTTATCTGTTCCGTCTGTCCCTCATCCGTGGTTTCCGGGGCTATCCCGGACTGGATGGACTTGATGAGGCCGAGATGTTCCCTGGCCTCGTGCCTGAGCTGGTGCTTGGTCTTCCCGACCCTCTTGGTGAGCTGGAAATGCACGCCTACCGAAAAGACGAAATTGGCCGGATAGGCGTACCGGTAATAATACTGGCTGTAATAGTCCGGCTGGTACAGGGACCCGAAGGAATGCTTGTACATGGCCGTGAAATGTATTTCCATCGGGTCGAACACGAATGCGAAGCCGGCCCCTCCCTTGATGCCGTAGTCCCACCGGAGGTCGGTGTCCAGGAAGGAGTTCCTCGCGGCCTCCGTCACACCGTCCCCGAAGCGGGTTATGCTGAGCCGGTAGCCCCCGTAGAGCCCGAGGTTCACCATCAGCTTCATTTTCCAGAAATCGAAGTGGCAGTGGGCCATGACCGGGACTTCCACTACATTCATCACTGCCCCCGTAGCACCCTCGAGGGTAGGGGTGTAGCCTTCGTCATCCTCCTCGAACTGGTAGCCTTCCTGTCCGAAGAAGACTCCGGCCTGGATGCCGAAATAGGGCATGTAGCCGAACATCTTGCCGTAGCGCGTGTACAGGAAGCCGAAATTGTATGGCACGAAACGGAACCTCTGCTGCATGCTCGGGTTCCAGCTTACCTGGCTTATGCCCACACCGTACTGGACGCCTATCATGGTGTAGTCGTTGATGGGGATGTCCTTGCTGAGGTCGAGGCTGTCGAGATAGCCGTCGCTCAGCGAGTCTATATCCGCTGTCTCTATGTCAATCCCGTCCACGAAGGTGGTGTCGCGTGTCTGCACCGTCACCTGCGGTTCCTCCTGCTCTTCTTCAACGGAAAGCCCCTGCGGCAGCTGGGCCACCGACACTGGGCACGCGGTGAAGAACGCGGCCGCCGCGGCTATGATGTATAATGCTGTCTTTCTCATGTCGTGCATTGTCTTCTCGGCAGGTTGTTATCTGAAGAGCTCGCCTACGTCGATGGTCTGCTCAAGCTCGGTCATCTCCAGTATCTCGATGAGAGTATTCCCGTCCTCGAGCTTGTAGAACTTCACTTTCTCCGGCTGCTTGCGCTCAAGCAGGTTCCCGGTGTCCACAAGCCCGTTGCGGTTTATGTCCTCGGTGAGCCTTATGGAGTATTTGCCGGCCTTTATGTACGGGAAGAGCAGGGTGGTGTCCGAGTCTATTGTAAAAGAGCGTATGGTCTGGTCCCTCTTCTCGTTCAGGAGGTCTACGATATACTTGTTCCGGACATTGTCAAGGACGAGGGACATGGAGCTGAGCTTGTCGTCATTCGGCAGGGAAACCTTGACCTCCGAACTGTCGTTGAAGAACCCGTTTATGTCCACAAACTTGCGCTGCGGCACCTTCAGGTAGTATTCGTACCCCGGGAGAAGCTTGGAGGACGGCCTCACGGTGTATTTCCTTATGTTAAGGCTGTCCTGCTCCACCGTATAGGTGTCGGTGAATTCCTGCTGTTTCGGGTTGATGTACTTGAATTCGAGCGAGTCGAAGGCCGATTTCACGAGAGGGTACTTGAATTCTATCACGAACCCGTACTGCTCGATGTTTTCCGGCTTTGCGTCTATGGTGAAGACGGTGGTCGTGTCCTCTTTCTTTATATCCTTGCGGGAGCTCTTTGCCACGGCTGTCTGGCGCGGTTTGCTCAGCTTTATTTCCTCGACGGTTGGGACAAGGTTCCCGAGGGTGTCTGTCTTCAGGTAGTCCACATTCAGGAAAAGGGTGTCCGGAAGGGGCCTGGGGTCATTCACCCAGATCTCGAGGCTGTCCTGCTCCAGGTTGAACTGCGTTATGAGCTTGTCCGCCGGAATCCCGGTCATCCAGATGGAGTCTATCTGTGCGTACGGGGCCATGAACGTGATGTAGGCCGTCCTTTCCCCGAGCCTCTCCTTGTTGACAATCATCTGCTTGGACGGAACTTCCGTGAAGAGGTTCATCTCAAATTCGGACTTCCTTGCAAGGCAGGCCACCGTGTCTGTCATAAGGTATTTCCGGAGTTCCGGCAGGGAATCGTTCACCTTTACAACAGGGCGTACCAGGGTGTCCACGAAGGCGACCTGCTCGTTGTCGGCCTCGTATATGTTGTTGTTGTTCATGTCCATTATGGCGTACATCCTGTAGATGGTGTCCTGGATGTTCCGGAGGCAGAAATACCCCCAGTCGTCGGTCTTGATGGCCGCATCCGGGCGGTGCTTGAAGATGGCGGAGTCACTGTGGTCCTTGTAAAGCATCACCGTGGCCCCTTTCACCGGCATGAGTGTGTTGCAGTCCTGTACCGTCCCGGTTATCATCATGGAGTCGAGGTGCCTCCCTGTGGAGAAGACCATCGCATAGCCGGGGTACATGTTGCCCTCGTTGTTGTCCGCGATGGCGTTTGTCACGTCGAGGACGTAGGTCTTGTTGGAGTCGAGGTCCGACTCGAAATAGACTATCACGCTCTTGCCCCTGATCTTGTATTTCGGGGTTTTCTCGAGAGGAGGGGAGAGGAAGAGGCTCTGCACGTCCTTCACGACGACAAATTCGTCGAAGGTCATGGACAGCTGTGTCTTGTGCCTCGTTACCATGGTGTCCCCCGGCATCGGGTAGTATTTCACCAGGACCGGGGGTATGGTGTCTTTCGGGCCTCCGCTCGGCGGTGTGGTGGTGTTCGCGCAGGATGGCGAGAAGACCATCACGCCGACCGCCGCGACCGCCGCCGCAAGGGGCAGGTACTGTAATATGCTTTTCTTCATTTCCTTGTCATGTTTTCTTCTGTTCATTTCCGGCTGCATCCCGGCATCCGCCGCTACAGGTCTGTACGTACGACGCTCTGGATGCCTTCTATCTTGTTCAGCCTCTTTATCAGCCTTTCAAGGTCGTCCTTGTCGTGGACGTAGAGGTCTATGTACCCGTCGAAGACCTCGTCCTCGGTATTCAGGTAAATCCTCCTCATGTTTACGTTCATGACGAGGGATATGTACCTTGAAATCTCGTTTATTATGCCTATGCGGTCATAGCCCTTGAGCGACAGCCTCACAAGGAAGGACCTGTCCACATCCTGTTCCCACTGTGTCTTGACTATGCGGTCCCCGTGCTTGGCCGCTATGCTGTTGGCCACGCTGCAGGACTTCTTGTGCACTGTGATGGTGCCGTCGGAGGCGAGGAAGCCCACCACCGGGTCCCCCGGGATCGGGTTGCAGCAGTTGGCTATCACGTATTTGTAGGTACCGTCGCTCTTGTCGTTTATGACATACCTGCCATCCTTCTTGTCCTTGTTCTTGAACCACGGGAATGTCCACTTGCCGGGCTTGTCCTCCTCTTTCCGGAGAATCTGCTCCAGGTTGGACAGCTTCAGGATGCCGGCCCCGATACGGAAAAACAGCTCGTCCCTGTCTCCCTCGAAAATCTCGTAGCCCTCCATCAGCTTGTCGGTCACCTTGTCCGTCATCTTGAACCCCAGGGCGGAGAGCTGTTCCTCGAGCATCTTCTTCCCGACCTTCACGCTCTCCTGCCGCTCTCCCTTGAAATAGTCTATGACTATGTTGCGTGCTTTCCGGGTCACGAGGAACTGCAGCCACGCGCGTTTCGGCTTCTCGTTCTCCGCGGTGATTATCTCCACCTGGTCCCCGGACCTGAGCACGTAGGTCAGCGGCACGAGCTTCATGTCCACCTTGGCGGCTATAGCCTTGTTTCCTATCTCGGTGTGTATCATGTAGGCGAAGTCGAGGGCCGTGGCCCCTTTCTGGATGCTCTTCTGCTCACCCTTTGGCGTGAATACGAGTATGTCTGTGGTTGTGAGGTCGTTGTGTATGATGTCGAGCAGTTCCAGGGCGTTGACGTCCGGGTTCACGAGGATTTCCTTCACCTTGCTTATCCACTTGTCCATCTCGCTCTCGTTCTCGCTCACGAAACCGTCCTTCTTGTAGGCCCAGTGCGCGGCAATGCCCTTCTCGGCGATGTCGTTCATCCTCTGTGTCCTTATCTGGACTTCTATCCATATTCCGGAGTGGCTCATGACCGTGCAGTGCAGGGCCTCGTAGCCGTTGTTCTTCGGGTGCTTGACCCAGTCGCGGATACGGTCGCTCTTGTATTTGTATATGCCTGTTATTATGGAGAACACGTGGTAGCACTGGTCCCTTTCCGTGTCCTTGGTGCTGGACTGTCCCGGGTTGAAGATGATGCGGACGGCGTAGAGGTCATATATCTGCTCGAAGGTGATGCCCTTGGTCACTATCTTGTGCCAAATCGAGTAAGGGGTCTTGACCCTCTTGCGTATCTCGAACTCGAAGCCGGCCTTCTTCAGGGCCTCCTCTATAGGCCTGATGAACTCGTCTATCTCCTTTTCCTTGTCGGAAATATTCCTGTTGATCTTCTCCGTTATCTCGTTGAATGCCTCCGGCTCCTTGTACCTGAGCCATATATCCTCCATTTCGGACTTCACCTCGTACAGGCCGAGCCTGTGGGCGAGCGGGATGAAGATGAACATGGTCTCGGAGAGTATCTTGTCCCGCTTGTATTCCGGCATGAACTCTATGGTCCTGCAGTTGTGGAGCCTGTCGGCGAGCTTTATGAGCACTACCCGGACATCGTCGTTGAGAGTAAGCAGGATGCGCTTGAAGTTCTCGGCCTGGATGCTCTTCTTCTCGGCCTTGTCCTCGTTGTCCAGGACTGTCTTTATCTTGGTGAGCCCGTCGACGAGGGAGGCAATCTTTTCCCCGAACAGGTTGCTGATGTCCTCCACTGTGTATTCAGTGTCTTCCACGACATCGTGCAGCAGGGCGGCGGCTATGGACTTGTAGCCCAGCCCGATGTTGCTTACCACAATCTTCGCCACTGCTATAGGGTGCAGGATGTAGGGTTCCCCGGAGCGTCGCCTCACGCCCTTGTGGGCCTCGTTCGCGAAATCGAAGGCCTTCTGCACCACGTCCAGCTCTTTCTGGTCGGCGCAGCGTTTCCTGGCGGCCTCCTTGAGGTCTGCGTAATCACGCGCGATGATGTCGAAGTCTTCTTTGGTAAATTCAGATACAGGCATATTCCGGTTGTTTTATTCTATGTTGTAGTTGTCCACATTCTGGTAGGCATACGAGAGTTCTGCCCCGAAAAGGATGATGAACCATCCGAAATTCATCCAGAACATGAAGAGGGGTATGGCCGCCACGGCACCGTACACCATGTTAAGCCTCGTGACGAAAAGCTGCGTCTCGAGGTACAGGTACTGCAGTACAGTGAAGGCCAGGGCCGAGATTGCGGAGGCCCGGAGGGCATTCGAGTACAGTACCTTGTGGTTCGGGATGAACTTGTACATCGCCGAGAAGGTGAGTGCCGCGACTATGTAGAAGAGGATCCAGGCCAGGACGGAGGCAATGGACTCGAAATAATCTATGTCCAGCCCGACTCCCTTGAGCAGGTTGCTGTACACTATGGAGCCCGAGAAGAAGAGCATTATCACGAAAGGGGCTATCAGGAGGATGGCAATGTAGAAGGAAACTCTCTTGAAGATGTTGCGCGACTTGCGTACCCTCCAGACGTTATTGAAGACCCTTTCCACCGAAATCATCATCCAGAACACGAGCCATACGAAGAGCAGGGCGCTCACCAGGCCCATGGCACTGGACTGTGCGGTGTCTATGATGTTGTTGGCGAAGCCCAGGACCATGTTTATGGTTTCCTGGGAATTGCTGAAGTAGGAGTACAGCAGGGTCTCGAGCTTGTCTGCCAGCCCGAGGCCGTCGGTTATGGCGAACACAACGGCCAGGAACGGGACCACGGACATTGTGCCGAAGAAGCTCAGGGCCACGGCCTGGAATCCTATCTTTTCCGCGGAGAAGGTCTTGATGGTGATGATGAGCACCTTCAGGTACTTGATGAACCTGGCTTTCGCACGCGAGAATTCCCCGATATCCAGATTCCAGATATCTTCGGAAATGAAGCGCTTCAGGCGCCTGAATATGTTCACCGGGTTCTTCATCCTCACCAGCAGCCTTATTTTCCAGAAAGCCTGGACATGAACTTTTCCGGGTCTATGACGAACCTTTCATGGGTCCCTGTCCCTATCGGGCCTTCCCCGTCCGAGACTTCCACCCTGAACACAAGCCTTCTGCCGTCGACTTCCGTCAGTTCTGCCTCGGCAAGGAGATGTGTCCCCGGCAGGCAGGCCCTGATGTGGGATATGTCGGCCCTGGTGCCGACAGTTTCCGCCCCGTTCTCACGGGCGAGGGTATATGCTGTCCTTTCCATAAGGGCGACCATGGCCGGAGTCGCGTAGACCGGAAGTCCTCCGGAACCTATCCTGTCCGCCGTCTCGTCCTCGAGCACCGTATGCCCTGTCGTGTATTTCATTCCAGCTTCCATATCTCTTGTTTTTTCAGAAAAGGGTGAGCTGCACAGGAGCGCTGTCATTTCCTTCCCCGTTGTCCATGTTTTCCTGTCCGGACTCCTCCCCGGAGACTATGAGTTTCCTGAATTCGTCCTCGCTGATTACCGGGATACCGAGCGCCCCGGCCTTCTTCACCTTCTCCGGACCGGGTTTCTCCCCGGCCAGGAGGTATGTTGTCTTTCCGCTTACCGAAGAACTGTTCTTGCCTCCATGTGCGGTTATAAATTCTTTTATTTCATCGCGTGAAACACTGAAGTTTCCGCTTATAACAATTATGTTACCTGCAAGTGAGGAGGATTTTTGTCCGTTTTCATCCCCGACGGAGAACTTCAGCCCGGCCTTTTCCAGCCTGTCTATCTCTTCCCGGTTCTCCTCCCTGGAGAACCAGTCAATGATGCTGTCGGCTATGACCTCCCCGATGTCCTCCGCCTCCAGCAGGGTCTGTCTGTCGGCCGATGCCAGCGCCCTGATATCCTTGAAATGCCGGGCCAGGGTCCTGGCGGTGGTCTCGCCGACGTACCTTATCCCCAGCGCGAAGAGAACGTGCTCGAAAGGGGTCTTCCTGGAGGCCTCGAGGCTGTCGAGGAACCTTTGGGCGGAACGTTCCTTCCATCCCTCGAGGTTCAGGAGCTGCTCTTTGGTGAGGCTGTAGAAGTCGGACGGCCTGCGTACGTAGCCCAGGTTGAAGAGCTGTTCTATGGTGGCGTCCCCGGCTATCACGTTCATTGCCTTCCTGCTTATGAAGTGCACCAGCTTGCCCTTGATCTGGGTAGGGCAGCCGGAGGTGTTCGGGCAGAAGTAACGGGCTTCCCCCTCGTCCCGCACAAGCTTGGTCCCGCAGTCGGGACACTTGTCGGGGAATACGGGGACAACCGCGTCAGGCTTCCGCCTGTCCATGTCCACTCCTGTGATCTTCGGGATTATTTCCCCGCCTTTCTCCACATATACATAGTCTCCGATGCGTACATCGAGGAGGTGCATCTGCTCCGAATTGTGGAGGGAGGCCCGTTTTACCGTGGTGCCGGACAGCAGCACTGGATCGAGGTTGGCCACCGGGGTGACGGCCCCTGTCCTTCCCACCTGGTAATCTATGGACTTCAGCCTTGTCAGGGCCTGTTCCGCCTTGAACTTGTAGGCCACGGCCCAGCGCGGGAACTTGGCCGTGTACCCGAGCTCTTTCTGGTAAGGCAGCTCGTTCACCTTTATAACTATGCCGTCTGTCGCGAAGGGGAGGGCTTTCCTTTCAGTGTCCCAGTAGGAGATGTATTCCTCTATCTCGGCTATGTCCCGGCAGATCTTCCTCTTGTCCGAGACCGGAAGCCCCCAGCCGGCAGCGGCCTTGAGTGCCTCGTCATGGGTGAGGAAGGGCAGGTTCTCTCCGAGGAGATGGTACAGGGTGCATTCGAGCCCCCGGTGCTGGACCTCCTTCGGGTTTATCAGCTTCAGGGAGCCGGAGGCCGCGTTCCTCGGGTTGGCGAACGGCTGGTCCTCGTCCCGGAGCCTTTCCTCGTTCAGCCTGTCGAAGGCCTTGTACGGCATGTATACCTCACCCCTTATCTCGAATTCTTCCGGATATCCGTTCCCCTTCAGGGTCTGCGGTATGTTGGATATGTGGCGGACATTGGCGGTGACATCATCGCCTATGGTGCCGTCTCCGCGGGTCAGGGCCTGGGCGAGGACGCCTTTCCTGTAGGTGAGGCAGATGGCCGTCCCGTCGAATTTCAGTTCGCAGCAGAAGGTGAATGTCTTCCCGAGCGTCCTTGCCGCGCGTTCGGCGAAGGCTTCCACTTCGGAGATGTCATAGGTGTTGCCGAGGGAAAGCATCGGATACTTGTGCGGGAACTGTTCAAACTCCTGCCTTGCCTCCTGTCCCCGGGGCGACGTATCCAGGTCGCTGCCCACTGTCCTGGTCGGGGAGTCCGGGGTCACAAGTTCCGGATAAGCCTTTTCCAGGGCAGAGAGCTCGTTCATCAGCATGTCGAACTCATAGTCGCTTATCACAGGAGCGTTCTCCACATAATAGCGCCTGTTGTTCTCTGAGATTATTTCCCGGAGCTGCCTTATCCTTACGGTTGCCTCTTCTTTATTAAGCATAGCTGACATAGACATAAGAATGCAAATTTAGAGATTTTTTGCGTACATTACCCGGAATATTGTATTTTCGCGAAAATTTAGGGATGCAGAGGCTTCCCTGGGGCTTCCCGGGGCCACAGCTGAACCTTTATGTAAAGAAAAATGGCATATTAAGGTAAAAGAGGTCTCCTCTTTAATGATATATTTGCGGCCGGAAATTTTTGATATATGAGAAACAGGAAAACAATTCTACTTTATCCTGCATTCATGGCGCTGTTTGCTGCATGCAGCCATGAGAATGTGGAGATTGCCGGCCAGGAGCAGATTTTACTCACGAGCGGGGTCGAGTCCATGAAAGTCGCGGCTGCCGGGACTTTGGGCACACAGTCCTCTTCCATAGCGGCAGGCAGGGCGGTAAGTGCATGGGTGGAGACCTCCGGTACAGGTGAGGCCCTCTATAAGGCATGGGAGCTGACGGCGGACGGGAAAGACGGGTTCAGCTATGAGCCGATGTTCTTCCCGGAGTCGGGCAGCGGCATAGATGTCTATGCCATACACGGACCTTCCTTTGTGTCCGGGACAGCCTTTCCGGAGGAGCCGGTGGCCTTCACTGTGGCTGCCGACCAGAGCGGGAGCAGGGACGCATACATGGGCAGCGACCTTCTTTATGCTGCAAGGCAGGGTGCAGCCCCGGGTTCCGGGGAGATAAGGCTCCTTTTCTATCACATGCTCTCGAAAATCGAGATTGCAGTAATCCAGGGTGAAGGGGCCCCGGAACTGGCAGAGAGCGGGGCTGTGACCATACCGGAGGTGGTGCTCGACGGCACTTTCCTCCCGGGCAGGATAAGTGAGGCCGGGATGCAGGAGCAGTCTTCGAGGGCAGCCATGGTCAGCACCGGGAAGACATCCGGTACACTGACAGTAGACGGGAGGCTCAGCGGAGCTTCCGGGAGCGAAGTCTACAATGAGGCTGTCGTTGTGCCGCAGGAAATGGGCGGCAAGAGCATCTGCTTCAACCTGTCCAGTGGCGGGACTCTCTATTACATGATTCCGGAAGGGACCGTATTCGAGAGCGGGAAGAAGTACATATACAAGATTACGATGGACCTGTCCGGCATCCATGTCTCGTCCGGGATAGTGGACTGGGCGCCCGGCGGTGAGGAGAGCGGTACCGCTACCGTAATCTGAAACGGAACCGGGGGAGCGTCCGGCGGATCCCCTGGAGCGAAGTATAAACAGATCCGCCGGCGAAATTCTGTCCAGCGATACCGCTGAGGAGCAGGGCCCAGCCCTGCGACAGGCCTCCCGGAGAGGGAGGAGCAAGGAGGGTGACGCCCCTTGGAAAGGGGCTGTCGCGGAGCGACTGGGGATTAGGACAGGTTGGGATTTCCCTGAAATCCCATAACGTCAGTCCGGCGGATCCCCTGGAGCGAAGTATAACAGATCCGCCGGACTAACGTTATAATTATGACCCGAAAGATTTTTGTACTGATAATCGCGGCAACGGCAGCCGCCGCATCCTGCACGAAAACAGACACCGTCATCCAGGAAGAGACCGGTGCCGCAGGAAGTGAAATGGAATTTGCAGCCACAGTGAGCGACTGCATGCCGTCGAAGGCAACTTCCGGGAATACCTGGGACCCCGGTGACGAGACAATAACCGTACAGGTGCTGGACCGGTACGACCCGTCTGCCTCCCTCTCCTGGGACGGAGCAGCCACCGGCTATTACAGGGCCGGCACCTCCTCCCTCGAGTTCGTCTCTGGTGAGAAATCCTACTGGAACGGAAAGGACGAGGAAAAGATGGTGCGTGCATGGTATCTCGGGACAGGGGAGAAAAGGGACCGGCTGCCGTCGGCAGACTCCCCGTGGACAGTATCTGCGTCACAGGATACCGGCGACGGCTTCCAGCACAGCGACTTTGTCTTTGCCGGAAGGAAAGCCACCTACGGCACAGGAAAGACGGAACTGACATTCTATCACCAGATTGCGAAGATTTCAGTGAACGTGGCCGGATCAGGGAAATACGCCGGGGCGGAAGTCTCCGGGATGGCCATTCACGGCATATACCTCGGCGGGGCATTCGAGGCTCCGGACATTACGGACGGAACTGTTCCTGCAGGTACTTGGACCACTTCAGGGCAGACAGGTGACATAGCCATGAAAAAGACCGGCACCGCCTCTTTCGAGGCCATCGTCATTCCCCAGTCCGGTTCCCCTGTCCAGGGCAGGAATCTCTTCACGTTCTCGGCAGGAGGGACAGACTTCGCCTATTCCCCGGACGGATATACATGGAAATCCGGCTACAGGTACACATACAACATCAGTATCCAGGAAGACGGCAGCGTAACAATCACCCCGCCGCAGTCCGGGCTCCCTGGATGGGGAGATGAATCATCCGAGGAAGTTATACAGTAGGAAACAAGGAAATATCATGAAAATAAGGTTATCAGCAGTCGCGATGATTGTCATGGCAGCGGCTTCCTGCACAAGGGAGCTGCCTGACGTAATTACAGGAGAAAGAGAAAAGCTGTCATTTACCGTGGACGCTTACCCCGCCTTCGAGGAAGACGGGACCAGGTCTGTCGGGACATACGATGCCGGCAAGACGGAATGGACAGACGGGGACGAGATATTCGTGCGTATAGAGACTGCCGGCGGCGAAACGAAGGGGATTACTCTGGAGAACTCCGGCGGCTCATGGACAGGCACGCAGACGGAGATACCGGTCTCCGATGTAGCAAGTGTGACGGCGGTCTACTCTCCAGTCATGCAGATGGATGCCTCCGGCAATATGACCCTGAAAAGCGGTATGCAGAAATGGCAGGGGGAATACATGAGTGTCCAGGGTGTCAACGCTTCCGGGAATGTGCAGATAGATTTCACCTCTGCGTCAAGGGACTACAGCCGCCTCAGGATAGCATCCGACCCGGGCAATACGGTGGATGTGAAAATCAGCGGCTTCTCATCCCCGGGCGAAAAGGGGAGTACCTCTGACCTCACTGCAAGCGGACTCACCGCTGACAGCAAGGGCAATGCCTATATTTACGGTTCATGGAAATCAGGGAGTTCGCTGGAAGTTACCGTATCTGGTTCTGCAAAGTCATTCACTCTTAAGGAATCCGTGCCAGGGCGTTCATACGCAGTAGATGCGGCAGGAGAACGGGTGCCGGGAAAATTCAAGGTGACGTTCGACCTCAATGGCGGGACCGGTGTGGACCAGCTCGTATACTGGGCGTCTCCGGGTGAAAGCGTAGAACTGCCCAAGACTGCAGTCCGGGAGGGTTATATGCTGAAAGGATGGTACAACCAGACCCTGAATGTCATGTTCGACTATTCGTCGTCCGGGACCTCAAGTGTCATGGTTTCGGACAAGGATTTCTACATAGTCTTCATCTGGGAGGAGATAACAACCGAGGGCGCTACAAAATACAGGAACGAGGATGTTTGGGTCAAGGGGATAGTGCCTCCGTCCGAGGATGACTGGGAGCTTGCCTCCATTGCCGGCGACGGCTATCTCGTCAGGTGGAAACCGGGGCTCGGGTGGTACAATACCAACCAGAACGGGCGCGACATGTGCTGGGCCGCTACCGCAAGCAACATTCTCCACTGGTGGCTGGACCAGAACCGCACCTATGTCGACAGGTTCATCGAACAGACCGGCAGGGATATTCCGCGGACGTTCCACGAGGCCCATAATAGCGATATCTTCAATAATTTCGTGGACCACTGGCCGAACGCCGGGAACGGGACCCACATAGGGTTCGGATGGTTCCTCACAGGTTCAGATAAAATAGGCGGCGGAGCCTATTTCAAGGAGGTCTTCAACGGAAGTGTCCCTGTCTCGGACTTCATGGTGTCCTGGGCACTCCAGCGCAAGGACCTGAACCGGATGCTCGAGGAAGCCTTCGAGAAGGGATGTGCCATATCTATCGGCATAAACGCAATGAATGGAGGCGCCCCGCACGCGCTGACTGTCTGGGGCGCGCACTTCGACGATGAGGGGTTTGCTGACATCCTCTACATCACCAACAGTGCCACCTTCATCACGACCAGGCCTCCAGAACAACCTGCCGGCATTGTCAAGGCGGTGATAGGCTACACTTCCAACCTGGAGACCCTGATGGAGGGCTCGACCGGAAAATTGAGCCAGAGGCTGTACTGGATAACCTACTATGGCCTTGGCCAGGACAAATGGGAAAAGTACTTCTCCTCAAGTCCCGGAGTCGCATCTGGGGAATGACTGGACCTGTCCCTCAATGAGAGGTATGAATTTTTACCTTACAATACTGGTTTTTTCTGTGAAATTAGATAATTTTGCAGTCCGTTAACGAGAAGCACTCCCGGATTCAGGGCAGTCAGGCAGAACCGGATATTCTCAAAAGTTAAATATTATATTAAGGTAAAGGTATTATTATGAAAGATGCAGTTATTATTCTCTGCGGCGGCGGTCCTGCCCCGGGAATGAATTCGGTTTCGATGAGTGTCGCAAAGACATTCCTTTCCAAAGGTTTCAGGGTAATCGGGCTACATGGCGGATATTCAGGACTTTTCAGCAAGGACGCCCGCATCGAGGACCTCGATTTCTTCAAGGCAGACCGTTATTTCAACAGGGGAGGCTCCTATCTCGAGATGAGCCGTTTCAAGCCTACTGACAAGGATTTCGAGGAAAATTTCAACCTCGGCCTCTTCAAGGACAACAACATAAAGCTGCTTGTCACCATCGGGGGAGACGATACTGCCTCTACTGCCAACAGGATTTCCAAGTTCCTGGCAGCCAAGAATTACCATATAGCGAATATCCACTGTCCAAAGACCATCGACAACGACCTTCCTCTTCCGGACAACACCCCGACCTTCGGGTACAACTCCGCCAAGAACGAGGGTGCGCACCTGGCCAGGACTATCTATGAGGATGCGCGTACTTCAGGCAACTGGCTCCTCATATCCGCAATGGGCCGCACCTGCGGAAGTCTTGCCCTCGGTATCGGCGAGGCTACCCACTGCCCGATGACCATCATCCCTGAAATGTTCAACAAGACCGACATAAGCCTCGACAAGATTATCAGGCTTACCATCTCGGCCATCCTCAAGAGGAAGGTCATGGGTGTGAACTACGGTACCGTGGTTGCTGCCGAGGGGCTTTTCCACGACGAGGGAGTGGCAAAGGAGGCCGCTGACGCTGGAGTGCACTTCACGTATGACGAGCACGGGCATCCGGAACTCGGAAAAATCTCCAAGGCCGTGCTTTTCAACGACCTGCTTGAGAAGGAGCTGAAGAAGATAGGGCTGAAGGTGAAGACCCGTCCGGTAGAGATAGGCTATGATGTCCGCTGCCAGGATCCGGTAGCCTATGACCTTACATACTGCACGGAGCTTGCGATGGGAGTCTACCAGCTTTACAGCGAGGGCAAGACGGGCTGCATGGTATATGTGGATGCCCGCGGCAATGTATCTCCTTTGTACCTGTCCGATCTCCAGGACCCTGCCACCGGGAAAATACCGCCTCGTGTTGTGGACATCAATTCAGGCACAGCGCAGAACTATTACAAGTATATTGCCCACTATATCACGGAAGAGGACTACGAGGCCGCCAAAGCCTTCGTGGCAGACCCGGAAAAGTACGATTTCAGGAAAATCCTCTGCTGGTAACCTGCGGATGTAGCCAAAAAACATACATCGACATATAAATGAGTGAAGAAGAGTTGTTTTCGCAGCTCTTCTTCTTTTGTTCCGGCGGTATTCAAGGAGGCGTGCAAATACTGTGGAAAGACTTTTGAAACGAAGCGTTTTCTTTCTGTCTTCTGCCACAACACAGCCTCCTCCAGTTCATTTAAGTGAACGGGACATCTGTTCCACGCACCTCCTTTTCTGGTCGAAGTCCGGGTGGACATACAGGTCGAGGGTTGTGCTAATGTTGGAATGTCCCAGCAGGACGCTCACGGTCTTATAGTCGCACTTGCTTTCAATGCAGCGTGTCGCGAAGCTGTGGCGCAGCCCGTGGAATTTCAGCGGAGGGATATTCAGCTGGGCCATGAGGCTCTTGTAGTAGTTCCTGTAACTTCTCGGCTCTATGGGCCTGTCGCTGTTGGTGAGCACGAAGAAATCCCCGTTCACCACCTTCTTCAGCGGCCGGACCATCTTCATGAGATTCCGGGTCATAGGCACTTCCCGCATGGAGTTCCGTGTCTTTGGAGTGTTGAATATCAGTTCAGTATGACGTCTTTCCCCTTCGAGCACATAAATTCTCCCGAGGGTTCTCCGGATATGTATCGTACCCCTTTCAATGTCGATGTCGGACCAGGTAAGGGCACATATCTCCCCGATCCTCAATCCGGTGCACAGGCAGATGTAGATGCCGAGGTTCCTGAAGGTGAAGTGCGACATGAGGTAGTCCATGATCTTCTTCTGGTCCGTACGTGCCAGGACCTCGAGGCTGCGGGTGCCGCTTTCGGTGGGGAAGCGGACGGCCCAGTCCGTGCAGGAGTCCAGGAGCCCGTAGCGGACGCCGTATTTCAGGACCATCTTCAGGACAGTCAGGATGTCCTTCACAGACTTGCGGCTCAGCCCCTGCCTGAGTTTCTTCATCGCGAAGTCCTGGATGTCCTCTTCTTTAAGGCCGTACTCGTCCCCGAATTCCGGGTTGATGTGGTTTTCCAGGATGAGCAGATAAGCCGAGATAGTTGAACGTTTCACATACTGCCGCTTGTCGTCTGTCCAGAGCAAGGCGGCTTCCCTGATTGTTTTCCTTTGTTGTATCATAATGCTGTTTTTTAGAAACTGGCTTAAAATTTAAAAGAAAAAGTTCCCGTATTTTCAGCATTAAGGAAGTATTTTACGTCAGCCTGGTTGGCTGGATTTTCCGGGAATCAGTCAGGTGTGGGATCCCGTCGTCCGGGTGGGGAGGATGCTCATACGGGCCTGCGGCTGCCATTCCCGACATAGGAGTAGACGGCTTCAGTAATCCTGGCTATGAGCTCCTCGCATTCCCGGAGGGTGGCCGCCGCATCCGAGACGAACACCGCAATGGCGAAGTGCCTCCCGTCCGGCAGCTCAACTATGCCTATGTCGTTCACCCCAATTATCCTTCCGTCAGGGAGAGTGTCGCCGGTGCCTGTCTTATGGGCTATAGCGGCGGCTTTCCCGGAAATATATGCGGGGATGCGGGCCTGTCCGGTAGCACATCCGGACATTGTCTCCCACAGGAAGGAAAAATAGCTGTCCGAACTGCGCATGCCGTAGAACCATTCCATGAGCCTGGTTGCGGAAAGGGGAGTGGTGCTGTTCCGGTAGCAGTTTTGCAGGTCACGGTGCATCATATCTTCGGTACATCCGATGCTGACGTCGGTGAAACCCAGGGACCTTATGTAGCTTTCCGTCCCGGATGGGCCGGCCAGGGCAGCGAAAAGTATGTCGCAGGCATTGTTGTCGCTCTGCACAAGTGTGTATTCCAGGAGTTTCCGGTAGGAGAAGCTGCCTCCGTCGGGATACTTGTCCCGGAGCGGGCTCCACGTGTCCTTGTGCAGCTGCTTCCCTGTGACCTTTATCTTCCTGTCGAGGGATGTGCCGGCACGCCTGAGGCTGTCGCAGACCGCGAGGGCCTGGTGGAACTTGAATACGCTCAGCATGGGATATCCCTTTCTGTCTCCTCCGGTGAAGGTCAGGGTGTCCCCGTCCGGGAAGATCACAGCGACACCGGTATCGGCGTCTACAGTACCGGCAAGGGCGGCTATCCTCTCGCGGAGGTTGTCATTTTCCGCGGGTTTTTCGCCGGAGTCGACTTTATACATAAGACCGGCAATTATCCCGATCGAGGCTGCTGCGGCGAGGTTCAGCACAGCGAGCAGAATTGTCTTTCTTGATATTACCATGGCATCTGTCCTTGTTCCGTAGTGCGGCTGTTGTCCCCGGTCCTCGAGGGAGAGTATCCGGAAAGTCTCTTGAAGGTGCGGCAGAAATACGCAGGTTTCATTGTTCAGTCCTCTTCTATAATTTGTTCAGGCTCCCAGATGGAGTTCATAATGTCAATAGCCTCGACTACGCCATAACAAGCTGCTGTATCAAGCACTTCATAGAACAGCTCAATGTCCTCCATGAAATCGGCTGGATCGTTGTATTTGGTTGCCACCTCCAACCATTCCCAACCGAAATGATTGTCGGGAGTCAGGCATCCGCGTTCGATGCCTTCCAGCAGCTGTTGCCGAAAAAAGTGGAGGCAATTTATTTTGCATGTACCCCAATTGTTGTATTCGGTCAGCAGTGCCTTGGCTACATAAAGTCCCGTATTGCCATGCTCTATGATTTTGTCTATAAAATGAAGGATAGCTTTCTTTCTGGCGAACAGTATATGCTTTTCTTCTTTCCCGTTCAGCTCGTCACATCCCAACTTCGCTATCATGCTCCAAAGTTCGGCATATCCCGGTACCTTGTGATAAGAGAACGTGAGCCTTAAACTATCCGAACTTAACCGCGGATTGTCGATAAGATATTGATTTGTGCTTGCGTCAGACCCTAAATCTACATGAAACTCCTCTTCGCCCCATTGTAAAGTTACAGTATCTTCTGTTGCAGAGACCAGTTTGACGCATCCTCCGTCTAAACAATCGAGCTTAATGCATTTTCCCACCTTCTTGCCGAATGGATCAATTTCCGCATAGTAATCTACGTCATAAGTATTTTCGACGGACATATCGCGGGTAACATGTGTTGCCCTGATTCTCAATTCACGGTAATCCGCATTAGGGTCGTATCCTTCAAGATTGGTGTAGGCGAGGGGTAAAGTCTTGTCGGCGAGCTCTTCAAGCTCCTGCAATTTGTATAGGATGTCAACCAGCGTGTGGCAGGTATTGTCGAAATCAGCTTCCGATAGCATGCACGTGTCATAACACAACGTCAACGTTTTACGAGTTTCGGCATACAGGCTTTTGGCAAGAAGCTTACGGTTGCTGGCAAACGCTTCTAAAGAGTCAATCAGCCTTTTGAGTTGACCCATGAATTCGTCATTAATTTGCTCATACCTGGCGACCGACTTCAGCATCGAGTACACCGCCGCCAAATCAGGGTCCTTGGTGCAAACATATCTGTTCCCTATGATGAAGCACTTGTATTTACTTTTCAACATATTTCTTAAGCGATTCAGGTGTCAGTCGAATATTACTCCCGGATTCATTATGGACGGCGATTTCCATCTGATGCCGTACTTCGCCAAGACTTTTTCCTTTGTTGACCAGTACACGAAGCAGAAACCCATTCGCTGTATCTCGTTCTTGAGAATTTCATCGCATTCTTTTTCCACACGATAAATCACCTCTTCCCATTTTAGGGAACGCTCCACAGGGTCGAACTTAAGATGTCTCTTATACTTGACACAAAACTCTTCCATCGTTATTGCTGGGTTGATATAGTCATTCAGCATAGCGAGAGCCTGCAAATTTTCTTCATCGTCGGGGTTAAGCGAACGTATGTATTCCCGTACCTCGATACAGAATCTCGGAGTGGAGAGTTCATTCATCTGCTCCAGCATCTGCGACAGCAGTGACGCCTTATCGGCAGGCGTGTCAAATTCCCCTTCCAGTGTCTGTGGCAGTCTTTTCATAAGGACAAAAGCCTGTTTGCCCAGTTCGATGTTTTTCCACACCCCTCCAAAGATATGATAGTTGTTTACCATCGCCTTGAATAACTTAGAAAGCTTGCTTATGTCTGACTTCATGGATAATCGCGTACTTTACAGATGAGCAACAATATATCATAAAACAAGTTATTTTTATTCAGCCTGGCAATTATTTCCTGCCGGCTAATCCGAAATCCGTTCTTGATAATAATATCCGACAACTGTTCAGGTGAAAATCCATCAAAAGGTACTACGTCATTTTGATGGAAAGGGGTGTCATGCAGAGAACCAATTTCACATATGACAAGTTCCCCGTCATCGGCCAAAAGGTCGCGGGCCTTTACCAGTTCGCTTTCTATGTCATTTATATGGTGTAAAGATAGGAAATAATAAATTAAATCATAATATCCTTCCAACAATTTTATAGTGCAACAAGATATCTCTACATTATTGTCGTGATGCCACATGTTTCTTTGATATCTGATGACAGATTCTGAAATATCGACAAGTGTCATTTTTTTGCACATGCTACGCATATAACGGGCAGCAATACCATATCCACATCCGACATCAAGTATATGGTGATAAAAAGGACAGTACGAATTTACTGCCTTATAGAATAATTCTCCTATATCTTCATGATTTGTAGTGTATTGGTTAATCATGGCTTCAGTAGGTTAAAATGTGAAGACCGGGGGGCTGACCTGATATCTGCTATCCAGATGCAGAATAAACATCTTCAGCAAGTTAATACATGACAATACATCAGAAACAGAACACTGCTCATTGTGAGTATGCATATATTTGCAAGGTATAGAAAGATCCATTACAGCAGTTTTCGGAGAAAATAGCTGAATTCTCGAACTATCTGTACCTCCAGTTATATTCCGCCCCACAGCTATCTGTACAGGGATGTTTTCTTGCTGTGCGATATTATACAGCATTTGCCGGAGAGTTGGATTACTGTCGGCATTACGATATAGCACACATCCTTCACCCATTACAGGATGGTTTTTCTTATTTATCTGGTATGCGTCGGTTACATCAATGTTAATACAAATCGTTGGAGTCATATTTTGCGAAAGGACAGCCATGCCCCTCAATCCAATCTCTTCCTGTGTCGTTGTCGCAATAGAAAGATTTATATTTTTCAACTTTCCTGCCAGTTCATGGAACACTTGCGATATAATAAATACGCCTATCCTGTCATCTATACTTTTGGATATAATATTGTCATTTATAATACGGGCATTTGGACTGAAAGTAAATAAGTCCCCTATCTCCACAATTTGCTCGGCTTCACATTTGTTCTTACAGAAAATGTCAATAAAACAGTCGTCAGCATCTGGTACAGAATTGTTGTCTTTGTCTTGAAATATAACAATCCCCATAACAGTTCCCTTAGTAGATGTCATAATGACTTCCTGGCCAATCATATTTAAGGAGTTTATACCTCCTACTTTTCTGATTTTCAACAAGCCGTTATCACAAATCTCGGTTACCTGCATACCAATTTCATCAATATGAGCAGACAGCAGGATATGACATCCGTCATGACCATCCAATGTAGCAAACGTATTGCCTATGATGTCGCTATTTACATTTTCGCTATCCTGCAGCAGATATTTCCTGAAAAGTCCGGAGATTCTCTTCTCGTCTGAAGATGCTCCTGTTTCCTGTAACAGAGCTATAAGGAAATCCGAATCAATACTTTTTTTTTCTATCATAATACACCTGCATCAATATTTATTTTTCCACCCGTGATGCTACAGCTCTCATTTGTAGTAAGGAAATCGATTGTACTGACCACAGAGCCGGTGTCAATCAGCTGGCCCAGGGCTGAGATTGACTCCAATTCCTTTGTCAACCTGTCGTTTACTGTAGAACGCATTCCGATGTTTAATAATCCTAAGACTACCGTATTAGATCGTATTCCGAAACGGCCATATTCATAAGCCACATCTTGAGAAAAAGTCTCTATTGCCGCTTTGGTTGCCCCCATCATAGAAAGTCCGTAAAAAGAACGGTGTGCACATATTGATGAGATATGTACTATAGAACCCCTGGTTCTATATCTAAGGAAGTTATTTATCACCATTTTGGTGACAATGATAGGTGAAATGGTATTTATCTTTACCATTTCAGCCATTTCTTTTGGTTGGATCCGATGAATAAGTTCCTTGTAAAGAATAGCAGCATTGTTTATGAACACGTCTATTTTTCTATTTCTTAAAGACAGGACTTCTCCTAACCTTTCCTCCAGATTATCTAAATTACCTAAATCAAACTGATGCCATTCCAATGTTTCCGGATATTTTTTTATCAATGTCTCCAATTCAACGCTCATGGTGCGGCTTACACCTATGACCCTGCATCCTTTGCATAAATAATGCTCAGTCAACTTCAGTCCCAGTCCTCGGGATATGCCAGTTATAAATACATTTGTCATTGCTCGGTCTTTTTGTTTAGTGAGGTGAAATATTCTTTCATGTCAGAGAATCCCTCTGACTTGCATTGCTTTTCCATTCTCAAGAATAAAGTTCTACGAGTTATTTCTTTCGTGAATCTGCACACTTCTTCGAGATGCTCCGCGTTGTAAAGATCATTCGGACACATACATCCTCCTGCACAATGCCACTTTGCAAAGCAGGCTTCACATTTTGGGTAAGAATGTACATTTATCCCATTTATGCGTTTAAACTTCTCTTCATCGATACGAACGCCGTTTGCGTCAACGTTGCCATATACCCGTTGTGCATACATCTTTTCTTTTGGAGATGAGACGCAATAGCATATCGATAATTCACCTTGAGGGGTCAGAGCCAGCTTACTTGGACATCCTCTTTCCAAAAGAGAGTCAATGTTCTTGAATATCCGGCAAGTAATATTTTTATGGACGGCTTCAGCTTTTGTTCTCGTCCTGAAGAAATGATAAATATATTTATCATAGAATGCACCAAGCTTCCGGGGAGTCGTAAAGATTTCATTTGAGACAACCGGCTCAAACACCATGTTGTCTATAAGAGGAAAACGTTCGTTCATAAAATCAAACATTTCCTGCATACGCTCAACCGAATCGGGAGTGATTGTGGCATTTACAACTGGGATTAACCCTTTTTCACAAAGTTTGTCCAGCGTTTCACAGACTTGCCGGAAATGTTTGCGATACTTATTTTGTGCTTCCTCCAATATGTCGAAAGATATATTGGGCAGAACACCATACTGACTCAATACGTCCATGATGGATTCATTCATGATGGAACCATTTGTTGTAATTGTCATGAATAGGCTGAAGCCGTAGCGTGATGCCAGAGAATCGGCATATTCTATACCATGTTTTACCAGAGGCCAAGACAACAACGGCTCTCCGCCTCCGATAAAAGAGAGACTCAGGTGCCGCTGTTTAAGACGTTGCGGGTCTATAAAATACTCTAATGCTTTGTCAAGGATATCATTTTGAAGCGTGGTATTATTTCTCCCTTTTGCAGAATAGCAATATGAGCAGTTGAAATTGCAAGTATGGTTTGGCAATACGGACATTTTCTGCAAATCGCTTGCTTTCTCCACTTTACTCACCAGGTCATCAATATGCAGGTCTGAAACGAGCTCCGGCATAATCTCATGCAGCTGTTCCAACCCTCTATTATCTGCTGCAAGCATTCTACCTTTTAATGGAGAATAAACAATGTAATACGCAGACTTCTCACAATATAAATAATCACCTATCGGGATCAGAAAGATATCGTTCTTCTGTAAAATATCCATATTCATTTGCGTGTAGATTTGAAGGTTAAGTACTCTTGTCTTATATCTTCGTTTGAAAGCGTACTGTTTTTACTGGTCAGAATGAATGCATTTTCTTCAAACATATCTACCGACCGTAAATTAAGCTGTTCGAGTAAAGGTCTAAAGAAATAATTATAAAGCCTGAGTTTGCGTGATGCTCCTTCGGGGACCTCATTGTCTTCATAGCTTCCGCTGATTACCATACATCTTCTTTCGTCATTCCTGATAAAATGCTCCACAAATATTGCCAGACAAGTGACTGAAAGTTTTTTCATGTTGATGGAGAAACCTTCTCTACTGACAAACCGTTTGAAGCAGCGCTCATCATTTTCATACATCTTCGGGAAGATATCTGTAATATACAGAAAGTCGCCAAAACGATATGAGCGAAAAATGTACAACAGCGTATCGTCCCGATTGACACATGGTACAACAAGTCTATAATCGATAGTCTCTTCAAAAGGGGGAGCGCCCTTACTTGTCTTGTCGAAGCTATATTCGTATATTTTCATATAATTATTTCCGCTTTGAATGTTATTGTTTTGAGCATTATAAACTACAACTTTCTACATCACATCTTCACCGGACGCTGCAGCCAATCGTCGCATCAAAATCTCTTTAATGAAACTTTTTGTCCATTCGCAGATTGTGGCAAGCTGCTCGTCATTGTAAATCGAATATTGCGCCAGGCATCCTCCGCCACAATGCCATTTGACAAAACAATGCTTACATATCTTGCGAGCATTTATATCATGTGAAATCAATCTCCTGAAACGTTCATTATTTATGCAGACAATGCCGTTATCATCTACTTTTCCGTATACTGACTGAGAATATCCTTTTTCACGTACAGATGAGAACCGGTGACAAATAGTAATTGTCCCATCGGGAGTCAGGCACATTTCCCCGCCGCAATAGTGCTCTACAAGCATATCAACATATTTTGATGCAAGAACATATACATCTATATTCAGTCGCTTGCCAATCTCTTCCGCGTGAAAAAAGTTATTTGTAAAATCTATATAAAACTGCTTCATTTCTTGGAGATTGGCAAATATCACAGCATCCTCTACTATCTGTAATTTATATTTGTGCACTTTAGGGAAAAGCCGGTGCAGCTCGTTTACCATCTCGCTTATCAGGTGTACATTTGAAGGGGTGATAATTGACTTTATTGTAATATCCACACCTTTATCCATATATCTTTGCACAACGGAAACGACCTTGTCGTATTGACATCTCTGCTGATTTTGAATGTCTTTCAAAATTTCAAACGACACGCCCAACGAAACTTTATTTGCAATCATGCATTGAGCCAGCTCCTCATTGTATATAGAACCGTTCGTGGTAAGACCTATTCCCAAATTAAAGCCTTCTTCTTTTGCCTTTTGGCATGCATAATCAATTACACGGGCTGTTAATTGGGGCGTCAAGAAGGGTTCGCCTCCTCCTAAAATAGCCAGCCAAAGATCGGATAGGGATGTACGTTTCTTGCTTATAAAATAGTCTATCATAGCTTTGGCTGTCTCCATCGACAATGATTTATTTTCCCGTCCCTCTGCAGAATAGCAATAACAGCAATTAAAATTACATTGATGTGTCGGCAGTATAGTAAGCTTATGGATCTCTCCGGGAGAATGTTTGGAAATAATTGTCCGATGATTGCTCCTCTCATTTACAATATATGCAAGCAGCTCGGCAGCCTCACTGTCATCGACAGTACCAGACAGGTAATTCTCCAGTCGGCTTACTTCATCAGCAGACAGGGACATTACCATAGAACTCAATGGAGCATATACCAAATAACCGTTTTTTAGAGGTAAAGGATAAATTTCATTCTTATGTAAATATTGGAATTCAGTCATACAGCTATCAATTTCTATTTTCTAACAATTCTTTGATACTTATACCTTCTTCTTCACTGAATATAGTGTCAAGCCGTTTCAATAAGATTGATGAAATCATGCGGGAAGTGAACCTGCATACGGCCATCATCTTTTCCTCATCATAATTCATCCTATACATCATGCATCCACCGGCACAATGCCAACGGGCAATGCATGAATGACACCGTGGCAATAGGAAGTTATTGTTATCAATGAAAGTGTGGAATTTATCTGTGTCGAAATATAAATGCCCGTCAGCGACTTCACCGTAAACCACTTTGTGGAAAGCAGCTTCTTTGGGCGAAGAAACACTGTGGCATATTGAAATTTTTCCATTGGGTGTAAGGCATAACTTTCCTTGACAATACCGTGGAAACAGTTTTTCCATTTTACGTATTATATTGCAATCAAGGGTAATGCCATATCTGGCACACAGATCCTTTGCCGGAAAAAAATTATCGGCAAACTTCTTATAGAAAGCATCCAGGTGCGCGGCATCAGGGAATAAGGTATCACTCATTGCCGGGTCGAAATTTAGATGCCTGACACCAGAATATTGGGAATTTATGATTTCAGCCATTTCCGATATCCGATCCACATTAAGGTCTGTTATTACAGAACTTATACTGGGGATCAAGCCTTTCTTCAGCATAAGTTTTATATTTTCTGAAACCTTCTCGAAGTGGCCACGCTGGCTATTTTGCACTTCCGGTAGAATCTCAAAGGAAACTCCCACATTTACCTCCCAATCCTTCAGCAAGTCTATTATGTTGTCACACAACAGCGTACCATTGGTCATCAAATATATGTCAAGCTCAAAGCCCTGTTCGCCAGCCCTCTTTCTGCTATATTCAATAGCAAACAATATCTTTTCCCAAGACAAAAGAGGTTCGCCACCACCCGAAATAAAAATTGTCAGATGTCTGTCACTTATTCTTTCTCTGTCAATAAAATAATCAAGAGTAGCCTGTAACTTATCTTGGTCGATTTCTGTTTTGGAACGTCCTTTAGCCGAATAGCAATATGCACAAGAGAGATTACAAGTAAGATTTGGCAGAATGGACAGATGGGCATATTGAGATGGATCAGCTACGATACTTCTTTCATAATCTACCGTTTTCTCCTTTAGCTGTGACAACAGTTCTTTCATTTCATCATCATACTCATTACTCTCAATAGAACGTTCCATCCGTTCTACCGTCTCAGCATCTGCTAAAAAAAAAGAACTGGCCAGGGGGGCATAGATTAGAAAGACTTCGCCTGCTTCTATATCATAATGTCCTGACAAATCAGCCAATTGTATATTATATTTGTTTAGATTCGGCACTTTCATATTCCAAAATATTTTGTTCTGTCACTTTGTTGACCAGTGCTATGAGTGAGAACTTCTGTTGAAACCTGCACATTACATCCAGCATTTCTTTAGAGTAAGATTTCTTGTGGTACAAACATCCTCCGGCACAATGCCATTTGAGAAAACAACTATGACACTTGTCTTGCCTGTTGTCACTGCCTTTCACTAATTGCTGAAACTTTTCCTCGTCAAATTCTATCTTATTGTCAGTTATTTCCCCATATATAAAATCGGTATAGAAAGGTTCTTTGGGAGATGATACAAAAAAGCACATACTTAAAGTTCCATGTGGAGTCAGGTCAAACCCACCGGCGCAAGCCCGCATTTTTATTTGCTCCAGATTGTGATACTTTATGCTGCTGACAGTTATTCCGAGACCTTCTCCAATTTTTTGGGCACGGAAAAAATGTTGTGTATACTCATCATAAAAAGCCTGCAAACCATCTGCTGTGTCATATAATTTGGCATCTACAACATAATCAAAGCTCAAGCGTTTCAATTTCGGAAATCTTCGATGTACTTCCATGACCATTTCCTCCTGCCTGCTCACGTTCAGGGGGGTGATGACTGAATTTATGGTTGGATATATATCATGTTCCAGCAACAGGTCAAGAGTCTTGCACACCTTGTCGTAATGCTTTCGCTGAGCATTCTGTATATCTTCAAGAATGTCAAAAGATATATTTGTTTTTATATGATATTTCTTGATGTAACCAATCATGTCATCATTCATAACTGATCCATTTGAGGCAAACGAATAGTGCATAATGAAGTCTTGTGAACTTGCCAGTGCATTAGCGTACTGTAATACAAATTTCACTTTCTCCCAAGACAGTAACGGCTCACCTCCTCCTCCAAAAGAGATATATAAATGCTGCCTTTTTATCCGTTTCCGATCAATGAAGAAATCCAATACAGTACGAAGGGTTTGTATATCCACCTCATCGTGTCCATGGCCTTTTGCCGCATAGCAATAGCTGCAAGAGAAATTGCATATATCGTTTGGCAAAATAGTCAGGGCGAATACATTGTGTGGACTGTCTACGTAATTGGCTTCAGGTACTGTCTGGTTGTCAATGAGTCCCTTCTGTAATTCTTCCTGAGAAAACCGTCCGCTCGTTTCTATTTCTTTTTTCAGAGATTGAAATTCCGTTTCATCCACAAGGATCATACTATGTGCAAGAGGTGAATATATCACCCACGAAGCAAGCGAAAAAGACAGATAATCTGCTATCTTTATAGGGAAAAGATTCAGGGCATAAAAAAATTCGAAAGTCTCCATCTTAAAGATTCCCAACAGCTTCTTTTAATGACATTCCACTATACTCTCTATATTCTTTATCAAGATTTCGTAATAACATTCTCTTGCAGAAATTACGCATATATAAGCATATCTCGTTTCTTATTGCCTGATTATAAGTGTGCTTGTGTACCATACAGCCGCCGGCACAATGCCATTTAGCCCAACATGAAGAACATTTAGGATAATGATACACATTTAACCCGATAAGCCTGTCGAATTTTTCATGGTCAAAGCTCACGCTACCATCTAAATTTACTT
>JADIMQ010000019.1 GCA_017694655.1 Candidatus Cryptobacteroides merdigallinarum
CCTGTTTTAAATGAAAGAGCCGTGGGGTCCGGGCTTTTTCTTTTACAAAATATTTGTTTTATTGGAATTTATATCTAAATTTGCGCCCGCTAAATCCCTCTGTATGTGGGGTTATTTTTATTAACCAATTAATCTTTTTGCATAATGGCTGAATATTTACAAGCTGACAAGAAGCAAGAGATTTTCGCGAAGTACGGAAAGTCCAATAAAGACACCGGCTCTCCGGAGAGTCAAGTTGCTCTATTTTCCTACCGTATCGCTCACCTTACCGAGCACCTCAAGACCAACAAGAAAGACTATGTAACCCGTCTTTCCTTGCTCAAGCTGGTCGGTAAGAGACGTCGTACACTCGACTACCTGAAGAAAGTCGACATCGAGAGATACAGAAACATCGTGAAGGAGCTCGGTCTCCGTCGATAGATAGGAAAAGACAGACAAAAGAGGGTGACCCAAAAGTGACTTTGGACCACCCTCTAATGTCTTTCTGTAACTTTTGCGTTTTTAACTGCAATCAGCCCCTGGACCGGCAAACAAAAGATCAGTCTGCGGCCGGACCCCAGGTTACGATATGAAAGGAAAGATAGTAAGTATAAATCAACTCCCATAGGGGGAGGCGGACTGAACAGAATTACATGAACATCATCAACAAAAAAATCGAATTATCCGACGGAAGGATAATTGAAATCGAGACAGGCAAGCTCGCTAAGCAGGCGGACGGCTCTGTAGTAGTAAAAATGGGGGGCACGATGCTCCTTGCATGCGTAACTTGCGCAAAAGAGGCTAAACCTGATGTGGACTTCATGCCGCTCCAGGTGGATTACAAAGAGAAATTCGCGTCTGCCGGAAGGTTTCCAGGTGGCTTCATGAAGCGTGAAGGAAAGGCTTCTGACGCCGAAATCCTCGTCGCAAGGCTCGTGGACAGGGCCCTGAGGCCTCTGTTCCCGGAAGATTTCCATGCGGAAGTTTTCGTGACCATCAATCTCATATCTGCTGAAAAAGACATCCAGCCGGATGCTCTTGCAGGGCTTGCAGCTTCCTCGGCGCTTGCCGTGAGCGACATTCCGTTCGGAGGTCCGATTTCTGAAGTCAGGGTAGCCAGGATAAACGGCGAACTGAAAATCAACCCTGCCTTCAGTGAGATGGCGAACTGCGACCTTGATATCATGGTTGCAGCCACATACGACAATATCATGATGGTCGAGGGAGAGATGAAGGAAGTCAGCGAGGCGGAGATGCTCGAGGCCATCAAGTTCGCGCACAATGAGATAAAGAAGCACTGCAAGGTGCAGATGGAGCTCATGGAAGAGGCAGGCAAGACCGTCAAGAGGACCTACTGCCACGAGGAGAACGACGAGGAGCTCCGCAAGTCCGTGGAGACCTTCTGCTATGACAGGTGCTATGCAATCGCCAAGTCCGGGCTTCCGAAACATGAAAGGAGCGATGCTTTCGACGCACTGAAGGAGGAATTCTACCAGACCATACCGGAAGAGGAAAGGGAGGCGAAGCAGATGATGGTGGAAAGGTACTACCACGCTGTAGAGAAGGCCGCCATGAGGAACATGATCCTTGACGAGGGCATCCGTCTCGACGGACGTCAGAGCACCCAGATCCGCCCGATATGGTGCGAGGTGAATTACCTGCCGTGCGCACACGGGTCGGCCATCTTCACCCGCGGAGAGACTCAGTCGCTCTCGACTGTTACCCTCGGGACAAAGCTTGACATGAAGGAGCTGGATGAGGTGCTCGTGCAGAAGACCGAGCAGTTCGTCCTCCACTACAACTTCCCTCCGTTCGCCACTGGCGAGGCCAAGGCACAGAGGGGTGTGGGACGCCGCGAAATCGGTCACGGGAACCTCGCCTGGAGGGCACTCAAGCCGATGGTGCCTCTTGCTCCGGAGAACCCGTACGCTGTACGCGTAGTTTCGGACATCCTCGAGTCCAACGGCTCTTCATCCATGGCTACAGTATGCGCAGGATGCCTCGCGCTGATGGACGCCGGTGTTAAGATCAAGAAGCCGGTAGCAGGCATAGCCATGGGGCTCATCACCGACGAGAAAGACCCTAACAACAGGTACGCTATCCTGAGCGACATCCTCGGCGATGAGGACCACCTCGGGGATATGGACTTCAAGGTAACCGGGACAAAGGACGGCATCACGGCCACCCAGATGGACATCAAGGTGGACGGGCTGTCATACGAGGTCCTGGAGAAGGCCCTCGAACAGGCTCGTCAGGGCAGGCTGCACATCATGGGTGAAATGATGAAGTGCATCAGCGAGCCGAGAGCCGACTACAAGCCGTTCGTTCCGCGCATCGTCCAGATACGCATCCCTGGCGACTTCATCGGTGCCGTCATCGGCAAAGGCGGGGAAGTCATCCAGAAGATACAGAAGGAGACCGGCACTACAATCACCATCACCGAGGAGAACGGGGAAGGTATCGTGGACATCTTCGGGGAGAGCAAGGACGCAATGGACAAGGCTCTCGAGTGGATCAACGGTATCTGCGCTGTGCCTGAGGTCGGGGAGGTATACCATGGCAAGGTGGTGTCTATCCTTGAGTTCGGGGCCTTCGTCGAGATTCTCCCTGGCAAAGAGGGCCTTCTCCACATTTCCGAGCTCGACTGGGGCAAGACCGACAAGGTTGAGGATGTCCTGAACATCGGCGACGAAGTGGATGTGAAGCTCCTCGAGATCGACGAAAAGACCGGAAAGATGCGCCTTTCCCGCAGAGCCCTCATCGAGAAGCCGGAAGGATACGTTGAGCCTGAACGCAGGCCAAGACCGCAGGGCGACCGCGGACCGCGCCGTGACAACAACGGACGCAGCGGCGGCAGACGCCCGGAGAAGAAGTCCTCGAAATAGCCGGACTGATTATTTGACATAAAGAGAAAGAGGGCGGGTCAAAAGTCAGACTCGCCCTCTTTTTATTCGTACTCCTGATGGAGTCCGGTTCCAAATATTCAATTATCAAAGAGGAAAATTTCCTTTCGGGTCACCCCCTCAAACGTCTTTCTTCGAAACCATTGACGAACAGAGAGCAATTGGTGCTTGCACAAATTGCCGAGGTGAGGATTATGTCAGTAGGATTTGACTGTCACTTCTCGTCAGGGGCGTAGAGGTACTGCTCCAGCGGGGAAGGATACTCGCAGTAGTCTTCCGGCGAAAAGAAGCGGTCAAGCTCGATAGCAGCGTTTTCCGGAGAGTCCGACGTGTGCACTATGTTTTCCTGGGAACTCATTCCGTAGTCGCCCCTGATGGTGCCAGGAAGAGCCTTGCGGGAATTTGTGGCCCCGGCCATATCGCGCACCGTCTTTACGGCCTCATACCCTTCCCAGCAGCACAGAATCACCGGGGCTGCCATCATGCCGGCCTTCAGCCAGGGGAAGAACGGGCGGTCCTTCAGGTGGGCGTAATGCTCGTCCAGTATCTCCGGGGTCAGCTGCACCATCTTCATGGCCACGAGCTTGAGACCCTTTTTCTCGAAACGTGAAATAACTTCCCCGACAAGGCCTCTCTGCAAAGTGCCGGGCTTAAGGATTACCAATGTCCTTTCCATATATCTTCCTGTTTACAGACGAATGAATCGATTCTGTAAAGATAGCAATAAAAACTTTACAATATCTGTCCGCAGGTCCATGCGGGACTTCGCCGGACTTCCCGGACCGGCCTCATTATGGCGGCAGAAAGGCGGGAATCCCTTACAGGAGACTGCGTTTCAGCTTCTCCACGTATTCGGAAATCCGGAACAACTCCCTCGGAATGTTGATGTTCTGCGGACAGTGCGGGACACATTGCCCGCAATCTATGCAGTGGTCCGCCTGTCTTGCCTCGGGCACGGCCCTGTCGTAGCCGACGAGGTATCTGCGCCTGGCTCGCCTGTAGTTTTCCGACATGGCATCCTGGGAGATGTCCCCTTCGTTGACACACTTGTTGTAATGCAGGAGGATTGCCGGGATGTCTATGCCGTAAGGACACGGCATGCAGTACTTGCAGTCGTTGCACGGGATTGTAGGATACTGCTTCATGAGCACAGCGGTTTCCTCGAGGAAACGGAGGTCCTCCTCCGTCAGCGGCACAAGAGGAGAATAGGTACGTATGTTCTCCTCGAGATGCTCCATATATGTCATTCCGCTGAGCACGGTGAGCACATCCGGGAAAGTGCCTGCGAACCTGAAGGCCCAGGACGCGACACTGCTCTGCGGGTCCCTCTCCTTCAGGCGTTCCGCTATATGTGGCGGGACCTTGCTCAACCTGCCGCCGAGAAGAGGCTCCATGATGACGGCCGGGATACCTTTCTCCACAAGTTTCCCGTAGAGGTACTCCGCGTCCACATTCCCGCGGGAGGCGTGCCTCCAGTCCACATAGTTCAACTGAATCTGCACGAAATCCCAGTGCACCTTGCCGTGGAGGTCAAGGATATGGTCGAAAGTCCTGGTGTCCCCGTGGTACGAGAACCCAAGATGCCTTATCCTGCCGGCTTCCCTCTCCTTCATCAGGAAATCCATGACACCGTTGTCCATATACCTGGCGTTGAAACGCTTTACTCCCCCGCCGCCTACCGAATGCAGGAGATAGTAGTCTATATGGTCAGTCATAAGGTTCTCGAAGGACTTCCTGTACATCAGCAACGAGTTCTCCCTGGTCCAGTTGCTGAAATTAGAGAGTTTAGTGGCAATGAAGTACGAGTCGCGTGGATGCCGCGACAGGGCTGTTGCAGTCGCCTTTTCCGACAGGCCCTGACAGTACACCGGGGAGGTGTCATAGTAATTCACCCCGTGCGCCATCGCCGTGTCAATTAGCCTGTTTACCGCTGCCTGGTCTATTATTTCCTTTCCTTCCCCGTCCTTTGTCATCGGCCATCTCATACATCCGTAGCCGAGAAGCGAGACCTTGTCCCCTGTGCCCGGGTCGGTCCGGAAAGTCATCTGCCCGGCCGCAGTTTCCGCGGAAGATGCACCTCCGCCGTTTCCGGCACAGCCCGCCGCCACAGTCCCGAGTACTGCCGCAGCCGATCCTGCCGTCCTGAAAAATTCCCTTCTGCTTATCCTGCCGTCATCCGAGGGGATGCCGTCCTGGTTTCTGTATCCCTGCTTCATAGATAAACTTTTTTCGTCAGATATTCCTGTGTACCTCGTTTCCTTCCACATAGATGGCGCTGAACGGTCTTGCCGGGCAATGGTATTCGCAGGAGCCGCAACCGATGCACCTTTCCGTATTCACTGCAGGTATCCTCAAAGAGTCCTTGCTGTCCGGGTCCTTGCTGACCATCATTATGGCTCCTGCAGGACAATGCCTGGCACAGTTGCCGCAGGATACGCCGTCCGTATTCACGACACAGTTGTCGTATATCACTACGGCATGGCCTATCTGTATCGAGGACTTTTCCTCTGCGGTGACCGGGGTGATAGGACCGGACGGACACACTTCGGAGCATCTTGTACACTCCGGCCGGCACCATCCCTTCTCGAAGGACATTTCAGGCTGCATGAGCGTCATCAGCGAGGAGGACGGCCTGAGGACATTCTCCGGACATACGCTGACACACAGCTGGCAGGCTGTACAGTGCTGCGCGAAATGGTTCAGGCTCAGCGAGCCGGCCGGTTCGAGCCTGGTCTTGCGCACCGGGACTTTCTTGTCCTGAAGTTCGGCGAGACCTCCGTCCACTTTCATTTCCTGGGCCTTGACCGTGGCTGCCGCAAGGACCACCGCAGAGGATGCGATGAAGGCCCTTCTGCCGTTCCTGCCGCCAGCACCGTCCTGCGGCGTCCCGCCGGGGTACCCTTCCTCTTTCTTCTTTCCGGCCTGCCATGCTACCCTGTAGCTTATGGCCCCTTCGTTGCAGGCCCCGATGCAGTCGGAGCAGTCCACGCAACGGCTGTAGTCTATCCTGTGGGCCGCCATATCTATGCAGGAAGCCTTGCACTGTCTTCCGCACAGGCCGCAGTTACGGCACTTCGAGGTGTCGATGACCGGCCTGAACATGGAGAACCTCGACAGGAAGCCGAGTACGGTACCAACCGGGCACACCGTATTGCAGTATGTCCTGCCGTTCTTCCACGCGAGGATGAATATGGCTATGAATGTCACCGCAGCGATGATGAAGGTCGGAAGGCTTCTGAGCCACACCTCAATACTGTAGAAGGCGTAGCTGTCCGCCCTTTCGGCGATGAAGGCCAGCAGATTGTTGCCCCACCGGTACAGGGGAGCGAACAGGTTGCTGACAATCCTGCCGTAGGAACTGTAAGGGGCGAGTAGTGCCGTGAAGGAAGCCGCTCCCCCAACAAGGGCTATGATGAAGACGGCCAGGACCCCGTACCTAAGCCAGTTCCTGGCCGGGGACCACGAGAACCTGAACCTGTTCTTCTTCCTGGTTCTGCCGTGTATCCATGAAATGATGTCCTGCATTACCCCGAGAGGGCATATTACGGAACAATAGACCCTGCCGAAAAGAAGTGTCAGCACCACAAGGAAGGCCACGACGCCGAAGTTCAAGGCAAGCACGGCCGGGAGGAACTGGATTTTCGCCAGCCATCCGAGCCATCTGTGCAGGGAGCCTGTAAAGTCGAGGAAAAGCAAGGTTACTGCAGCGAAGACAACCGCCGCTGCAATGATTCTGATTTTTCTAAGCATAAAATGTCCGATTCCTTGGTGCAAAAATAAGAAACTGTTTTGAAGTTTTCAAAACAGTTTCAAACGTCTTCAAACGTCTTGCGGAGAAAGACAGGACATATTTCTGGCGCCCGCAGGAGGATTTCCTCTCCCCTGCCGCGGTCCCTGCGGGACTTGCCCCGTTTCCCGGCTGCCCCGGAACATCACTGCCGCAGGCCTCTGGACTGGAGGAAGTTCTGGACATGCGGGCTGTCCCCGTAGTCGGTCTGCAGGAAATCTATCCTGGCCTCGACGAATTTCTCCAGGGCGTCCGTCTTTCCTTTCTGAACCCCGGCATCGTAGTCCAGGAGATTCGAGAACACGCAGAAACCCCCTTTCCCTTATTGCCGAGGACAAGGCAGTGCTGCCGGCAGTCCCGTCGTAGTACCGTGAGGTGCTTATCTGGAACAGAGGCTCGGCCCCGAGACCTGCAAGATCCCCGACGGACGCAGCCGAAGATATGGAAACATGAGGCAAAACGGCATTCTTCGTGGCCGTGAACAGATAGGCCTTCAGGGACCTGATCCCGGAGAGTGAACTGCGTTTCTCCCAGAGCCGTGCGAAAATGTTGTGGCAGATGTCGTCCGCGGTGTGCCTGTCCTTCAGTAGGGCTTCCCGTACGACGTGACCACGGGCGAGTACCGGAGATAGATGTAGTCGAATGCTTCCTCCGAGCCGGAGGACACTTTCCCGAGCAGTTCCTTGTCATCGATGTTGTTTTCCATAGAGCAGATATGATAGAGATCGGCTTTGTCCCGCAAGTTACATAAAAAATTTTTGAAAAACGGGGCATGCTTGTTACATTTGTAGAAGGACCTGCATCTTTAGTCATGTAGCCGGGATATCCTCAAGCCATGGGATACCGGTGCAGGAAATCAAGGAACTGCGGGCCTGGTGCAGGGGCTGATTAATTGTTGCCATGCCGGGGCGCAGCGTGATTATAAACGAAGTTTAAAATAAACTGCAAGCCGAGAGCAGAGGCAGAATTTATTCTGGCTATGCCGAGGCGCAGCGTGATTGTATACGAAGTATAAAATATGATAAGTATGAAAAAAATCTTGAACATTATCGCGGCTGCTGCCGTATGCACCTTTATCGCGATGCCGGTTTCCGCAAAGAGCGGAGTGGACCTCGGCTACCTCAATTCTTCCTATAAGACC
This sequence comes from Candidatus Cryptobacteroides merdigallinarum, assembly GCA_017694655.1. Lineage (GTDB taxonomy): Bacteria > Bacteroidota > Bacteroidia > Bacteroidales > UBA932 > Cryptobacteroides > Cryptobacteroides merdigallinarum. The sequence goes on from JADIMQ010000019.1 coordinate 7,811, forward strand.
AAGCTCAACGGCTCTGACAAATCCACTAAAGGCGAGCCTATGAACGGGTTCTACGTAGGTGTAAACAATGATGTCAGGCTCTTTGCCGGCCTTTCGATCCAGCCTGGGCTCTATTATTCCTACCTGAACTCCATGTCTTCGGAAGAAGGCACCGGATTCAACATGACAGGGAGCTATACCGAACATGCCCTCAATATCCCTATCCATATTAAATATACGTTCAGCATCGTCCCTGCCTTCGGCGTCTATGTCTTTGCCGGACCTACCCTGTCCCTCGGGCTCGTGGCCTCCGACAAGCTGTCTGTCTCCGGAGACCTGCTCGGACAGCAGTTCAACGGCAGCGTCAGCTACAACAGATATTCCGGCAATGTCAGTGCCAACGGAATTTCCGATGATATCCTGAACAATACTCTCAACCAATACCTTCCGTCTGAAAGGATGAACCGTTTCGATGTACTGATGGGCGGCGGCATAGGCCTGGACCTCATCAAGTTCATCACTGTCAAGGGCGGATTCGACTATGGGCTCATGAACAGGTTCAAGGGGGATCTGGCGGATACGGGGACGTTGAACAGGATGCAGTTCTATATTGCCTTGGGTGTCAAATTCTGATCTGGCACGGCAGGACGGGCGGGGTGCGGCGTTGCTGTCTGGACTATGAAATCCTCACATACTTCAGTATGCTCCGGGTTCATAGCCTGACGCGCCTTGCAGACCGCCCGTCCTGCCGC
>JADIMQ010000020.1 GCA_017694655.1 Candidatus Cryptobacteroides merdigallinarum
TTGTGTCACCCTCAAACGTCTTTCTTCGAAAGACTGGCCCCATCCTAACCCCCTGCACCCCCTATTAGGGGGATCTCGCACCTACCCGGTGCGGTCCCTTCGGGACTTGTTAAGGCTTTTGGGTCATCCCCTTCTTGTTTTATGTCCCAGGCCGGAAGCCTGGGGTAATGAGGTAATGATTCTTTGTTTTATAACGGGGCCGGACCAGGAATGGTCATAATCCGCGCCGCTTGTATACATCGGATTATTTTGCCATCTTTACCGGGACTCTGTAAAAAGTCAACCTTATCGGACAAGCGATGAACATCTCACTGAAACCATTGGACGCACAGGACCTCCACGATTTCCTGGAAGATGTCAGGAAAGTGTTTTCCATTGCCATTGCGGAACAGTTCGGGATACAGGTCCACAATGAATACTTCAGATTCGAGAAACGCATGAAAAAATGACCCTGCCGGAAAACTTCAACAATAATGGAAATCACCGTCAAATATGCCTCACCCCTGCTGGAATATCTTTGCGCGGCACTTGCGCCGCAAAGCAGGACAAAGATAAAGTCACTCCTCGCCCACTCGATGGTCGAAGTCAACGGAAAGGCCCGGACAGCATTCGACTTTCCTCTGGAAGCCGGTGACAGGATATGCGTACTCCACGGGAAAAAGCCACGGACCCTGTCCTGCAAGGATATTAAAATCATATATGAAGACCAGTGGCTGATAGTAGCCGACAAGAGGAGCGGCCTGCCTTCCATATCCACCGGACAGACAGGAGAAGCCACTGCATACTCAATCCTGACTGACTATGCGCATCAGACATGGCAAGGGCGCATATTCATCGTCCACAGGCTCGACAGGGATACGTCAGGGCTGCTTGTGTTCGCAAAAGACGAGCAGACGAAGATGGCGATGCAGGAACACTGGAACGAATGCATCGTGGCGAGGAAATACGCGGCTGTCGCGGAAAACAGCTTCAAGGATATGGAAGGAAGCATCGTATCATGGCTCAAGGAAAACCCAAGATCCCTGAAGATGAGCTCATCCACAAGAGACAACGGCGGAAAGAAGGCCATAACCCGCTATAAGGTTATCAGACAGGAGAACGGGCTGGCCCTGACAGAAATTGAACTGGAAACAGGACGGAAAAACCAGATAAGGGTACAGTTCGCCGCGGCAGGCCACCCAATAGCCGGAGACAGGAAATACGGAGCACGCAGCAACCCGTTCGGACGGCTTGCGCTGCACGCCTTTCTGCTGGCATTCAGGCATCCGAGGACCGGCGAGACACTCACGTTCACATCTCCGGTCCCGTTCCGCCTGTAAAGCTACAGCATATATCCGGCACTTCATGGCATCCGGGACATATTTTCAGTCTGTGACGTAGTACCTGTGTATCCTTTCCATATCCGTGTCTATGTCCGCCCCTGCAGTCGTGAGCATGTCTCCCATTATAGACGCGTTGATACCGATGCGGTAAGCCGTCAGGACCGCCTCCTCCGAGAGCCTGGCCCGGCCTCCTGCAAACCGCAGCGCGGCATCCGGCAGGATGAAGCGGAATATGGCGATAGTCCTCAATATTTCGTCCTCTCCCATAAGGGGGACATCCTCCAGTGGAGTCCCCTTTATGGGAGCAAGGATATTTACAGGGACAGACTTCACGCCGAGGCTCCTGAGCAGGATGGCGAGCTCGATACGTTGCTCCATGGTCTCCCCCATCCCGATGATTCCGCCGCTGCATATCTCGAGCCCGGCCTCACGCGCGGCCTCGAGCGTCCTTATCTTGTCCTCAACGGAATGGGTCGTGCAGAGCTCCCCGAAATACGACGGTGCCGTCTCCAGGTTACAGTGATACCTTGTGATCCCAGCCTCGGCCAGGGCAGCCATGGACCTGGCGGACAGCAGGCCGGCAGAGATACACAGGCTGATGTCCACCCGTGAAGCCAGCTCCCTGACAGCCGAGCAGACCTGCTCCACCTCCGCATCGCCAAGCTTCCGCCCGCTGGTGACAATCGAGAAGCGGCGGATACCCTTCTCCTTGCTGAACCCGGCAGCCTCGACAAGCTTGTCGACACCGACAAGTCCGTATTCCGGGACAACGGAACGGTGACGGGCGGACTGGGCGCACCACTTGCAGTCTTCCGGGCAGCGGCCGGACCTGGCGTTAATTATGGAACAGGTATCGAACACCTTCGATGCACATTTTCCCGTAATCCTGGCGGCCCCTTCCTGCAAGGCATCCACAGGTGCGGATACAAGAGAACGTGCCTCCTCTTCCGAAACTCCTTCAAATGTCGCCGACACCCTGCCGGCTATCCTCAATACATCTTCGCTTGTAATCATAATCCAATACAGAAACTGTTTCAACTTCGTCACAAAGAAAAAGGGTGGCCGAAAGTTCCCTTTCCAGTCACCCTCTCCAAGGTCTTTTCGCCGAAAGACCGGCCCTGTATCACCGTCATCGCCCATGTGTCCCGCATAAGGCCGGACAACTGCCTGCAGCTGCCCTGGCAGAGTTAACGCGGACTCGGGACGGCAAGGGCAGGCCGCCGGGCCTATTCAGCTTTCCCGTCCGACCCGAGCACATTGATGATCTTGTGCTCGTAGAGCTTCTTCATCTCGTCGCGGGCAGGACCGAGGTATTTGCGCGGGTCGAACTCGGCCGGCTTCTCTGCAAACACCTTGCGGATGGCAGCCGTCATTGCGAGACGGGAATCAGAGTCAATATTAATCTTGCAGACAGCGGACTTGGCAGCCTTGCGGAGTTCCTCCTCCGGAATACCGATGGCAGCCTCGAGGTTTCCGCCGTACTTGTTGATCATGTCCACGTACTCCTGAGGCACGGATGAAGAACCGTGGAGCACGATAGGGAATCCAGGCAGCTCCTTCATTACGCCGTCAAGCACGTCGAATGCGAGTGGCGGAGGGACAAGGCGGCCCGTCTTCGGGTCGAGGGTGCACTGGTCCGGCTTGAACTTGTATGCGCCGTGGGATGTCCCGATAGAGATAGCCAGGGAGTCGCATCCTGTCTTTGACGTGAAGTCTACCACTTCCTCCGGCCTGGTATATGTATGGTGTTCTGCCTGTACCTCATCCTCTACACCGGCAAGCACACCGAGTTCGCCTTCCACAGTCACATCGAACTGATGGGCATACTCCACAACCTTCCTGGTAAGGGCCACGTTCTCGTCGTACGGAAGATGGGACCCGTCAATCATTACGGAAGAGAAGCCCATGTCCACGCAGCTCTTGCAGAGTTCGAAAGAATCGCCGTGGTCCAGATGGAGGACAATCTGCGGATGCTCCCATCCGAGCTCCTTGGCATATTCCACCGCGCCTTCCGCCATATAGCGGAGAAGGGTCTGGTTCGCGTAGTTGCGCGCTCCCTTGGACACCTGGAGTATCACAGGGGACTTTGTAGCGGCTGCGGCCTGGATGATAGCCTGGAGCTGCTCCATGTTGTTGAAATTGAATGCAGGGATAGCGTAACCCCCGTTGATGGCCTTGGCGAACATTTCTCTGGTGTTCACAAGGCCCAGATTCTTATAAGATACCATAACCTTAATAATTAAAGAAATTCCAATCTTCATGCAGGACCCGCACGCTGCCATGCCGCAACAAAAAGGTCCCGTTTTTCCCAAATCCTCGCAAAAATAATTAATTTTGCAGAATTAAAAAAGATTATGGAAAATAAGGTAATCATATTTTCGGCCCCCTCCGGGTCCGGCAAAAGCACCATCGTGAACTATATCCTCAGCCGTCATCCGGAACTTGAATTCTCGGTTTCGGCAACCTCCAGGGCTCCGCGCGGCAACGAGCAGGACGGGAGGGAATATTATTTCTTCCCGGAGAAGGAATTCAGGAAAATGATAGAAGAAGGCAGGTTCGTCGAGTACGAGGAAGTCTACCCGGGCTCGTTCTACGGTACCCTCCGGTCCGAGGTCGACAGGATATGGGCGAAGGGGCACGTGATAATCTTCGACATAGACGTGAAGGGCGGGATAAACCTGAAGCGCATCTTCGGGGACAACGCACTGTCGGTGTTCATCCGCACGAAATCCGTGGATGAATTGAGGCGCAGGCTCATCGGGCGCGGGACCGACAGCGCGGAAGCCATAGAGAAAAGGGTCGCGAAGGCCGCCGAGGAGATGACGTATTCCGGAAAGTTCGACTGCGAACTCATCAACGACGACCTGGAGACGGCATACGCCGAAGCGGAAAAGATTGTCGTGGATTTCATAGAAAGGGACATACGTCCGGCAAGGAAATGAAAGTGGCAGTCTATTCCGGGACTTTCAACCCACTGCACATCGGCCACATGGCCATTATATTGTACCTGACCCGGAATATGGATTTCGACATGGTATATCTTGTCGTCTCGCCCAAGAACCCGCTTAAAGACACGATAAGCGCGGACAGCGCGAGGGCCCGTTACGAGGCGGCATGCCGGGCGGTATCGAAATACAGCCTGAAGGTGAAGGTAGACGACATAGAGCTGGGCATGCCATCGCCACAATACACAATCAGGACACTCGACGCACTGAAAGCCAGGGAGCCGGGGAACAGCTTCTCCCTCGTCGTCGGGGCCGACAACCTCGCCAACCTGCACAACTGGAAAGACTACAGGAGGATATTGTCGGAATACGGGGTCGTGGTCTTCCCGAGGAAGGGTTTCGACGCGGAGGCCATCAAGGGGAACCTTGAAAAGGAATTTTCGGAAGCGCACCTCCCATGTACGGTCAGGATAGCGGGTGCACCCCTTGTGGACATATCGTCTACGGAGATTCGCGAGGGGATGGCCGCTGGACGGGACATGTCCGGATACCTGATGTGACACAGTACTCAACTGAAATTGCCATGCACATAGAGACAGAAAGGAAATTCACCGTCAGGGACAGCTCCTACAGGTCTGCGGCGACGGAAAGCCACGAGATGAAGCAGGGCTACATCTGCAAGGACAAGGGAAGGACCGTAAGGGTAAGGCGTAGTGACGACAAGGCCTTCCTCACCATCAAGGGCGCAGGGAGCGCCAGCGGCATGAGCAGGTACGAATGGGAGAAAGAGATTTCCGCCGAAGATGCCGAAGACCTGTTCCTCCTTTGCCAGGGCGGCATAATAGACAAGACACGGTATATAGTACCGTTCGGGGGCAGGATATTCGAAGTGGATGAATTCCACGGGGAGAACGAGGGCCTTGTGGTCGCCGAAATAGAACTCGGGTCCGAACAGGACACCTTCGGGCGTCCGGAATGGCTCGGAGAGGAGGTTACCGGGGACCGCCGCTATTACAATTCCATGCTCTCGTCATTCCCGTACCGGACCTGGGACAAGGGATGACCTCACCCGAGATCCGGCTGCAGGGCATCAGGCTGCCCGTCATCACAGACAGCTCCCCACGACGCCGGCAACGGAGCAGTGATAACCATCTCCGTCTTCCTCACCGGATGGACAAACTCCACCCTCCGGGAATGCAGGCTGATACCGCCGTCCGGATTGGACCGGGGCGCACCATATTTAAGGTCACCCTTGATTACGCAGCCGATGTCTGAAAGCTGGCACCGTATCTGGTGGTGGCGTCCGGTAAGAAGGCGCACTTCAAGGAGCCAGTACCTGTCGGTAGGCTTCAGCAGCCGGTATTCGAGTTCGGCGAACTTGGCATTCCTGCGGAGGGCACCGGGAGGGCACATGTAAGACTTGTTACGCTCCTCGTTCCTCCAGATATATCCAGAAAGCCTCGCGGAGTCCTCGGGCGGGGCAGAACAGACGAGAGCCCAGTAATATTTATGTATGTCCCCCACACGGAACATGTCGTTCAGCCTTGCAAGGGCCTTGGAAGTCCTTGCAAGTATGGTAATGCCGCTGACCGGCCTGTCGAGCCGGTGCGGGACACCTATGAAGACACTCCCCTCCTTCCCGTCACGCATGGCTATGAATGACTTGTAGAACGAGGTCAGGGTCTCGTCCTCGGTAATGTCGGCCTGCACTATCTCCCCTACTTTCTTGTTGACAATCAGCAGGTGGTTGTCCTCGTAGAGTATCCGTCCGGCAGCATCCGCATATTCCTCGTCTGTCAGTCTCCTGTATTGCATCTGTTGAATTTTCTGACAAATATATAAATTCTGGCATAAAATCCCAGATAGCTCCTGACATCATCCCGCTTGCAGACTGACATTTTGGCATAAAAACACGACCTTCGGGACAGTGGCACAGGTTTAGATTATAGCGGAATCGTCTCCGCAGACGGACATGGAAGGCCGGACGGGGAGACACGAAATTGAAAATAAAAATAAGGAGAAACATATTATGGGAAAAATCATTGGTATTGACTTGGGAACCACGAATTCATGCGTGGCAGTCATGGAAGGCAACGAGCCTACTGTTATCATAAACAACGAAGGCCAGAGGACGACGCCTTCAGTAGTAGCCTTCACCGAAGGCGGTGAAAGGAAAATAGGAAATCCTGCAAAGAGGCAGGCCATCACCAACCCTCACAAGACAGTATTTTCCATCAAGAGGTTCATGGGCGAGACTTACGACCAGGTGACCAAGGAAGTGGAAAGGATGCCGTACAAGGTAGTCCGCGGAGACAACAACACTCCGAGGGTCGACATCGACGGCAGGCTGTACACCCCTCAGGAGATTTCGGCAATGATTCTCCAGAAGATGAAGAAAACCGCTGAAGAGTACTTGAGGCAGGACGTCACCGAAGCAGTTATCACTGTTCCGGCATACTTCTCGGACTCCCAGAGGCAGGCTACCAAGGAAGCCGGAAAAATCGCGGGCCTGGATGTGAAGCGTATCATAAACGAGCCTACGGCAGCAGCCCTTGCATACGGCCTTGACAAGAAGAACAAGGACATGAAGATAGCCGTATACGACCTCGGAGGCGGTACATTCGATATCTCCATCATGGAGCTCGGAGACGGTGTCTTCGAAGTGAAATCCACCAACGGTGATACCCACCTCGGCGGTGATGACTTCGACCAGGTAATCATAGACTGGCTGGCTTCCGAGTTCGCGGCCGAGAACGGCGGCATAGACCTGAAGAAGGACCCTATGGCACTGCAGAGGCTGAAAGAGGCTGCGGAGAAAGCGAAGATAGAGCTCTCGAGCCAGACCTCCACGGAAATCAACCTGCCGTACATCATGCCTGTAGACGGCATTCCTAAACACCTTGTGAAGACTCTGACAAGGGCAAAATTCGAGCAGCTGGCCGACAGCCTGATACAGAAGACCATAGAGCCGTGCCGCAAAGCCCTCGCAGACGCAGGCTACACTGCATCCGACATAGATGAAGTCCTGCTGGTGGGCGGTTCCACCCGTATCCCTGCCATACAGGCCATCGTGGAGAAGTTCTTCGGGAAGGCCCCTAACAAGAGCGTGAACCCGGATGAGGTTGTCGCCATCGGTGCAGCCATACAGGGCGGTGTCCTTGCAGGAGATGTCAAGGATGTGCTCCTTCTGGACGTGACCCCGCTTTCACTCGGTATCGAGACACTTGGCGGAGTGATGACAAAGCTGATAGAGTCCAACACGACCATACCTACAAGGAAGTCACAGGTATTCTCTACAGCTGCCGACAACCAGCCTTCCGTAGAAATACACGTGCTTCAGGGAGAAAGGCCTATGGCCAAGGACAACAAGGAAATAGGCAAGTTCCACCTGGACGGCATAGCTCCGGCCCCGAGAGGTGTCCCACAGATTGAAGTGACCTTCGATATCGACGCGAACGGTATCCTGAATGTGTCCGCAAAGGACAAGGCCACCGGCAAGGAGCAGAACATCAGGATCGAGGCTTCCTCCGGACTTAGCGAGGACGAGATCAAGAGGATGCGTGACGAGGCCAAGGCCAACGAGGCCGCCGACAATGCCGAGAGGGAAAGGGTCGACAAGATCAACAACGCCGATGCGATGTGCTTCCAGACCGAGAAGAACCTCAAGGAGTACGGGGACAAGATTCCTGCAGACAAGAAGGGTGCAATAGAGTCTGCCCTCAACAACCTGAAAGAGGCCGTCAAGAACCAGAATGTATCGGATATCGACAGATACAACAGTGAACTCGAGGCTGCATGGCATGCCGCTTCAGAAGATATGGCCAAGGCTGCGGGCGCACAGCAGGGCGGGCCTCAGGGACCGTACCAGGGTGGCCCTCAGGGACCGCAGAACGGACCTGACAACCAGGGGCCTGACGAGCAGTAGAAGCCTGCAGACGGGAAGATAAAGAGAGGAGGGGTCAGCCTTTGACCCCTCCTCTCTTTATTCGTTCTGATGGAGTCCGGTTCCAGATATCCAATTCTCAAAGAGGAAAATTCCTTTCGGGTCACCCTCTTTATTCGTTCTGATGGAGCCCCGTTCCATTTAACTCTAACAAAGGGAATCTCCATATTCAGGCGTCAGCCAGGCACACGGCTTCCGAATACCTGGAAATCCAGCCGGACAAACACCGGTCCGGCTTACCTCAAAACGAAATCCGAGACGCTCTTGAGGCCCACCATATTGAAATAGGAGCCCTCTATATCCCCGTGGATACATACCAGCCGGCCGAGCATCCCAGGATTCTCGGCAAGGTTAAGGGCATCCCTGACATCGCCGGACGGCAGCTGCACTGCAATACAGTTGTCCCGGGAAGAAGCCGTGGACCGCGGCCCGAGCATGAGGTTCGAGGCGGACTTGAACGGAGGGGAGAAGGATGCCCCGGCAGAAGTGAGGTCTCCCCCGACTATGAAGCCCGAGACCCAGACATCGTCCCTTCCTACACTCGCAAGGGCCTGGCTGACGGTGAGGGCATCCTCATACGTCGCCCCCTTGGAGCCTTCATCCCCGAGAAGGTAGGTTTCATTGGTCCACACCCTCGAGGTGTCGAGGCTTATGGTGATGCCCTTCGAGGCGGCACTTCCTCCGGAAGACACGGACACCTTCAGGGTCAGGATTTCCTGGGCGGCCACCGTGCGCGTAAGCAGGACACTCTCCTTTCCCCCGTCGCTGAGGATGACCGATACGGAACCCGGGCTGAAATAGGCGATACGCTTCTCCGAATAGGAGTACATCAGCCTCCTGTCCCCGGCCTTGACGAACAGTACACCGTCCGGGTACTCCGTAAGGAAGTCCGGGGAGATGTCCAGCCTTATCCCGGAGTTTATCTGCCTGCATCCGAGCTCCACTGTCATGATTCCGGCGGGCGGCACCACCACGCATTGCTCGTCACCATACTGCGGGCTCGAGAAGGCAAGCCCGCCGAAATCCTCCGAACGGACGAATATGCCGTAGCTGCCCGGCTCCACATCCATGGCCTCCGGCAGATTGCAGTAGATGTCGTCAAATATGACATTCCCTGCCCCGTCAGTCACCGTGATAAGGAAATCATTGGTGTCCGGCAGCTCCTGCGAGACCTTGGAAAGCTCCCTCGGGTTACCCTCGAACCGGAACATCAGGGTGCCCGGGGCGGTATCCTCCTTGCCTGACTTCCTGCATGAGCCGGCGGCGAGAAGGGCGAGGCCCAGCACAGAAGCGGTAAAAACAGATAGAATCTTTTTCATTTTTCCTCCTTTTTATGTCAGCGACACGACCTTGTGTCGGAAGGCAAAAGTATGGAGGATGTCCGGGCAAGGCTTTAAAAAAGAGAAAATCTTCTTTGCAAAAAAGAAATTCCTTAAAAAAAAGGAAAAATCCCTGTCATTTCCCCAGGTTCCTCGCCATGTAGTTTGGCTTGTAGCGCATGGCGGCCGCCATGTCCTGGACAGCCGTCCTCGTCTCCCGGCGGACATTCGGATGCCCGGACAAAGCTCTCGAGACCGTGGATTTCGAGATGCCCAGCTCCTTGGCTATATCCTTTATCGTGGGGTTGTGTCTCATACGTCGCTCAAAGGAAAAAGACTGGTGACGGGTAGGAGCGCGGCAGGCACCGCAGCTGTATGGAGCCTTTCGGGACACCGGCCTCCGACAATGCGGCGGACGATGCGGCGAAGGCCTTCTCCGGAGTGTTGTTGTTCTCGCTCAAGTGGCAGAGGAAGATGTTCTTCAGTCCCGGGTGCACCACCCGCTTCAAGGCCGCGGCACAATCGTCGTTGCTGAGATGCCCGCAGCCCTGCACTATCCTCATCTTCAGCTCGTAGGTATACGGTCCGGCCATGAGCATGTCTATGTCGTAGTTAGACTCTATGACAAGGGTGTCCGCCTTGGAAGCATATTCCGCCGCCTCGTCCGTCAGGTGGCCCATGTCCGTCATTATCACGAACCTGTGCCCGTCCATGAGAATCGAGTAGCCCACGGTCTGGGTAGCATCGTGCGGGACCTCGAAGAACCGGACCGAAATGCCGGGGATTTCCGCCTCTCCACCGTCAGGGATGACCTTGCCGCAGGACGGGAAGAAAGCCGAGGTGAACGAATGTTTCCGGAGGGCATTCCCGATAGCCCCGGTGGTGTACACCGGCTTCTGCAGCTTCTTGCAGAAAGTGCCCAGGAACCTTATATGGTCGAGATGGTCGTGCGTGACAAGGATGCCGGCTATCGTCCCGATATCGACTTCATTGGCCTGGAGCACCTTTTTAAGCTGCTTCAGGCTCACTCCGGCATCTATAAGGATACCTTTCTCCCGGCTGCCGAGATAGTAGCAGTTCCCACAGCTCCCGCTGGACAGGCTGAAAAACTTCAACATCCTTCAGGGCCTCCCGTATTCACGTCAGTTCTCATCTTCACAATATTTTTTTATCACGCTGTATGCCTCCGATACGCCGAGCTCCCCGGCCCGGGACAGGTCAATACAACCTTTCTCCCTGTCTTTCAGGTAGATAAGGACAAGCCCCCTGTTGAAATAGGCGTCACCCATATAAGGATACAGCTCTATCGCCCGGGTGTAGCTGTCTATCGAGTTTATGTGCTCCGCGGACAGGCAGTACAGGTTCCCGAGATTAAAATGCAGGTAAGGCAGGTCCGGGACAATCCCTATGGCGGACCTCATGTCCTCTATGGCCTCGGAATAGTCGTACTGGTGCGTGATCTGGTCCCTCACCCTCGCCCTCGTGTTCCCGGAATCGTCCATGGTCAGGACCTGGACATTACTCTCGATGGAGGATATGAATTCAATCATCTGCGCCCGGAGCACAGCCCTGTTCATATAATAGAAAGCCTTGTAGTACATTCCGAGCCCCGAACTGTCCGGCGAGGCTATAGCCTTGTCATAGTACCCGAGGGCGGAATTGTACTGGCGGCTGTCACTTTCATACAGGGCGCGGCAGAAACTGTTCATGGCATCGTCCGTCACCTGCCCGTACAGCACCTGTTCGGCCCGGTCGAGTATCCTTGCGTCCACTGTCATGGTATCCCGGCTCGTCAGGACCATCCCCACGGGGGCATCGGACAGGAACCTCTGCAGGAGCGGATTCTCGTACCTGTGCTCCAGGGCATACTGGACATCGGCCTGCCTCTCCGCGAGCTGGAAACGGTAGAGGGGACGCAGGCGCACGTCTATGTCCCTGTGCTGCAGGAGCTCGTCGTTGAAGTCCTTCTGGGCGAACTCGGCATCCAGGGCGAGGAGGGTGTTGTATTTCCTGGTGGTATCGGCGAAAGATGCCTCCCCGGCGTCGTTTTTCCTGCGGTATTCCCGGACTTTCTCCTGGGCTGTGTCATAATCTTCCTTGGACGAGGCGTAGTCCCCGAGCATGTTCTTCACGTATGCCCTGTTCATATAGGCCTTCGCGAAATCCGGATACAGGCTTATGGCCTTGTCATAGTCCTCGAGCGCGTCCCGGTACCTGCCCAGCTCGATGAAGATGGACGCCCGGTTGAAATATGCGAGCACATTCTCCGGATTGATGTTCAGCACCCTGTCCATATCCGACAGGGCGGCCTCGTACTCCCCGACCTGGGCGTTGATAAGCCCCCGGTTATACAGGGTAAGGGCGTTCCCCGGCTCGTCCCTCAGCACCCTGTTCAGGTCGGACATGGCCTTTATGTAGTCCTGGGTCTCATAATACATTATGGCCCGGTTGAAATACGCGAAAGTATTCGAGGTGTCCAGCTCTATGGCCCTGTCAAGATCGGAAATCGCGTCCTGGTAATCCTGTCTGGCGGCATATACCCGGCCTCTCCGGATATAGCCCTCCGGGTCGAACCTGTCGAGCTTTATGGCGCGGTTGTAGTCGTCCAGGGCCTTCACCGTATCCTTCAGGAAAAGGTAGCAGGCCCCCCTGTTGAGGAATGCGGAAGGGTCCTTCGGCTCTTTCCTGATGTACCTGTTGAAATCGGATACAGCCTCGTCGAACTGCTGGGAAAGGAAGTATGTGACTCCCCTGCTGAAATACAGGCCCACGAAACCGGGCCTGAGGCTTATGGCCTTCTCGAAGTCGGCCAGGGCATCCTCGTATTTGCCGGCCCGGCTGGAGGTTATCGCCCTGTAATGGTAGCCGGAAGTGAACACCGGGTTCAGCCTCACCGAGGTATCGAAGTCGCTGTGCGCCCCCCTGATATCCCCGAGATTGTACTTGGCTATGCCCCTGAAGAAATATGTCAGGTAGTTCGTCGAGTCTATTGAGGCAAGGATGTTGAAATTCTCTATGGCGTCGGCATATTTCCCGTCTATTATCGCCTGTCGTCCCCTGAAGAAAAACACATTCGTGTCATATTGCGCGAAAGCCTCCGCCCCCCAAAGGATGAAGGACGAAAACAGCAGCACAATTATTTTCCGGACGATACCCGACACTGTAAAAAATTTCCTAATTTTGTCCGCCCGCAACGGACGGACGACAAAGATAATCATTTATCGTGCCTTAAAAACAAAAAAATGGATAAAATCAGGACAGTATATTTCATAATATCATCCATATTGCTGTTTTTCAACGGTAGCACGATGATGCGCTCCCAGAACCTGTGGATAACGAACGACAGCGCCGCCAACAACCTCGTATGGGAGGAGAAGCTCCGGAAACGGATAGACTTCCTGACGGACACCCTCTGCGAGGGGAGGGCTACCGGTACCAGAGGCGGCAACGAGGCGGCGTTCTGGATCGCCGGCCAGTTCAGGGACACAGGGCTGCTACCCTTCGGAGGAACCTATGCCAAGCATATCTTCGCGGGGCATGGTCTTGTAGGGCACAATATCGTCGGGATGCTTCCTGGCTCCCTGGACAGCCCCTGCGACTCATATATAATAATAGGGGCCCACTTCGACCATCTCGGCATCCTCGGAGGGAAGATGTACCCCGGGGCGGACAACAATGCCTCCGGGACCGTGGCGATGCTGAGCCTTTCGGAGATGTTCTCGGCCATGAGGACTGCCGGAAGGATATACGGGAAAAACATCATCTTCGTGGCATTCGACGCCAAGGAGATGGACATGGCCGGGTCCGGGGCATTCTGGAGGATGATAGAGAACGGGGAGCTGGAAGATCCTGTCTCCGGGAAGCCGGTCACCCCTGACAAGATCTATGCTATGGCAAATCTCGAACAGATAGGGAGTTCGCTCGCCCCGCTTGCCTCCGGCAGGAAGGATTACCTTATAGCCCTGGGGACAAATACCCTGGAGAAGGAGGACAGGCAGCTGCTGGCCCAATGCAACAGGTTCTACGGCATCGGTCTCGAGCTGTCAGAAACCTACTACGGGAGCGAGAGGTTCACAGAACTTTTCTACAGGATTTCGGACCAGAAGGTCTTTGCCGACAACGGGGTTCCGGCGGTCTTCTTCACTTCGGGGATTACCCTTAACACGTTCAAGACCTACGACACCACTTCCACCCTTGACCTCGGGGTCCTCCGTAAAAGGATAATCCTGATTTTCCACTGGGCCGAAAAACTGATGAAATAGGAGTACATCCACGCCGGTTTGTCAGAACGGGCGGAGGGCAAGGCGCACGAGGCGAGAAGAGACCCAAAAGCCCTAAAAAGTCCCGCAGGGACCGCGACCGGAGGGAGCAAAATCCCCTAACCAAGTGGTAAGCCGAGTGGCATATCGGAATGTATTCCGATATGTCCGAGGCGTAACGAGGAAAAGCAATGAAATTGCTTACTAGGGGGTGCAGGGGGTTAGGATGGGTCCAGGTTAAACTGAAGTTTTTCCATATCCTCACCTCGGCAATTTGTGAAAGCACAATTGC
>JADIMQ010000021.1 GCA_017694655.1 Candidatus Cryptobacteroides merdigallinarum
TTGTCGTCGGTCTTTGCCCTATATTCTCCTACGAACTTAGTCATGGGTGCAAAATTAACAAAAGATTTTACATATTTTTCCACTTTATTACAATTTTTTCCACAATTTGAAAATATTTTCTAATTTTGTTACATGAAACTTCGTGAATTCAAGGATAAATTATTGAATGACAGGCTGTATCAAGGTGCAATCTACGGTGTCTTGGGCACTCTGGCCGTCGAATTCGTAATACTGTTGATAATCTTTGTGTTCCGGGCATTGCCCGATTCCTGGGAGAGAGAGCTGCGGAAGGAGGAACGGCAGGAACTCCGGCAGGAGCGCCGTCAGGCCAGGGAACAGGATGCCGGGAAGTCGCGGAAAACAGCTGAGGTTCAGCTCCCGGCAGCGGCTCCGGCTCCGGCGGATTCGGTTCAGGAAATCTACGAGTACAATATCCCCATCTCCCGTTACCGCAAGGTGGAGGGCTCTATCCGCCGCGGTGAGTTCTTCTCCACTCTGATGACACGTCTGGGAGCATCCCAGAGCGATATCTACGCCCTGGATGCCAAGTCCAAGAGGGTCTTCGACATGCGTCAGATCAAGGTGGGCTACCACTACCATGCCTACTACGCTCCGGGTGAGCCGGATACCCTGGCATACGTGGTCTACGAGAAGGACAACACGTCATACGTGGTCTTCTCCCTGCGCGACTCCCTGTCGGTGCAGGTCTTCGAGAAGGATATCACCAGCGTGACCGACTATGTGGAGGTGGAGATAAAATACTCTCTGTGGCAGGATATCATCGATGCGGGCGCTCCGGCCCTGCTGGCCATATCCCTGGCGGACATATATGCCTGGAGCATAGACTTCTTCGGCCTGCAGAAGGGCGACTCCTTCAAGGCCGTGTACGAGAAGACGGTATGCGACGGGGAGATACTGGATGTGGAGCGGGTGCTCTATGCCGAGTTCCGGCACGGGGGCGACTCCTTCAGGGCTTACTGGTTTGACAACGGTACCGGCAACTACTACTGGAACGAGAAGGGGGAGAGCATGCGCAAGGCCTTCCTCCGCGCCCCTCTGAGCTATACCCGCATCAGTTCCGGCTTCACCTACAGCCGCCGGCATCCCATCACCCGCAAGGTCCGTCCCCATACCGGCATTGACTATGCGGCTCCTGTTGGGACCGAGGTCATGAGTATCGGTGACGGAGTGGTGGTCTACAAGGGCTATAAGAGGGCCGAGGGCAATATGGTGAAAATCAAGCACAACTCGGTATACACCTCGGCCTATCTGCATCTTTCCCGCTACGGCAAGGGGCTGAATGTCGGAGACCGCGTCCGTCAGGGCCAGGTCATCGGCTATGTGGGCAGCACCGGCTATTCCACCGGCCCGCATCTGGATTTCCGTATCTGGAAGAACGGTACTCCCATCAACCCGCTCAAGATGGAATCACCCCCGGCAGAGCCTCTGGCTGAGGCCGACATGCCCGCCTTCAAGGAGTCCATGAGTGAGTCCGAGCGTGCCGCCGCCCGCTTCCTGGCCCGCGAGGCTGTCCGCGAGGCCGCATCCCGCCTGACGCAAAACGGTTCCCTGCACTGAGCGCTTTTCAAGACACATGTCCGGGAGGCCGTGGCAGGGATAAAAATTTTTGCTATATTTGCGCACTATTTTTTCAGATTTATGGCAACAACAGCAGATTTCAAGAACGGACTGTATTTCAACTATGAAGGAAAACCAGTATCTATCATCTGGTTTCAGCATGTAAAACCCGGTAAAGGCCCCGCTTTCGTGAAGACCAAGCTCCGCAACCTGGAGAACGGCAAGATCCTCGACAGGACCTTCACAGCCGGTGAGAAAATCGAGCCCATCAACGTGGAGCGCAGGCCCTACACCTATCTGTACAAGGACGATATGGGCTTCAACTTCATGCACACAGAGACCTACGAGCAGGTCAGCATCCCCGAGGAGATGGTGGAGAACGCAGACCTGATGAAGGAGGGACAGTATGTGGAGATGATGTTCCTCGCCGACGAGGAGAAGTGCCTCACATGCGAGCTTCCCACCTACGTGGAACTGGAAGTTACCTATACCGAGCCTGCCGTCAAGGGTGACACTGCATCGAGCAACGCCCTCAAGGCCGCTACACTGGAGACCGGCGCCGAGATCATGGTGCCCCTGTTCATCAACCAGGGCGACAAGATCCGCGTAAACACAGTGGACCGCAGCTACGGCGAGCGCGTGAAAGAGTAAAAACAGTAAGTGACAGCGTACTGAAACTAACCTAGGAAAAGACTGTCAAATTCGGGTCTCCGGCGCGATGTCGGTCAGACCCTTTTTTTGTGGATTACGGCGAGACCGTCGCGGACCGGGATGACGGCCGTCTCCACCCTGAGGTCCGCCGAGACAGTATGGTTGAAATCCAGGATGGCGCTCGTCTGACGGTCCGCAGGAGGGGCGTCCAAAGCCGTTTTCCCGCTCCACAGCACGTTGTCGGCCAGGATATAGCCGCCGGGCCGCACCTTGTCGAAGACCAGGTCATAGAACTTGTGGTACAGCCTCTTGTCCGCATCGATGTACACTATGTCGTAGGGTCCCGGAAGAGTGGGAATGATGT
>JADIMQ010000022.1 GCA_017694655.1 Candidatus Cryptobacteroides merdigallinarum
CAGTTGGTTAGTAGCACCTGACTCATAATCAGGGGGTCCTTGGTTCAAGCCCAAGTGGGACCACGGAAACGGTCTGGAAAGACCTTTATGATTCAAGCACTTGCATGAAAATGCAGGTGCTTTTTTCGTGCCCTGGTTGTAGCATTAGTGTGGCTGCTACACCCTTGTTCCAGCACTTTGTGTAAGCAGATGTGTAAGCAATTTTACCATGCTAAACACTTCATTAGAAGCAAATTGTTTAAATTGCCGTCTGGAAAAAGACAACACTACTATGACAGGAATGTGGATTGAGACAGAGAAATCATTTATCTGCCTTGCTTCATGAGTAGCGAGAACAGGAAGAAAAGGAGGGAGTTTGGTTTCCAGATAAAGTGGGAATTGAATTGGAGAGGACTCTGCCTGCGCCTCGGCAGAGCAAATAAATTTGTTCTGCTCTCGGCTTTCACTTATATTTGCCATATAAGCCAAAGGGGTATGACATCAAGCGACATATTGAATGAAATCAAGCGGATAGCCAAAGAAGTTCTCCCCAAAGGAGGGCAGTTGATTCTGTATGGCTCACGGGCAAGGAATGAGGCCAGAGAAGATTCTGACTGGGATTTGCTCATTCTTTTGGACAAGCAGGAGATAGAAAAACAAGACCGTGATGAGGTGGCGTACCCATTCCGTGCGTTGAGTTGGGATGTAGGAGAACTGATAAGCCCTATTATCTATACAAAGGAAAGTTGGAGAAAAATGTCGTTCACTCCATTTTACAAGAATGTTGAACAGGACGGAATAGTATTGGCATGAAACTGAATGATGAAGAACGCCAGATAATGGTAAATATGGAATATGAAAGGGCTTGCTCTTGTCTTAGACAGGCGGAAGGCAATGCTTCAATGGATTTTTGGGATGTCGTTGCCAATAGGCTTTATTATGCAGTTTTTCATGCAGTGTCAGCACTTCTTATAAAGGACGGATATAAAGTAGGAACACACAAAGGAGCAATACTGATGTTCGGGCAGAATTATGTCAAGACAGGCATATTCACGGCAGAAGATTCCAAACTGTACTCAAACCTCCAGATGATGCGGGAGGAAAGTGATTATAATTGCGTTTATGTTACAACAGCAAAAGAAATGCAGCCACTCTTTGAGCCAGTACGGGAGTTTATATCCAAAGTCGGAAGTCTTATAAAGGAATGACTATCAGAAATATATTTAGATACGCCCTCTTGCCCTCGCTCACAGGATCTCCGTTATCCCCGAGTCAGCCGAGCCAGCTTCACGGAAAGAAACAGCAAATCCGCCGCCTGCGACGGCCCTCTGCCTGAAGACACTCCTGGAATTGCAGCGGTACTCCTTGACTGTGTAGGCCTGTGGATTCTTCAAGTAGTCTGCATCAGCTGCATCCGCATATACAGTAGCGATATAGTCCCTGCCTTTTTCAAGAAAGTCCAGGACAAACTCGGAAACATGCTCCTTTTCCCCGCTCACGTTCCCGAGAAACCATTGGCCGGTACCCTTGGCCTTCCTCGCGACAGTGACATATTCACCGGGCTCAGCTTCAATATAGACACTTTTTTCCCAGTCGAGGGCCACATCCTTGATGAACTGGAAAGCATCGGGGAATCTCATGTAGTTCTCGGGCAGGTCCGCGGCCATCTGGAGAGGAGACGACATCACTACATATATCCCGAGCTGATTGGCTATAGTACAGTTGGCGTGTGAGGTATTCCCGGGATTGATTTTGGAAATGTCCATCTCGAATATGCCCGGGGTGTAGTCCATAGGACCTCCGATCAGCCTCGTGAACGGAAGCACCGTGACATGGAAAGGCCTGGAACCGCCGAAAGCCTGGTATTCGGTGCCGCGAGCCGACTCATTGCAGATAAGGTTCGGATATGTCCGGCAGAGACCGGTCGGCCTCACTGCCTCATGCGCATTCACCATTATCCCGTATTCCGCAGCCTTTTTGACGGCATAAAGATAATGGTTTACCATCCATTGGTTGTAGTGGTTGTTCCCTTCCGGGATAATGTTGCCGACATAACCGGACTTGACCGCATTGTAGCCGTGCTCCTTCATGAAACGGTACGCAGTGTCCAGCTGTCTCTCGTAGTTGCGGATTGAACTGGAGGTCTCGTGGTGCATAATCATCCCGACACCCTTTTCCGCGGCATACCTCTGGATTTCCCTGACATCGAAATCAGGATATGGGGTGACAAAGTCGAAGACCCTCTCCTTCATGTTCCCGAACCAGTCTTCCCAGCCTATGTTCCATCCCTCCACAAGAACAG
Organism: Candidatus Cryptobacteroides merdigallinarum; assembly: GCA_017694655.1. GTDB lineage: Bacteria > Bacteroidota > Bacteroidia > Bacteroidales > UBA932 > Cryptobacteroides > Cryptobacteroides merdigallinarum. The sequence continues at coordinate 2,282 of JADIMQ010000022.1, forward strand.
CGTCAAACCCGTTCTCCGCGGCAAAGTCGATGTATTTCTTCACGTTCCCGGTCGTTGCCCCATGCTTCCCGTGGGGCCTTGCCTTTTCAAGGTCGTCCGTGTCAATGTGGACACTCTGAAAATCATCCGTATAGGACCACGTACTTTTCCCGGTAATCATTTCCCACCATACCCCGATATACTTGCACGGCCTTATCCACGACGTGTCCTCTATCTTGCAAGGCTCATTGAGATTTAGTGTAATCCTGGACGCGAGAATATCTCTGGCGTCATCGGAAACTATCACAGTCCTCCACGGAGTCGTGCACGGAGTCTGCATATAGGCTTTCATGCCGTTCGGGTCCGGTGTGAGGTGGGCCTTGAACACCATAGTCCCGTCGTCCAGCAGCAGGTGCATGGCCGGATAATCGACAAGTGCGGCTTCATGGATATTCATGTACAGGCCGTCATCCGTCTTCATCTGCAGGGAAGTCTGGACTCCGGCCGGAGAAAAGAACGTCTGGGAGATGTTCCCGGACATTGCCCCGTCTATCAGACCCCGTATTTCCGACAGCCTTGACCTCGTGTAGTCATATTCCTGTGTGTCGTAGTCGCCCGGGATCCACCACGCCGTATGGTCTCCGGCCATGGCGAACTCGGTCAGTTCATCCTTGATGACAAAATACACAAGATTTTTCTGGACAGGGAACTCATACCTGAAACCGAGGCCGTCATTGAAAAGCCTGAACACTATGTCGAGACGGATATCCGAAGGCTTGTGTATCAATGAGACTGTCATTTCATTGCAGTGGTTCCTTATCAGGGCCTCTTCGCCCCAGACGGGTCTCCATGTCTCATCAATTGTCCTGGTGGACACTCCGCTGATGCTGAAGCCGTCTTTCAGTTGGCCGTCCTTCAGCTCGAACCCCATACGGCTGTCATTCACTACAGGTTTCCCCCTGAAGGCAAGGGAATATACAGGTTCCCCCTTTTCCCCGAGCCCGAAGGTCAGCCGCAAGGCCGAATCCGGAGACTCCAATGTCTCTCCCTGCATATTTGAATACATGAAAATAAAGGAAATAAGCAATGTAAAGAAGTACAATCTTTTCATTTTATTATGTAGTCAGAAGCTGTTAAAAAAATCCCGGAACACTTTTATGTATCTTTCCGGTGTGAATTTACTGAATTTTTCAGTCATACAGCCGGCAGACCTTTTGAAAATGCAGAAAATTTTTCCTCGGGAATCTCTCACTCCCGCCGTCGACGGAGTATGCTGGTTATACGGTTCCCGAAAAAATAGTATCTTTGCCGGTTGAACCAGAGGAAAGGCGCACTGACGGAAACGGAGTTCCGGGACGGTGGCCCTTCCGGCCAAGAACAGAGACTGTCATGTCAGAAGATATATTGAAAGAAATAGCAACCCGGGAATACGAGCACGGCTTCGTCACCGACGTCGAGCAGGAATTCTTCCCCAAGGGGCTCAACGAGGACATCATACGGATGATCTCGGCCCGGAAGGAAGAGCCGCAGTGGCTCCTCGACTTCCGCCTGGACGCATTCCGCAGATGGCAGAAAATGAAGCATCCCCGCTGGGGACACCTTACCATACCGGAAATCGACTTCCAGGACATAATCTATTTTGCAGCGCCCAGAAAGGACCGCCCGGACAGGATAGACCCGGAACTGGAAGCCACCTTCGAGAAGCTCGGGATACCGCTGCACGAGCGGGAGGCCCTCGCAGGGGTCGCCGTCGACGCGGTGTTCGATTCGGTGTCGGTGAAGACCACATTCCGGAAGACCCTCGCCGAGAAAGGCATAATTTTCTGCCCTTTCTCCGAAGCGGTAAAGGAATATCCTGACCTCGTCAGGAAATACCTCGCCTCTGTAGTCCCTCCAGGGGACAATTTCTATGCTGCCCTCAATTCTGCCGTCTTCAGCGACGGCTCCTTCTGCTATATCCCGAAAGGAGTCCGCTGCCCTATGGAGCTCTCGAGCTACTTCAGGATAAATGCAAGCGGCACCGGACAGTTCGAACGGACCCTCATAGTCGCGGACGAAGGCTCGTATGTGAGCTACCTTGAAGGCTGCACGGCCCCGATGCGTGACGAGAACCAGCTGCACGCTGCCGTGGTGGAAATAGTGGTGGAGAAGGATGCCGACGTAAAGTATTCCACCGTCCAGAACTGGTATCCTGGAGACGCGCAGGGCAGGGGAGGAATCTTCAATCTCGTGACAAAGCGCGGCATCTGCAAAGGCGAAGGCAGCCACCTTTCGTGGACCCAGGTCGAGACAGGCTCGGCAATCACGTGGAAATACCCGAGCACCATACTCAAAGGGGACAATTCCTCGTCGGAGTTCTATTCCGTAGCCGTCACGAACAATATGCAGCAGGCCGATACCGGGACCAAGATGATCCACATAGGGAAGAACACCAGAAGCAGGATAATAAGCAAGGGGATATCCGCAGGCCACAGCCAGAACAGCTACCGCGGGCTTGTCCGTATAGAGCCAAAGGCGGAGAATTCCCGCAACTACTCCCAGTGCGACAGCCTCCTGATAGGAGACAGGTGCGGGGCTCATACCTTCCCGCACATTATCAATTCCAGCAGCTCGTCAGTCGTGGAGCACGAGGCCACAACCTCCAAGATAAGCGAGGAGCAGCTGTTCTACTGCAACCAGCGCGGTATATGCCCGGAGGATGCGGTAGGGCTGATAGTGAACGGATATGCCCAGGAAGTGCTCTCCAAGCTCCCGATGGAGTTTGCGGTGGAAGCAAGGAAACTTCTGCAGGTCTCGCTGGAAGGCTCCGTAGGTTAACAAACAGGCACGATTATGTCGGATATACTGAATTATACACTGTTCACCATAGGCGGGGACACCCCGGTGCTGCTGATAGACCTCGTCACCTCCATATTCGGGCTGACCTGCGTCGTCCTGGCCGGAAGAAACAGCAAATACAACTTCTGGGTGGGGTATCTGTACACGACACTGCTGTTCCTCATGTTCTGGAACAAGCATCTGTACGCGAGCCTCATCCTGCAGCCGATTTCCCTCGGCATCAACATCCTCGGACACTACAGGTGGACCCATCCCCGTAAGGACGAGGAAAGCTCCGCGGACCACAGGGCCCTGAAGGTCTCGAAGCTGACCTGGCCGCAGAGAATCGCCGCCATCTCCTCGGTCTTCATACTTGCCGCCTTGTGGGGCTGGCTGCTCAGCCTGCTCGGGAACAGGTGGTTCACCGGAGTCTTCCCGGCGGACCCGATACCCTACCTCGACGCCTGTGTGACCGTGCTCATACTTGTCGCACAGTTCCTTTCCGCCCTGAAGAAATGGGACTGCTGGATAGCGTGGCTGCTTGTCAATATCACCCAGATGTGGCTGCACATCTCCGTGGGGCACATATTCATGCCGGTAGTATGCGGACTTTACCTGCTCAACGGCATAGTCTCGCTTTACAACTGGTCGAGGCTGTACCGGCGGAAAGCATAGTACCTTTAAACGAACAATAAAAGGAATCCTGTTATGGAAAATGATATATTGCTGAAGATAGAAGGCCTGAAGGCCTCGGTAGAGGACAAGGAAATACTTAAAGGAGTGGACCTTACCATAAGGCGAGGAGAAGTCCATGTCGTCATGGGGCCTAACGGGGCGGGGAAAAGCACCCTGTCCTCCGTCCTGGCCGGAAAGCCGCAGTACACGGTGACCGGAGGCAAGGTCACATTCCTGGGCCGGGACCTGTTGTCCATGAGCCCTGAAGAAAGGGCCTGGGCAGGCATCTTCCTCTCTTTCCAGTACCCGGTGGAAATCCCCGGGGTATCCATCACGAATTTCATGAAGACGGCAGTGAACTCCAGGAGGCAGGCCCTCGGCCAGGAACCCCTGGCTGCCGCGGCATTCCTGAAACTGATGAAAGAGAAGATGGCCCTGGTGCAGATGAAGCCGGAATTTGCAAAACGTGAGGTGAACGTCGGCTTTTCCGGAGGTGAGAAGAAGCGGAACGAGATATTCCAGATGGCCATGCTCGACCCTGTGCTCTCCATCCTGGACGAGACAGACAGCGGGCTCGACGTGGATGCCCTCAGGATAGTCGCGGAAGGCGTGAATACCCTCAAGACCCCGGAGAAGGCCACCATAGTCATAACGCATTATCAGCGCCTGCTGGACTACATCGTCCCGGACATCGTGCATGTCCTCAAGGACGGACGGATAGTCAGGACCGCAGGCAAGGAGCTCGTGGCCATGATAGAGGAAGACGGATATGACAGTATAAACTGACGGATATGGCTGACAATGAGATAATGACGCTCGGTGCCGGAAAGTCGCGCAAGATACTGTTCATAATGTCGGACGGCGGCCCGCTGCACATCCCGGACGGCAGTGCCGGGGATACCGGGATTTTTACAGGGAAGGATTTCCGCAGGGACATATCCCTGCTGGAGAATGCTTCCGTTGAACTGACCGCCCTTGTCCTTCCCGGGACGGACGCCTCCCTGGATCTGAGGGTAGCGCTCTGCGGGGAGGGGGCAAGCTGCCGGCTGTACGGCCTTTACCTGTGCCCCGGCAGTGAAGATGTCCGGATAAATGTCGAGCTGGACCACAAGGTCCCCCACTGTACTTCGGACCAGCTGTTCAAGGGGATAGTCTCGGGGACGGCGAAAGCCGGGTTCTACGGCAGGATCATTGTGGACCAGGGGGCCTTCAAGACCGAGGCGTACCAGGCCAACCACAGCCTCCTGCTTTCGGACAGTGCCAGGGTGGAGACACTTCCCCAGCTTGAAATCTATGCCGACGACGTGAAGTGCTCCCACGGGGCGACCATAGGGAAGCTGAACGCGGAAGAACAGTTCTACATGCGCTCGAGGGGCATCCCTGAAAAGGAGGCCAAGGTGCTCCAGATGCTGTCCTTCCTGTCTCCTGTCCTGGAACGGTTCCCGGGAGGCGAGACCAGGGACAGGGTTTCTGCTTATATGGAAGATGTCATAAGACTGCATTTCTGATATGGTCACTCATCCGCACGTGAAGATAAACCTCGGTCTCGACGTCCTTCGCAAGAGGCAGGACGGGTTCCATGACATTGAGACCGTATTCGTTCCGTCGCACCAGTTCTGCGATACCCTCGAGATTGTCCGGGCCGACGACTGCAGCACCACCCTGTTCCCGATGATGTCGGGATATAGCCGGGAGGATGGGCAGCTGGTGCAGGCGATTTCAGACGACGGCAAGGTGATGGTTACCATAGCGAAACGGGACGGGGTGGACTGGGACCCCCTCGATGACCTGACCGTGAAGGCATACAGGCTTCTCGATTCCCGCTTCTCCCTCGGGCCGGTGAAGATATTCCTGGAGAAGACGGCTCCTGTCGGTGCCGGGCTCGGGGGCGGCTCCTCCGATGCGGCTTACGCCCTCTCGATGATGGACTCGATTTTCGGGCTCGGTCTCGGCAGGGAGGCCTTGTCGGGATATGCCTCCATGCTCGGGAGCGACTGTGCCTTCTTCCTTCATGACAGGCCGATGTTTGGCAGCGGGAGAGGGGAGATATTGTCCGGGTATGAACTTCCGGCGGACTTCCATGACAGATACGAGATCCGCATAGTCGCTCCGGAAGGCATACACGTCTCCACCGCCGACGCCTACAGGGGGATTGTTCCGGAAGTGCCTGGAACACCGCTGCTTTCGCGCCTTGCCTTGCCGGTCGTGGAGTGGAAGGATAATGTCTTCAATGCTTTCGAGACGACTGTCTTCAGAAAATATCCGGCGCTTTCACGCCTGAAGGCCTCCCTGTATGATTCAGGGGCCGTATACGCCTCTATGTCAGGCAGCGGTTCCGCATTTTTCGCGATTTACCGCAGATGATTGTGCTCCGGACGGGGATCGAACCCGTACGGGCATTTCTGCCCAAGGGATTTTAAGTCCCTCTTGTCTACCAGTTCCAACACCAGAGCAATCCGTTCGGGATGGAGAGCCAAAGTCTCGGGCGCCCCCCTTTCCTGTGGCTTTCCGGTGCAAAGATAAGAAACTGTTTTTAAATTTTTGAACAAATTTCAAGACAGGCACCGGGAAACGCGGGGAAATTCGTATATTGCAGGAAATTTCCTGAAAATTTTTAATGTAACATTGGAAGCCATGGAAGACAAACTGAAGAACAACCCGTATTATGCCAAGGCCATAGAGTACATCCAGACCCATGATCTCAATGCGCTCGAGAACGGGAAGCACGTCCTTGACGGGGACAACCTTTTCGTGAATATCGTGGACAGCGACATGAAGACCCCGCAGCAGGCCCGCCTCGAGGTCCATGACAAGTATATTGACATCCAGGTGCCCCTTTCCGGGGAGGAGACCTTCGGCATCAAGCCCCGGAGCGAGTGCAGGCTGCCGGACGGGGAGATGAACACGGAAAAGGACATCCTTTTCTTCAAGGATCCCGTTGAGGAGACCAGGACTGCAGCCCCTGGAGAGGTAGTGACGTTCGCGCCGGACACGGCACACGCCCCTCTCATCGGCGAAGGCAAGATACATAAGGCCATATTCAAGGTAAGGGTAATCTGATACCGCTACCAGAAAAAGGAGGCTGAACCTCCGACCACTATGGAATGGACGAAAGGCTTTTGCACCGCGAAACCGTATGCTTCGTAGGCTGCAAAGGCCTTTACCTTGAAATTCTCTCCCGTAGTCACTGCCAGGGCGCAGTCCGCACAGACCGTGAATCCCCCTGAAATCCCTGCCGGGCGGGATACCTCCCTGTTCCCGGGAAGGGAATATCCTGCCATGATGCGGGTGCCGGCTTCCAGCACCTTCGCGAACGGGCGCCTCCAGTACCCTCCGGCAAGAAAGTCGTATGTGTTGAATGACAGCGAATTGTCTATGGTGTATGCGTTGGCTCCTACTTTGGCTGCCACGCCTGCCGTACCTTTTATGCGGCGGTTGTTGGCTACAGGAACTGATATCTCGGCTCCAGCCGTGCTTCCTCCGGCAAGTATTTCAGCCTCCTGTCCAGGTATGGGGACACTGCCTCCCAGCAGGAACCTGTAGCCGAAGTACAGTCCGGCATCATAGTATTTCCTGGATATGTCCAGCCCGAAAGAAGGGGCTGAATAGCTGCCGTTCAGATACCTGTCCTTGAATATGAGGTCAGCGAGGAAGTAGCCGAGCTTGACTGAGGCCATGCCTATGACCGCCCCCGCGATGACATCCGAGGTCCAGTGCCTGTCGTTTATTATCCTGGATATGCCTGTGGCCGAGGCCACGGCGTAACCGCCCAGGCTGAACCAGGGACTTCTCCAGCCGTATTCTTCATGCAGCATTGCCGCCATCATGAAACTTGTCGCCGTGTGCCCGGACGGGAAGGAGTTCCTGGATGTACCGTCCGGCCGGGGCCTTGCCACCGAGTATTTCACCCCGTTCACAACAGCCGTCATCACGGCTGCGGAGAATGCGTCGGATACCGCCATCCTTCCCCAGGAACTGCGTCCTTCGTACCCGCCGGCCTTCAGCCCGAGCATGAGCACGGCCGGGGAATACTGCAGGTAATCGTCTGCGGTGTAATGTACACCTGCCGCCGCATTGTACCTCATGGACCTGAAACTTTCGTCGAATGACGGCCTTGCTGTCTGGCTTGAGGCGGGGTATATACCCAGGAGGAGCCCTGCAGCCGCGGCTGCGAGACAGAATGTATGTTTTGCCGTGCGGCGGGTCTTCCTTTCCTGCATAAATTTCAAGATAGTTTCTCGGGTGCTTCCTTATTTTCGGCAAAAATAAAGTAAATTTGTAAATTCCAGAAAAATCTGCCCGGGGAAGATGCCGGGATTTTTTCAGGAGGCAGCAGTCGGTTTTTCAGAAGAAAAAGAGATATGACAATAGCATTCGACGGGAAAAAGGCGGCCAGGAACAGGGCGGGACTCGGGAACTACAGCAGGTTCGTCATAACGACGCTTGCAAGGCGTTTCCCGGACGTCCGTTTCGATGTCTATGTCAGCCGCAGGGCAGATACTGAACTCCTTG
>JADIMQ010000023.1 GCA_017694655.1 Candidatus Cryptobacteroides merdigallinarum
ATCATATACAAGACAGATGTTCTTCAATCAAAATGACATATATGGAAAAACTTGGAAATATCGTGAGACTGGCTGCGGCCGCCGTTCTCATTGCGGCCGCCCTGTCATGTACCAGGGATGAACAGGTGACCGGCTCCTTGGAACTGGCATCCGACAGGATACTGATATCGGATGCCGGGACACCGGTCCTTGTCTCCCTGGATGCCAATATTGAATGGCGGATAGAGTATGATACTGATAACGGATGGATGTCTACCGACCTTATGGGCGGGAAGGCTTCCACAAAAGGGTTTATGGTGGAAGGTACGGAGAATACGGGAGAGTCTCTCCGCTACCAGACCATCCGTGTCTTCACCGTTGACCATGCCGCTGAAAAGGAAGTTACCGTAATACAGCTTTCATCGTATCCTGCAATCATATTCGAGTCCACTTCGATGATGTCGCTAATGGCTGCGGAAGCCAGGTATTCGATAGCATTCACGGCAAATGTCCCGAATGACGGGATAAAGGCAACCCCGTCTGCGGACTGGCTGAAAGATGTCACTGTGACGGAGGACGGCAATCTGGTATTCACCGCTTCAGAGAATACGGACGACGTCCTGCGCCAGGGTTATATCGAGCTTGTCTACGAGGATGAAAACGGCAGGCGGGCCGAGGCCATAGTAAAGGTGGAGCAGGCGGCGCCGAGCATATACAATGAAGCGACTCCGATTGATTTCTCCCAGGCTGCCGCGATAGCGGATGGAACGGTGGAGGACAACGTATGCATAGAAGGCATCATCACGAGCACAGGCACTTCCCAGAATATGCCGGCCAACAGGTATATCCTCCAGAGCGAGACCGGTCATGGTACTGTGGTCTTCGAGTCTTCCGGACTGATTGCATTTACCCAGTTCGACAGGGTTTCCCTTGCCCTCAAGGATACAAGGGTGGAAACGGAAACCGAAGGCGGGTTCTCCTACAAGGTATTTAAGGATGTCACTGTCTCCCATATACTTAAATTCGAGGATTCCGGATTCACCGTGCCTAAGGTGAAGATAGCGGACCTGACGGATGACATGACATTCAATATCGTCACGCTCACTGATGTGGAAGTGGCCCTGGCTGCAGGTGCCTATACCAATTTCAAGACCTGCTGGCCTGGGAATACGGAGCAGAAGGCCCCGGATTATTTTGTCCTGGAATTCCCGGACTTTTACCGCTGGTATCCTGTACCGGTGCGGGACAAGGACGGCGGCAGCATCTATATGCTGACAACTCTCGACGCTCCTTGGGCGCACACGACCTTGCCTGAAGGCTCCGGGACCCTTACCGGCATCGTAATGAAAGTGAATATGGCAAATTTCGACATAGACGGGACCTCGCTCTGCATAGTCCCTTTGTCGGAAAGTGACCTCGGCATTGACGGGACGGCGAATGAAGTCTCACGGGTGATAGCCGGCTGGGACTGCAACCTGAAGTATGAGACTCCGGACAATTCCTCTTCGGCGATGATATTTCCGGAGAATGAGTACAATCCTGACGAAGGCATTCTTGCAGGCCAGCCTGGCGTGGTGCTGAACAAGAACGGGAACACCGGCTTCCAGCAGTATTATGCCCTCAATATCCTCGGATACCAGGACTCGTTCCGCGGAGACGTGAACCTTTCTGACGCCGCCGACGGCTGGTACAGCACCTTGTCCGGAGGATATTACGGACGTGTCTCCGGAGGAGCCTTCAATTCCCAGCCGTGGAATAAAGGTGAACTGCATACGGATTTCTTCTATATAGACGGCATTTCCACTTCCGGCTATACTGGACCGCTGTCCCTCCAGGTGTCGATGAATACAGGCGGGGGTACCCCGGTCTTCGCCCTGGAATATGCTTCCGCCCTTTCCGGCCCGTGGACCGAGGTCACCAGGTTCAAGGTACTGCCCCAGCTGGACCGCACCGATTCCGGCAGGCAGACAGAGACGAATGTCCCGGGCTACAAGTTCTATGATTTCGAGCTTCCGGACGGCTGCCTGAACCAGGACAATCTCGCCATACGCCTGAGGATAGTGTCCGACGAGAATGATCCACGTATCAGATTGGACCATATCCAGTTGAAATGCGCCAGATAAGATAACAGCCAAAAAAGATACATTATGAGAATATTCGGATTATCTATGATAGCAGTGGCTTCTCTCGTCCTTTTTTCATGTACGAAAGAGGAGCTGAAGGATGATTCTTCCCAAAGCCAGGAAGAGACTCCGGTGCCGGAAGGCTTCGTGGCGAAGACTTTTACGGCTGCCGTCTCGGAGCTTACCAGGGCGGCTTTTACAGGGACCCGGGTAAATTGGGAAGATACGGACAGGATTGCCGTATATGACGGGACAAACATGAATGAGTTCACGGTCCGGTCCATCGAAAACGGTCTGGCCGTGTTTGAAGGGGCGGTGACGGAAGGCTCTGATGAATTCTATGCCGTATTCCCGTACACCGCAGCTTCCGGAACCATGCCTGCAGAGGACGGGACCGTGAGTGTCATTGTCCCTTCGGAACAGAAGGTCGGAGAGACGACTTCGGACACCGGGGCCATAGTGTCGGTCGCCAAAGCCGACGATGTGGACCATTTCCAGTTCAGGAACATTGTGTCCATGGTAAAAATCAGCGTCCCTGATGGGGTGACTTCCGTGAAGTTCAGTGCTGACAATGCAAGACTTTCCGGTGCATGCACCGTGAAGGTCGGGGAGACGGCGCAGGGCGCGCAGGGAGAGTCTGTAACCCTTGTGCCCGACACTGAAAACGGCATGTTCACTGCCGGGGAATACTGGATTTCAGTTGTTCCGGCTTCCCTTACGGACGGATGCCGGGTAGAATACGAGGGCAATGGGCAGACGGCTTCGGTAGAGGTCCCGGGAGCCCTGGATCTCGTCCGGAATACAAGTCTTGACATTACGGCAGAGACTGCGGAGGTGCCATGGGTGAAGACCTCCATATCCACGGCTGACGATCTCCTGGCTTTTGCCGCCGCCTCGGATACCTACACTGCCGAGGATCTTGTCGTGCTCGGGGCGGACATCGACATGTCTGAGAAGACGTGGACGCCGTTTGTCCTCGGGTGCCAGTTCGACGGTCGCGGGCACAGGATTTACAATATCTCTTCTGACGCTGGATGTATCTTCACGGATATCTCGTCCGGTGCGGTGCTGAAGGATGTTGTCTTCGGGTCCAAGGACGGGACAGCCTATGACGGGACCAGCTCCATTTCTATGAGCGGAACGGCAGGCAATGCCGGGCTTGCCGGGACCAACAACGGAACCGTATCCGGAGTCACGAGCTTCATCCCGGTTACGGCTGTGACGGCATCTCCGGCAATCGCTAACGAAGTCAGGGTCGGAGGCCTTGTCGGGAGCAATTACGGCAGCATCTCCGGGTGCGTCTACGGCGGGAGCATAAATGTATCCGGGACATCGGACAAGATGATCTTCATCGGAGGCATTACCGGATGGAACTCGGAGCGGTCCGTATCCATCACCAATACCTCGAACAAAGGTTCCATATATGTTGACAATGACCATGGCCAGGCAGCTGCCGGCATCGCGGGTATGCACAGGGGCGGAGATGTCACCGGCTGTACGAATTCAGGGAAGATAACCGTGAAGAACTCTTCCGCCAAAAACAGCTATTTCGGAGGGATTGCCGGATTTATACAGATACAGGCGGCATCAGGTTCGCGGATAGAAGACTGCGCTAATACCGGGGAGTTCGAGATGGCCAACACGACTGTCTTCGGAGTCGGAGGCATAGCCGGCGTCATCCACCGGGCCGCGACCGGCGCTGTCACCTTGGCCGGGTGCAAAAATTCGGCAGATGTCTTCATGTCCGGCAGCCATACGGCAGAGAACGTGAACCTCGGGGGCATAGCCGGCATGTGCGATGCAAACAATTCGAACCCGTATACTGGGACCAATGTTATCTCTTCGTGCACGAATTCGGGTAAGATCTATTACAGAGAAAGCCGGAGCCTCGGCAACCTTGACGGGAAGATATCCACTGCCGGAGGCATCATAGGCTGGACCAACAACAGAATAGAGATAACCGGATGCACGAATACCGGAGACGTTTCTTCCGACAAGATATCGCTGGACTATCTTGGTGGCATAGCAGGATATGTAAACAATGGAACCGTCATCACGTACTGTTCGAATACGGCACCTGTGACACTTGACCTGGGAACCACCGTAACCTACAGCGGCGGCAACAGGCCAGGTGCGGGAGGAATTGCATGCTACACTGGGGGCACCGTGAGCCTGGAAGGAAATGAGAATTCCGGAGCAGTCAGCATAACGATAAGCAAGAGCGACCAGTGTGCGGCAGGAGGAATAGTTGCGACAACGGAAGGCAATCTGACCCTGACGGGCAATACCAACAGCGGACCGGTCACGAGTACTTCCGGGACCCAGGACAGACCGGCCGGAGGCATCGTCGGCCGGGTGATGAGGACATTGACGATGAGCGGCAACACGAATACAGGAGCCGTGACTGCTGTCGGTGCTGACGGGTTTGACAGTGACAATGTGATGGCCGGAGGACTCATCGGCCTGATAGACCAGGGGGCAGCCAATGTACCTACCGTGATAAATTCGGAAAAGGACGTTGCGGACTGCGCGGTCAGCTCCACAGTCGGGAGAGCAGGACTTTTGTTCGCGATAATGAACCATGTGGCATCTGGAGACTATCAGCCGAGTGCGGTCTTTACTGACTGCAGGATAGGCGGTACGGTGGAAGGAAAAGTCAAGGACGGCTCGGAGACCTCCGGACCAGTCACGCTCGACGCCACGAACTTTGAGGATTATTCCTATAGCTACAAGGGAGCCAATGCGGTCCTGACCGTTACCGGACTTTCCCTGGCGGAATAGTTTCATCTCAATTCAGTCAAAACTAAATACTGTGATATTTATGAAAACATTTGAACTATTTGACAGTAAACATGAAAAGGTAGTGTCGTCATCCGGGGTCTATTCAAGCCCTGTAATGACAGTGACGAGAGTATCGTGTGAAAAAGGCTTTTGCGGGAGCGGCCTTACAGAGGGAACATCGAGCCATGACGGCTTCGGGATACAGGACAATTACGGAGACGGTTTCTGGGAGGAATAGCGGGATGAATACAAGAAAGCTACTTATGGCTATGGCGGCGATAGCGGCTGTGGCGGCAGGCTGTTCCAAAGAGGAACTGGAAGGCGGGTCAGAGTCAGGTCAGGAGAAAGTTGCAATGAGTTTCAGCAGCGAGGCCCTGACGACCAGGACTTCGCTTGAAGACGGGCAGAAGGTGGTGTGGACCGAAGACGATGCTATAGGAATTTTCGGAGGTTCCGCAGCGGTCGAGGAGTTCGTCCTTACGGAAATAGATCCGGAAGATGCTTCCAGGGCCACTTTCAGCGGGGAGGCAGTTCCATCGGATACTTATTATGCAATTTATCCGTTCAATCCTGAAGCGGCAATCGAAGGTAATGTCATATCTACCG
>JADIMQ010000024.1 GCA_017694655.1 Candidatus Cryptobacteroides merdigallinarum
AACTTTTTGAAATCATGTAATTTATGCCGAGCTATCTTCAGATAGAGAATATTTCAAAGTCATACGGGCCAAAGGTCCTTTTCGAGAACATCAGGTTCAACATAAACGAGGGTGACAAGATAGCCCTCATCGCCCCTAACGGGACAGGGAAGACCTCTCTCCTGAAAATACTTGCGGGGAAGGACAGGTCGGATTCCGGAGGAAAGATAACCTTCCTCAAGGATATCCGGATAGCTTTCCTTGAGCAGGAATACGGGTTCGATCCAGAAAAAGACATCTTTTCCCAGATAATGTCGCACAGCTCCGCGCTGACTTCCGGGATGGACCAGGAAAACCTCTGGGCCTACGAGCTCAGGGTGAAGCAGGCCCTCACTGGGCTGAAGCTCGCGGATTTCTCCAGAAAGATGAAAGAATTGTCCGGCGGGGAAGTAAAGAGGGTGGCGCTCAGCGAGATGCTGGCTTCGGAGGCCGACTTCCTGATAATGGACGAGCCCACCAACCACCTCGACATAGACGCCATAGAATTTCTCGAAGACTGGCTTTCCAGGGCAAGGTGCACCCTCCTGATGGTGACGCACGACCGCTACTTCCTCGACAGGGTGTGCAACACGATAATGGAAATGGACCACGGAGCCATCTATATCTACAGGGGCAACTACCAGAACTATCTTGAGAAGCGCGGGGAGAGGATAGCCAACTACAATGCGGAGACTGACAAGGTGAGGAATATCCTGCGCAGGGAGCTCGAATGGATACGCAGCACCCCGCAGGCGAGGACAGGCAAGGCGAAATACAGGATAGACGCGTTCCACGAACTCTCGGAAAGGGCGGCCCAGGTGCGCACGGACAAGACCGTCTCCCTCGCGGACATGGGAGGGGCCTCCCGGCTCGGGACGAAGATAATAAACTGCAGGGATGTATCCTTCCGGTACGGGGACAAATTTTACCTGGACCATTTCTCCTACAATTTCCAGAGATATGAGAAGGTGGGCATCGTAGGCAGGAACGGGGCAGGAAAAAGTACCTTCATAAACCTGCTTACAGGAAACTATACCCCGGAGATGGTGTGCACCGACGAGGCGGAGTACGCCGCCAGGGACAGGGAGGACACGAGAGGTCTGCTCACCGGGATAATCGAGCGCGGGGAGTCCCTGAAGATAGGCTACTACAGGCAGAGCGGGATGTCCTTCAACCCGGACGACACTGTGCTGGACGCGGTGAACGACACCGGCCTCCTGGGGCGCTTCCTGTTCACCCACGACATGCTGAACAACAGGATAGGGCAGCTCAGCGGAGGGGAACGGCGCAGGCTCTACCTGCTCACCATCCTGAAGGAGAAGCCGAACCTGCTGATCCTGGACGAACCTACCAACGACCTCGACATAGTGACCCTGAATGTCCTCGAGGAATACCTGAAGGAATTTGCCGGCACCCTTATAATTGTGTCCCACGACAGGCATTTCCTCGACAGGCTCGTGGACCATCTTTTCGTTTTCTGCGGAGACGGTGTAATAAAGGACTTCATCGGCACCTACAGCGAATACAGGGCCTACATCAAGGATTACGAGGCTGCGAGGAAAGCCGCCTCCGGAAAGTCAGGGAAGGGTGCGGAGAATAAGTCCACAGGCGGGAAGGATTCCCGTGGCAACGGAACGGAAGAGGACAGCAGGAGGCAGCGTCCGAAAAAGGCGAAACTGAGCTACAATGAACAGAGGGAGCTGGTGCAGCTTGAAAAGGATCTCGGGGAGCTGGCCTCGGAGAAGTCCGCCCTGGAGGAATCCATAAGCAGCGGGACACTCCCCTACGAGAAGCTGCAGCAGGTCTCGGAAAGGATAGGGGAAATCCTCGCCATCACCGAGGAGAAGGAGAACCGCTGGCTCGAGCTCTCCTGCAGGCAGTAATGTAACGCGGGGCCGAAGGCCTTCCCTTTCACTGGGCCGGGAGCAGGGGACTTTCCCGCCACGCTGCAGGTTACATGCTGTAACGTCTCATGGCCGCCCACGGCATGACGCCGGCAGGGGCCTTTTCTTCCGAAAGCAGTTCCTTCATCTTGTCCATGTACGGCTCGACATGGGAGAAAAACATCGTGTACCCCTCACAAAGCGCACTGAGCCCGGTCTCCCCTGACTCTGTCCTGTTGAAGCGGTGCTTCGGGCACTCCCCGTGGCAGGCGAAGAAATATTTGCATCTCCTGCATTTCGTCGGGAGGCCGTTCCTCTTGTCTATGCCGAATTTGGACTGCATTGTCGAGCCCATGAGCTCACGCAGGGAGGTCTCGAAGATATTCCCCACCTTGTATTGCGGATAGACGAAATGGTCGCAGGAATACAGGTCCCCGTTGTGCTCCACAATGGAATTTCCGCCGCAGGTCTCCGCGTATGCGCATGTACCCGGCTGGACCCCGCACCAGTTGGCGAGGGTACAGTCGAAAAGGTTCACGAAGTATTTCCCTACATCGTTCAGGACCCAGTAGTCGAAGATGTCGCACATGAATTTCCCGAACCCGCGCGAGGTGACCGACCAGGGTGAAATCATGGCCCCCTCCACAGAAGGGTCCACGATGTACGGCCGGAAACCCTTGTTCGGCTTCCCGGACTTGTCCAGAGGATATTTCACGTGCTCCACCACCGGCATGAACTGCATGAAGCGGGTACCGAGCTGTTTCAGGAAGCGGTAGACCTCGAGCCCCCTGCCTTCGCTCGCCTTGTTCACGGTGGACATGGTGTTGTACTCTACCCCGTACTGGTACATTATGTTTATGCCCCGCATCACCTTGTCGAAGGTCGGGGCCCCGCCCTTGTCCTTGCGGTATTTGTCATGGATATCCTCCGGGCCGTCTATGGAGACCCCTACGAGGAAGTCGTTGTCCTTGAAAAAGGAGGCGAATTCAGGGGTGACAAGGGTGCCGTTCGTCTGGATAGTGTTGTGGATGAGCTTGTCGCCGCAGTATTTCTGCTGCAGTTCCACGGCTTTCCTGTAGAAGTCGAGCCCGAGGATGAGGGGCTCCCCTCCGTGCCAGTTGAAAGTCACTTCCTGGACATCGTTCGCGTCTATGTATTCCTTGACACACTTCTCCAGCATCTCGTATGTCATCTTCGGTTCCCTGCCTCCGTAGATCTCGGCCTTGTCCAGATAATAGCAGTAATGGCAGTCGAGGTTGCAGAGTGAGCCTGCCGGCTTTATCATTATGTTGAACTGCATGGGGCCGGTGAGCCTTATCGCGTCCCCGAAAGTTATGGTGTCCTTGAATGAATTCGACATTGTTGCGTTTTTCTATGAAACTGTTCAATTCCCCTGTGCGGGGTACCCTTTCCAAAATTTCCGTAAAAATAAGAAACTGTTTCGAGAAACGGGCCAAAATTTCGGGCAAAGATACTGACATTTTGTCAATCCTGCCGTCTGCGGCACTGATGTTGTGCCAGTCCCTTCCGGTCAGTTGAAAGTTCAAATCAAAAAAATACAGAAGCTATGATTACAGAAAAATTACAGAAAGCCATCAACGATCAGATCGCTGCCGAGCTTTGGTCTTCGAACCTTTATCTCCAGATGTCGTTCTACATGGAAAAGGAAGGCTGGTCAGGTGCAGCACACTGGCTTGCAAAACAGTCAGATGAAGAGAAGGAGCACGCCATGGACATGGCCCACTATCTCATCAAGAGAGGCGGGGAGGCGAAGGTCCCTATGATAGACGTTGTTCCCCAGGGCTGGGGAAGCTATCTCGAAGTGTTCGAGAATGTGTACAAGCATGAATGCCATGTTTCCGAGCTGGTAGACGGCGTGGTGGATGTCGCTTCCGCCGAGAGGGACAAGGCGACCCAGGATTTCCTGTGGGGTTTCGTCCGCGAGCAGGTGGAGGAAGAGGCTACAGCCGCAGGTATCGTTGACAAGATCAAGAAGGCCGGGGAATCCGGACTGTTCTACCTCGATGCCGAGCTCGGCAGGAGATAGGTCAGGCCCCTGACATAGGCGTTTTAGACGCTCCCTGAAACGAGAAGGTGACCCGGGTCCGTTCGGGTCACCTTCTTGTTTGCATCTTTCTTCGGAACCACAGCCGAAATGGCTGGTTCCGGGGCCCGCGCAACGCGGCATATCGTCCGGAACTTCGCCACGGCCGGTTTGTCAGAACGGGCGGGATGCAAGGCCGCGCGGGCCAAGGAACCCGCAGCATACTGATGTATGTGAGGATTTCCGAGGCCCGCGCAACGCGGCAGATCGCCCGTTATCACAAACCGGATTACTCTGCCGGAGATATCGCCCCCATAGGACAAGCATCCGCACAAGTGCCGCAATCAACACAAAGAGCAGGGTCAATCTTGTAGATGTCACCTTCGCTGATAGCTCCTGAAGGGCACTCTGAAAGGCATGTGCCGCATGCTACGCAGTCATCTGAAATTTTGTAAGCCATAATATTATCCTTTTAAATGTTAATGTTTCTCTAAAATCAGGGACAAATTTATCCGATTATTTTGAAAATTCAAATTTTTTCCGACTGGAGCCAACTGGAGCCACGCCTCGGCGCCTCGGCCTGCGCCTCGGCAATGCAAGTAAACTTGCATTGCTCTCGGCTTCTGCGTATATTTGCCGATTGACAAGAACGGAGAGGAATCTGAAATCATGAAAAACCGGACATTGGCATATTCGCTTATAATATCGGGGCTGCTGTCAGCCTCTTGCATCTGCTCCGGAGCAGGCACTTCCGGAGCTGCGGCACCTGCCGGCACCCAGGAGACCCAGACCCCGGAAAAAGTCGGGGATATAGTGGAATTCGACAAGACAATACACAACTTCGGGGATGTAATGCTCAGCGACGGAGCGTTGAGCTGCACATTCACTATGAAGAACATCAGTGACAAGCCGGTCGTCATCTACAATGTCGTGACCTCCTGCGGATGCACAGACGTGAAATGGACCCGCGAACCTGTCCTGCCAGGCAAGACCGGCACCATCTCGGCCGTCTACACAAATGACGAGGGCCCATACCCCTTCGACAAAAGCCTTACGGCCTACATCTCCGGGATAGGCCGCCCAGTCATCCTCCGGATCAGGGGAATAGCACACGAGAAACAGCTCAGCCTCGAGGAACTCTACCCTGAACGGCTCCTTGCCGCAGGCGTAAAGAGCCTGGAACTGAAATGCGGGAACATAGAGCAGGGCGGCTCCCGCAGCGATGAAGTGAACATAGCCAACCTGTCAGGCTCCCCTGTCAAAGTGACATTCACGGACGTGACCCCCGGACTGAGCCTCGACATAAGCCCGGACCCGATACCGGCAAGGAGCACCGCGGTGCTGCGCTTCACAGTCACGGCACAGAAAGGCGTATGGGGCAGGAACCTTTATTATGCAACCCCCGTGATAGACGGCAAGCCGGCCGGGCGGCAGTTCGCTGTCCAGGCCTTCACAAAGGAGAATTTCAGCGGACTCACCGCAGCGCAGAAAGCCGCCGGAGCCAGGCCCGTATTCGAGACCAACACCTGCACCACCGGCAAGCTGAAGCAGGGGGAAAAGGCCGTAGCCGACTTCACCTTCACGAATGCAGGCAAGGATGACTTTGTAATCTACAAGGCCGACATAGACTGGCCCAAGGCCACAGCCACCCTTCCCGGAAACATCAAGTCAGGATACGACGGAACCGTAAGAATCACCGTGGACACATCCGGGATGCCGAAAGGGGAAATGCTTGTCACGGCCACAATGACCACCAATTCACCCTCCCGCCCTATAGTAAACCTCTTCGTCACAGGCTGGATCGAATAAGACCGCTATGCTTCATCTGCTGCTCGACATCCTACGCAATTCTATACTCATCACGGGCCTTGTCATCGTAATGATGATGCTGATAGAGGCCCTGGACCTTGAATCAAGGGGCTCCTTTTTCGGAGGCCTGAAGAAATCCCGTCCCGGACAGGTGGTCCTGTCCTCGCTGCTGGGCCTTATACCGGGATGTATCGGAGGGTTCGCCGCAGTGTCGCTATATACCGGCGGGATACTCAGTTTCGGGGCCCTGACGGCAATGATGGTAGCCTCCTGCGGGGACGAGGCCTTCATGATCATAGCCATGACCCCGGAAAAGGCCCTTCCGCTGTTCTCCCTGCTGCTTGCCATAGCCATAATAAGCGGCCTGGCCGTCGACACTGTATTCAGTAAACTGAAGATAAAGGATTTCCGCAGGACCAGGCCCGAAGCGGAACGCCCCGCCGGACACACCTGCGGCCATCACCGCACAGCCACGGGAAATACAGGCCGGGAAAGGACACTCTCACTAAAGAGAATCCTGATTTTTGCAGGTGTAGTCATATTCATTGCAGCCCTTGTCAGCGGAATCCTCGACCACGGGCACGCCCCGGCCTCCGGGACAGGGACCGCCATAGACTTCCTCGGGGAAAAGTGGATGCAGTACCTGTTCGCGGCACTCGGGGCCGTCGTGCTCGTGTTCCTGGTCTTCGCCCCGGACCATTTCGTGGATGAACACCTGTGGCACCACATAGTGAAAAAGCATCTGCCTGTCATCTTCTGCTGGACTGCCGGCATACTGCTTCTCGTCGAGCTCGGACTCCGCCAGATGGACATAAGCTCCTGGATAAGCGGCAATACCGGGCTCATGATACTGCTCGCGGCGGCAATAGGGCTGATACCGGAATCCGGTCCCCACCTGATTTTCGTCACCCTCTACGCCAGCGGGATTGTCCCTTTCCCGGTACTTCTCGCCAGCTGCATATCCCAGGACGGACATTCTTCCCTCCCGCTTCTGGCCGAAAGCAAAAAGAGCTTCGCCATAGCGAAGCTCCTGAATTTCGCGGTGGCCCTGGCAGCCGGCTATGCATCCATGCTTCTGGCCTGAATATTTGTCTACAGGCCGTCATCCGGCAACTTGTCATACTCCAGCTCCAGTTCATCGACCAGGAGAACGCTACCCTCGCCTCCGGTGAAATAGTCCCCGTACTTGCTGGCACAGGCCGTGATGACGATATATTTCGGCTCCCTCGTCAGATCCCTGTACTCGAGAGGTATGGTGAACTCTTCATAGTTCTGCATGTCGCCGCTTACCTCCGGCTCGAACTTACCGTAGGCGAGGACATAGTCAGCGTCAAAATTCACGAATTTCCCGGCACTGGTATTGACCTTGAACGGGGTATCCCAGTCAGTGAGCAATATCTGTATCTGGCATGTATCCAGCTTGCCCACAAGGCCGGAATGGTCGTCGTCTGAGTCGCTGATAAGCTCCGGCTGGTACTTGTAATATCCCTTGAGGGCAGTCGGGCGTGCTGTAAACTCCACTCCCCAGTTGAGTCTTGCACCGGAAAGTCCGGCAAGCCCCAGGAATTTACCCGTATAGACATTGCCGGCGGCAATCATCCCGAACACGACATGAGTCTGGAGCCTTGCGGCTTTCTTGCCGTCCCCGGCAACCGCCACATCGGTTTCTTCCGGAGTGGTAGGGTTGGTCCCGACAACCGAGGAACCCGGGTTTGCAGAATCCCATATCTGGTACGAACTGTCCAGGTCCGGATACCACGAGCCGCCGCTCTGGTACCAGTTGTCGAAAGACATGTTGTGCAGCTGCACGTCAGTCCCGGTGGTCACGGTCACTGCATCCGAGACATAGTCGTCCGAATACGCCACGACCTCATAGACTGTCTCCGGCTCCAGCCCGCCGACATAAGCCGATATCGTTCCTCCAGAGACGGTAAGGTCCGCGTCAGCCACCTCCGTCCAGGTCTCCTCCCCGGATTTCCTGTACCTGAACCCGAGGCCGGTATCCGGCACGCCGCTTCCCTCAAGCCACATGACCCGCGTCCCCGCCACGGCGGAACCCATGCTTGCCAGGACATCCGTGGTCTCTAAATACAGGGTCCAGGTCTCGGTGAAGCTATGGTACTTCACGTCCACAGTCCGGTAAGTCTCAAATGAAGTTATCTCCTCCTTCGCAGGGCTGTAGGTCGTTATCCCTTCAGGGCCGAGCTTCATCTCGAGTATGTTTATGGAGGACATATCCGTCCCCTCCGGGACATAGGCTCTGGCCTCATGCTTCACTGCATCTATCTCCGAAGCACCTATCTGGCCTTCAACCCGGAAAGAGCGCTCTATGGCCTGTTCCGCCTTTATCGTCCATTCATACTGCTGGTAAAGCTCCAGGACCAGGTGGAGGTCGGACCTCATGTCGAATATCCCGGGGAAGGTGACATCCGCCCTGGCCCCTTCGGTGACACCGACCTCCGATATCACGACATTGCTTATATCAGTGGTCTCATCGAGGTGGATGACAGCCGTCCTTGAGGAGGCGTCTATGTCGGATGCCGCACAGGTGAACCCCTCGCCAGTGACAGAGGTTACCGACAGCTCCACTACAGGATAAGGTATGTCGTTGCGGATACATGCGGACAAGGCAAGAACCGCGAGAAATGGGATATATCTACCGAGAATTTTCCTCATAAGCCCTGACATTTTACAGATGTACATTGAAACCTATGCCTATATCGAGAAGATTCAGCTTCCAGTTCATGCTTGTGGCGGTCCGGCCTCCGGTATAGATCCCGGCGGCATCGTGCTGGCGTATCTTGTTGTAGGATATGCCCCCGAGCCCGAAGGACAGGTTGCAGCACAGCTTAGGCATTATATAGACCGAGACCCCGGCACTGATCCCGAGACGGGCCTGGTAATTGTTCGTATGGGTTGTCTGCGCCCCTTCGGATGTATTGTAGGAGAACATGGAGTTCCCGGTCCGGTACGCGAGCTCGAGCTCCGCGAAGAGGCCGAAGACCCCTTTCGGGTCCACTCCTGCATACGACCGCAGGAAGAGGCCCATGGTAGTCACCTGGCTCCGGAGCAATATGTCCGACAGGGAAAGGTCCAGGTCATCCATCCCGATGTCCAGGGTTACATTCCCGAGGTTCCCGTCTATCTTGGAATACCCGAACCTCGTCCCTACACAGATGTTGTCGGTGAAGAAATAGCCTACGGAAGGATTCACCGTGAATACGCTCCCCTTGAAGTCGAGACCGTCTATCATGAGCATTATATTGGTGTCGTCGCTCGACAAGGTCCCGTAGGACACGTCGAGACCTATGGCTATCTCGTTCTTATAGACATAGGTGATGTCGTTTATCCCCCTGTCTATCCTTCTCGACACCGGAAGGAACTTCTTCTTGATATGCAGGTCTCCGGAAGAGGTATCCACTGCCGTGAACAGGGAATCGGCCTCCGGCAGGAAGGCACTCCCGGTCCCGCTCCACGCGAACGACTGCCCCGCGGCAAGCAGGGTCAGCAAAAACGATATGATGTATTTTCCCATAACCTGTCCTACAAATAAATGGCGAGACCGAGACCGATGCTCAGGAGATTGATCTTGAAATTCATAAGGCTTTCATTCCGCTTCCCCGTCGCAACCTGGTTGTGTATCTGGCGCACAGTCTGGAAAGTTATGCCCATGACACCCACATTGAGCTCCAGGGCGATATCGTTGGTGATGAAGGCCGCGATTCCCGGAGTGAAGTTCAGGGTAGTGGAGAAACTTGTCTCATACGTCCCCTTGACAGGCTCATGGGCCACATACTTGGCCTGGGAACCGCCGAAAATAAGCTGCGCCTCGCTGAACAGGGCGAAACGCCGGTTGTTGCCGAACGGGATATACTGCCTCCAGAACATCGAGCCCTCGTAGGTGTGCTTCAGGGAATAATAGTTATCCACATTCAGGGATATCCCGGAATCACCGCCGATGCTGAGCCCGCCGTTGTCGACCCTCAGCAGATTCCTCGAATAGCCGAACTTCACGCCGACAACCATGTTGTCGCGGACAGCGTAGCCAAGCATAGGGGAAAACTTGATGGTATGGCCCTCGGATTCCACATCATTGATGATGACTACATTGTACATATCGTTGTCATGCGTGGAAAAAGAGGCGCTCAATCCGGTGAGCCACTGACCCCTAGGGACAAAGACCTGGGACATGTCCACAAGTCCCCTGTGGGATTTGTCCGGCTTCATCGGGGTCTCCCTCTCCTCCTGCTTTGCAGACAGGACGGACATGGAGACCACAGACAGGAGCAATATAAGGAAAGTCCTTTTCATCAATATAATGTTCTGTGTCAATATACAAATTCTACATCATCGAGATACATAAGGCTGCCTACCTCGCCTTCGAAATAGTCGCCGCGCCAGCTTGCGGATGCAGTCACCATCAGGACGTTGGACTTCTCGGACATGTACGCGTCACGGTAGGTTATCGGGATCTCAACCATTGTCCATTCGGTTACCGAAGTCTCGAGCATAAGGTCCCCATAGCCGATTATGTGGCCTTCAAGGGTTGATACATCATTCTTGTCCGTGTACAGGAACTCGTCATCCGGGAGGAAAGTCGTGGCGCCGGGAGAATTCGTATTCACGACATGGTAGGATGCTCCGTTGGTCATATTGACAAGGCAGACATAAATGCGGCCCTTGTCAGTACCGGCAGGAGTGTATTTGTACCATACCCTCAAGGCTTTCGGTCTGGCGTTGAATTCGAATTTCCGGCCCATATGCACTGTTCCACCCATACCGTCTACCTCACCGAACTCCCCGACAAAGATGTTTCCTGCAGCAAGTTTGCCGATCCCTATAATGCTTGGTTTCATTGTCTTCAGCCTTGCGGAACGGTTTCCTGATGTCCCCGGACGTTTGTCCGATTCATCATAAGTCGTGATGTTATACGATGCGCCCAAAGTCGTCGCCCCGGGATTCCCGGTACCCCAGAAAGGTGTGCCGTCTGCAGCGTACGGATACCATGGGTCACCATTCTGATGCCATTCCTCGAATCCGGCATTCGGCATCTGGACACCGGCTTCGGTTACAGCCGAAACAATCCCGTAATCACCGGACACTCCGTCTGACACCTGCATCTCATATTCTTTCCCGGCATTGACCTCGATTTCAGCGGTATAGAGATAAGATTCCTGCAGGGTAGCCGGGACTTCTGTCCACTCGCCCCACTCCGGTTCCGCTCCTTCGGCATTTTCCGCTACACGGTAAAGGAACTTGACCCCGGAAGCGGCAGGATCGGTCACAACCCCGGAAAGCTTTCCGGAGCACATCCACAGGTCAACCGAGCTCAGGCCTACAGTTCCTTTCACGGCCACTTTCATCGTGGCTGAAGTCTCGCCGCCCCCGTTGTCCCTGACAACAAAATCAAGAGTATGGATGCCGGCTGCAAGGGAGGAAACGAAGTCCGGCTTCAGGTTAAGCACTGCATTATATTCATCCGTCCTGGACAGCTCTATGCCTGTCCAGATTCCGGAAGGCTGTCCGCCTGTCATCACGGTATAGGTAGTCTCCCCTGTCCTGAAACTGATTTCCGACAACGGATTGACACCACCTATATCCAGGCTTATGTCCTCTCCTGAAAAAGCCACCGTCTCGTCAAAAGAAAACCCGTCACCCGCAATCGTCGGCTGGGGGCTGAAAACGAAGGAGTCGTCCAGTACCTCGTCGTATTCCCGGACCTGCACGCTCATGTTCAGGAAGCCGTCGGCATCCTTGGAATATTTGTAGGTAAGGGTGTACTGCACTCCAGGTCCGGGAGACTCTATGACCCCGGTCGACTCTCCCTTGGCATCTATGGCCTCGTCGGAACTGTCCCCGTAGAATCCCCAGGAAAGGTTTGTCACGCCTTCCGGAAGGATGAAGAAGCCTGTGGCGTCCGAAGTATATTCGAGGGTCGGTACAGTACCGTCTTCAGCAGCGGTCCTGTCGAACTCGCCGGCTGCGCTTACGTAAGTCCTGAAGCCTTCGTCGAATGCTGCCTTCACTGTCTCGTCAAAGACCACCTTGACCACCACGTTGGTCACCTTGCACTCCACGGTCACGGTCTTGTCCTTGTTGGCCTCAAGGGTAACTGTGGACTCGCCGTAGTATGTCTTCTCGGTGAAAGTGGCTTCGGTACCTTTCCCGGCCTCGACAGTGATCTTGTACTCCCCTGCCGCAAGGTAAAGGTTCTCCGGGACACTCGAAGCAGGCTTGTACCTGCGGACAAGGTTTTCAGTCACCTCGTCCCCGGCTCCCCTGGTTATGGAATATATACGTACTATACTGTATTTCAAGGCATCATATTCTTCAGAAGCCTTGGTCTGAGGCATCGCTACCTGCAGTTTCAGGTTGCCGGTGCCTTCCCCTGCCGATATCTCGGCAAGCTCTTTTTCGGCACAACCGGACAGGGCTGCCGTCACTGCGGCCAGCAAGATGCAGGCGGATGCGAGCATTTTTTTCCTGAAGGCAAGAATCATATATCTCATACCGTCATCCTCCTTCCTCTACTCCGACACATTCACGTCGAGCTGTATAGTCTTTTCCGTCGTGCCGGAACTGTCGGAGACAATGAGCTTGAAATCACAGTACCCGTCCTGGTTAAGCATCGTTATCACGGACATGAACTGCGTAATGTTGAAATTGACCTCCCTGACGGACGTGATGGCATCCCCGACAGGGAAGCCCAATCCGGTCAATGCCTCTTCATATTGCCCCGGATCCAGAAGATCGAGCTTGTCGCTCAGCCCCACGCCCTGGAGAGCTTCCGGAGTAAGGATATCACTGACAATCTCGACATTGAAGCCGGTGAAACGGTTCTGCGTCGTCACGGTAATATCCACTTCGACCTCGTCGTGATTGTATCTCTTGTCGAAATCATAGACAACCGAGCCGGCATTGTCGGTCCAGACGATTTGCGGTCCCCCGGCCACGACCTCACCCTCGGTGCAGGTCACCTCCAGATCCGTGTAGGAAGTCCTGTACATGTCATCGGTCGCTATCAGCGTGAATGTGTGCGTCCCCTTGTAGGAAAAGAGCCTCGTCATCCCCGCATCGGTCACAGTGAACGAGACAACCCCGTCCCTGTCGCTGATGACAAAGTATGAAGATATGCTTGCGTCGGCCGGATAGACAGGGACCCTGTCCTCCTTGAAGCCGGCGGCAGCCACAGCCGCAAGAAGTTCCTCATTGTCCGAACTTACCTCCATCACGACATTCTCTACGGCAGATCCGGAAACCGGGGTGAGGGTGAGCCTCATGTTGTCGAGCCATTTCCCGAGGACATCGTCATACATGGACGGGCTGACAGTATATCCGTCTGCTATGGAGCCTCCCGAAAGGGCGAATACCGGTGAATCCGGATCAGTCACGTTTTCGTCGGAAATCACTTCCTCGGAGAAGACATAGAGTTTCGTCACATCCACGTCGACCTTCTCGTCGTAGGTCCAGTCCTCGACAGTGATCTCGAACCGGACGTTCCCCTCGTTCGCGTCGGACAGGCCTATGGATATTTTCCTCCACTGCCCTGCCTTGCAGCCGGCGAGGCTGGCCTTCCAGTTTACCGGGATGTATTCAGGTGCGTCGGCGGAAGCGTTGTTGTACATTCCGCTGATGGTTATGTCAATGGTGGTCCCGTCTCCGGAAGCCTTGAAATATCCTGCCTTTACCGCCTCCATATCATCCCTGTAATAGGAAAGTCCTGTCTCCTCCCCTACAGACAGCGTCACGGAGAGCTTCTCCTGGCCCTGGGTCTCGCATTCTGCATCGGACATGAACAGGTTCTGCAGGTCCGGGGTCATGGACACCGTGGACTTGATGTTTGCCAGGCGGCACACAAGGTCGGAGATGGACGTTTCCTGCCTGGTGACTATGGCAGTGGTAACCTCGCCGTAATAGACCGGGGTCTCCCACAGTGCGGAAGCGCCTGACGAGACATAGCCGGCATATTCCGCGGACTCAGCCGAGACAATATATGTCCCTGGAGTCAGGGGAATCTTCTTGTCCTCGAGGCTCTTCAGCTCGCCGTAGGTCATGGTCTTCTCTTCAGAAGTCTTGACGTTGCGAAGCCTCAGGATATAGTCGTCCGCGGCCTCTGACGTGGAGCCGAAACCTCCGTCTGCCCTGGTCTGGAGCGACGCGGCCGCTGACGGCTCGCCGGAAGTCGATATCTCCTCGGCATAGTTCGCCACCTGGAGGTTGAAGTCACCCACGAGAAGGTACCCTGCTTCCTGCGCGTCCTCCTCATCCAGTCCCGAGTATTCTATCTTTTCTGTCTTGCAGCCCTGCACAAGGAGGAGAGCCGCGAAGGACAGGCCCATTATATTCAGTATATTCTTCATTATCTTCATTTTTTCTGTCTTGGGTTTGCGGTTATGCGTCCGGGTTCAGCTCTATGGTGACCTCCTTGATGTCTACGGGAGTGTCGTCGAGGACAATCTCTATGGAGCCTCCAGCAGCCTGTGAAGCATTGACACTCACTGTCTGCCATGTCCTGGCCTTTGTCCCGGCTATCATGGTTTCAGGAAATGAGACTTCGGTGCCGTTGGTCTTGGTGGCCGTGCCGCTGAAATACAGGGCTGTACCAGCCTTCACGAAGACCGGAGACGTTTCCGTCCCGGGTTCTGTACCGGAATTTGAATAAGAAACGGTGTAGCCGGACTCTGTCCTGATGCTGATATTGTACACGGGATAATAGTCGGCGAACCACTGCGATACCAGGACCGATACCACGGAATTCGCCAGGGAGATGCTGACCGTTTCGGTGGACGCTTTCCGTGCCACCACGGTGAAGCTGTGCTCCGCCTCGAAATAGGCGGCTTCCGGGCCCTCCGCAGAAGGGTCGCCTCCGGTGAATCTGGCGGTGTAGTCCCCTGCCGTGAGGAGAGGCTGGTCATATCCGGCCATTGTCCCGTATTCCGCCACGAGACCTGCCTCATTGCTGATCTCGAGTCTTAACGCGTCACTTTCCGGAATGACGGTTTCCGGCAATGTCCTTGTGGTGTTCCCGTCCGCCCTGGTCTGCGGGGCCTCATAGCGGATTTCTCCGGATGTGCCGCAGACGAAGCTGACAGAACCTGTCCCCTCGCCGGTGCCGGTCCCGATTTCCGCAGAGCAGGACGGGAGCAGCACAAGGCCGAGGGAAAGGATTGTCAAGGTTGCGTTTTCAAGTGTCATATATAAGGTTTTAGTACGTTATCAGTTGTTTTCCGCAGATTGGGTGTCGCCCTTGATGGAGACCCGGATGTTGTCGAGGTAGACGTAGACCGTACCTATCATATAAGGCGGCTCATTAGAAATTGCCCTCCAAGTCAAGCGGTCGTCTTTTCCAGCCTGGAACTCGGCTTCTTTAGTTAGCGGCAGATTGGTATAACTGCCATCTGTTCCTGCAGATTCATATTGAATTATAATATTTTCAATTTCATTTTTACAATCTATAGCTCCTGTAGTTTTGGATGTACCAAAACCATAACTTGAATTCAAGTCTGTTCCAAAAATATCACTATAAGTTGTACCACCGACTTCAAATGATACCTTTATAACAGCTGTACCCTTCAAGGCCGACAAAAAAGGAGAATCCAGCCTTCCGGAAAATATTTGTACCTGCCCCAATGCACTTCCCACATACCTCCGCATACGGATTGATTGTCCGCCGGAAATGTCATAATTTGACGCTGACCACCCAGAAAGATTATTTCCACCCAATTCATTGGTACTTCGGTTTCCATCTGCACTCGTCGCCCCCGAGAAATCCTCGTACAGCAGATAAGGCACATCCCTGTTGAAGACCGTTTCCGATGTCCCGGACTGGAAATCCGCAAGGTTCAGGCTCTCGCAGCTGACAATAGCGTGCTCCGACTCGAAATCCACCGTAAGGGCGGCTGACTTCATCGGCGTAAGATTGTCAATCCCGTCATAACTGTCGTAGAACTCAATCGGATACTCCTGGGCCTCGTTCTTCTGGAAAACCAGGGTCTGCTCCCCGTTCCTGAACCTCGCCCCCTCCGGAGCTGTCACTGTAACCGTCTGATAGTCCTCCCCGAGGTGGTTCTCCCCTATCTTCAGGGTCACGGAAGAATATGCCAGTTCCTGCGGGATTGTCAGGTTCACAGGGGTTATCTTCCCTGCCTGCAGCTCCTTGTCCAGGCTCACGGACACAGTCTCCGACTGATACCCTTCCGCGCTGTAGGCCGTGAACCTTATCTCCCCGGCCACAGACACCGGAGCCGTGAAAATCCAGGCATATATCCCGTCTGCGGAATCCTCCTCCGACTCGTTCAGAGCCTTCTTCAGGTCGAGCCATACCGTGGAAGAAGCCCCCTCGGAAGCAAGGACCGGAGCAGCGGCGGCATCCGCAAGGTCCACAGTCAGCTTGCCTACGACAGGGACAGGGAACTCCACCCTGAGCTTCTTCACGTCCACTCCCCACTGGTTCCTGTCCACAGGCACCTGTATGCGGAAGGCATGGGCCTTATGCGTGAAAACGACAGGGATATCCCCGTCAGGATTCCCGAGAGGGACCCCGGAGACAGGCCCGGACACCATCACGTCACAGCTTGTCCCGTCCACGCTCGAGTCGTAGAGCCCGTCCTGCACGGCAGGCAGGTCGATTACGGCATCAGTGCCAGAAACGGATTCAGGCAGCGGATATACAGCATAGCAGTCATAGGAATGTTCCGCCGTCACGTCGGAAAGAGTGCCGGTGAAGACCGTCTCGTCCGGATATATGCGGTATACACCCAGTTCAGCCCCGGACAGGGCATCTGCGGACCCGGCGGTCCTGTAATAGAAACCTATCCTGTCTTTCTCCGACCATAGGACCTTGTCCAGATTATCTCCTGATATGATTGTCCTTGAAGAAGGATACTGCCCTGACACCGCACTCACATATACCGTGGACTGCCCGGCACTTTCCGGCGGGACGGTCTCCAGGCTGGTGCAGGAAGTGCACGACAATAGTACCGCACTGAAGCAGTAACTTATTAAGAATAAGACATTTGCAACTCTGTTGTCAAATCTTGCTCGTCTCATCTGGGTTAAGAAAATTTGCATTAAACGGGGCAAATTTATACATAATTTTTAAATTTCCAAACTGCAGGATTTGTGGCGCACCTGGGCCGATGGCCTGTCCCGGATCTTTGATTCTCGCACTTTCTTACTATTTTTGCAGAATAATGCGCTTTTTCGACACACCTGACATTTATGGCTGAAAAC
>JADIMQ010000025.1 GCA_017694655.1 Candidatus Cryptobacteroides merdigallinarum
TCCTCATTTACGGAAGTAAACTCCGGTACTCGGCCCTCGCCTTCCTTGTTCTTCCGAAAAAATAAACTGCGAGCCGTGGCTGCTTTTCCGTTGTAACTGCGTCAGGCATCGGATCCTCGTATCCTCATTTACGGAAGTAAACTCCGGTACTCGGGCCTCGCCTTCCTTGTTCCTCCGAAAAAATAAACTGCGAGCCGTGGCTGCTCTTTTGCAATAAACTGCGGGACGTCAGTCGAGGGACCATTCGGTGCCGTCACGGGTATCCTTGATCGTTACGCCGAGGGCCTTGAGGTCATCGCGGATCTTGTCGCTCGTAGCCCAGTCCTTTGCAGCCTTTGCGGCCTTGCGCTGCCCGAGGACCATGCCGACGAGGCCGGCTATCGTATCCGCCGTCCTGCCTCCGGCATCCTCCTCGTCCTTCAGCCCCAGTACCCCGTACACCACGTCGTCAAAAAGACGGGCCAGGACCGCGCAGTCGGCAGCCGAAAGGCTCGTCTTCCTGTCCTTGGCCGAGTTTATGAGCCTTACGGCATCGAAGATATGTGCCAGTGCAACAGGGGTGTTGAGGTCGTCGCACAGGGCCTCGTACACCTTTTCGCAGATGGAGTTTATCCCCTCGTTGTCTGCCTCGAATTTTTCCGGGGCGACAGGAGCCTCGTACTTCAGGGCCTCGGACGCGGTCATTGCAGCATTCCGTCCGCGGACGTCCACACCGGCGGCGGAAGCCATTTCCTTCAGGTCCCGGGCCGCCTGCATTACCTTTTTCATCCCTTTCTCGGCCGCCTGCAGTGCTTCGTTGCTGAAGTCGAGGGTGCTCCTGTAGTGGGCCTGCAGGATGAAGAAGCGGACCGTCATGGGGCTGTACGCCTGTGTCAGGAGCGGATGCGTGCCGGAGAACAGCTCCTGCAGGGTTATGAAGTTGCCGTAGGACTTGCCCATCTTCTTTCCGTTGATGGTAATCATGTTGTTGTGCATCCAGTACTTGACGCCGCCTTCCCCTCTTGAGGCCGTGTTCTGCGCAAGCTCGCATTCGTGGTGCGGGAACATCAGGTCCATCCCGCCACCGTGTATGTCAAATTTCTTCCCGAGATACTTCTCGCTCATGGCGGAACATTCGAGATGCCATCCCGGGAACCCTTCGCTCCACGGGGAAGGCCATTTCATTATGTGCTCCGGGGAGGCTTTCTTCCACAGGGCGAAATCGAACGGCGCCCTCTTGTCTTCCTGGCTGTCGAGCTCCCGTGTCCCGCTGACCACATCCTCAAGGTTCCTTCCCGAAAGTATGCCGTAGCGGTGGCTCCCGTTGTATTTCCGGACATCGAAATATACCGACCCGTTGCTCTCGTAGGCGAAGCCTGCGTCCAGGATCTTCTGCACGAGGGCTATCTGCTCGATGATATGCCCGGAGGCGCGGGGCTCTATGGACGGGGGAGCCACGTTCAGCATGTTCATGGCCTCGTGGTATCTTATGGTGTATTCCTGTACGACCTCCATCGGTTCCAGCTGCTCTATCCTTGCCTTCTTTGCTATCTTGTCCTCTCCTTCATCCGCATCGTGCTCGAGATGGCCCACGTCGGTTATGTTCCTCACATAGCGCACCTTGTACCCGAGATGCTTCAGCAGCTTCACGAGCACGTCGTACGTTATACCCGGCCGCGCGTGCCCGAGATGGGCGTCCCCGTAGACTGTCGGGCCGCAGACATATATGCCTGCGAAACCGGGGTGTACGGGTATGAAAAGCTCTTTCTTCCTCGAGAGCGTGTCTGTTATGTATAAGTCTCTCATATGTGAACTCTATATAAAACCATATCTTTGCAAAGATAGTCTTTTTTGACTACATTTGCGCGTGCATTCTTAGAATCTGTTGAATATGAAGGTAGCAGTCATTATGGGCTCGACCAGCGACTATGAGATAATGTCGGCGGCGGTCAGCATCCTTGAAGAATTCGGGGTAGAATACGAGAAACGTGTCATCAGCGCACACCGGACGCCGGACCTCATGTGCGAGTATGCCAAATCCGCCAGGGAGCGCGGCATAGGCGTCATCATCGCCGGGGCAGGCGGGGCCGCGCACGTCGCCGGTGTCGTGGCCGGCATGACCACGGTCCCTGTAATCGGGGTGCCTATCCAGACCAAGGCCCTCGGGGGAATGGACTCCCTCCTTTCCATTGTCCAGATGCCGGGCGGCATACCGGTGGCGACCATGGCCATAAACGGGTCGAAGAACGCCGGCCTGCTGGCTGTCGAGATTCTCGCCCTGGGTGACCCTTCCCTTGCCGCGAAGCTGGATGAATACAGGAAGAACCAGACGGCCAAGGTCCTGGAAGCCGTCATCTAGGTTCATGGACTTATTGAAACGATGAACCAAGAGCCAGCCCCAGATATGAAGAATTACCGTATTTTCGTAGAAAAATATCCGGAGTTCCAGGTGGAGGCGAAAAGTCTCCTGAATGAACTCAATGAAAACCTGCAGCTCTCGCTTCCGGGCCTCAGGCTGCTGAATGTATATGACCTGTTCGGCTTCACCCCGGAGCTTCTGGAGAAGAGCCGCTACAGCGTATTCGGGGAGATTGTCACTGACCGGGTGTCGGACAGCTGCGACCTCTCCGGTGTGAAATATATCGCGGTGGAGTACCTTCCGGGGCAGTTCGACCAGAGGGCGGCCTCCGCCGTGGAGTGCGTGAAGCTCATAGAGCCCGAGGCTGATGTCCGCATCAAGAGCTCCAGGCTCATAATCCTGGATCCCGGGACTGACGAGTCCACCATGGACAGGATACGCCATTACTATATAAATGCAGTGGAGTCGAGGGAAAAGGACCTGTCCCTGCTCAGCGACACCGAGCAGGCCCCTGTGGTCCCGGTCCGGGTGCTGGAAGGCTTCACGGCCATGACGGAGAACGCCCTCGGGCCTTATTGCAAGGAAATGGGGCTGGCGATGAACTCCGACGACCTCAGGGAGGTGGTGAACTACTTCAGGGCGGAAGGCCGTGATCCGTACGAGACTGAACTCCGGATTCTCGACACCTACTGGAGTGACCACTGCCGCCATACCACCTTCACCACGGAGCTCGAGGACATCAAGGTCGACGACTCCTTCATGAAGGAGGAGCTGGAGGGCACCCTCGGCCTTTACCTCCGGATAAGGAAGGAGCTCGGGCGCGGGGACAGGAGCATCAATCTCATGGACCTGGCGACCATCGGGGCGAAGTACCTCCGGTCGAAGGGCCTGCTCGACGACATGGAGGTCAGCGAGGAGAACAACGCCTGCAGCATATACGTCGATGTGGATGTGGACGGGAAGACGGAAAAATGGCTTCTCCAGTTCAAGAACGAGACCCATAACCACCCTACCGAGATAGAACCGTTCGGAGGTGCTGCCACCTGTCTGGGAGGTGCCATCAGGGACCCGCTTTCAGGCAGGAGCTATGTCTACCAGGCCATGAGGGTGACTGGGGCCGGCAATATATGGCAGCCGGTAGCCGATACCATCCCGGGCAAGCTTCCGCAGAAGGTCATAAGCCGCAAGGCTGCACACGGGTACTCGAGCTACGGGAACCAGATAGGGCTGGCCACTACCCACGTCCGCGAGATATACCACGAAGGCTATGTGGCCAAGAGGCTCGAGGTCGGGGCCGTGGTCGGGGCAGTAAAGGCCGGGAATGTGCGCCGGGAGTCTCCGGCCCCCGGCGATATAGTGCTTCTTCTCGGCGGACGTACCGGACGTGACGGCATAGGAGGGGCCACAGGTTCCTCGAAGGAACATACGGAGGCTTCCCTGGAGACCTGCGGAAGCGAGGTACAGAAGGGAAATGCCCCCGAGGAAAGGAAGCTGCAGCGCCTGTTCCGCCGCCCGGAAGTGACAAGACTGATAAAGAAATCCAACGATTTCGGTGCCGGCGGCGTCAGCGTGGCCATAGGCGAGCTTGCCGGCGGACTTGACATATACCTGGACAGGGTCCCTGTGAAATACAGCGGCCTGAACTCCACGGAACTTGCAATAAGCGAGTCCCAGGAGAGGATGGCAGTGGTGATAGAGGCCGGGGACAGGGAAGAGTTCGAGAAGTACTGCCTCAGCGAGAATGTCGAGGTGACCCACGTTGCAGACGTGACGGATACGGAGCGGATGCGTATGTACAACAAGGGGAAGCTCGTGGTCGACCTTTCCCGCGCGTTCATAGACAGTGCGGGGGCCAGGCATTACGCCAAGGCGGAGATCGCCCCGGTAGAGGAGCGTGACCCGTTCGCCCGCAAGGTTGAGGGCGCCACCCTGAAGGAGAAGGTCTTCAACAATCTGCAGGACCCGAACGTGACTTCCCAGAAAGGGCTCATAGAGATGTTCGACTCCACCATAGGCCGTTCTACGGTGCTCATGCCGTTCGGAGGCTGCCTGCAGACCACCGAGACCCAGGTGTCTGTGCAGAAGCTCCCGGTGGACGGCTATACGGATACCGCAAGCATAATGGCCTTCGGGTACAATCCGTTCATAGCTTCCTGGAGCCCCTACCACGGGGCTGCCTACGCCGTTGTCGAGGCCTGCGCCAAGGTTGTGGCGGCTGGGGCTGAATACGGCAGGATGCGTTTCTCCTACCAGGAATATTTCGAGAGGATGACCCATGACACGAATACATGGGGTAAGCCGCTCAGCGCCCTTCTCGGTGCCCTGAAGATGCAGGTGGATCTCGGCCTCCCGTCCATAGGTGGGAAGGATTCCATGAGCGGGACATTCGAGCATATAAACGTACCCCCTATGCTCATGGCCTTCGGCATAACCACTGTGAATGCCGGGAAGGTGATATCCCCTGAACTGAAGTGGGAGGGCAACAGCCTTTATCTCATAAAGCACAGGCCCCTCTCCAACCACATGCCTGACACCGGGCAGCTCAAGAGGAATTTCACGTACGTCAGCTCCAGGATAGATTCCGGCGATATAGTCTCCGGCTATGCCATAGGGTTCGGCGGACTTGCGGAGGCTGTCTGCAAGATGTCTTTCGGGAATGCCTTCGGAGTCGACATCCGGTATCCCGAGGACAAGCTCTTCGACTATGACTACGGTTCCATCCTGGTGGAGGCCGGGACTGAACTCGACTATCCGGACGCTGTATATCTCGGGAAGGTGACTTCCGGAGAGGACGGGAACCTGGTGATAAACGGGACTGCCATGTCCATTTTCGAGCTGATGTATGCCAACGGCGCCGAATTCGCGAAAATCTATCCTGACACCTGCGAGCCGTCCCACAGGCAGCTCGTGCCGTCCGGTCTCGAAGGAGTCAAGCCTCTGAAAGTCAAGAGATCGGAGCTGAAATACAAGGGAGAGCCGGTGGAAAGGCCGCTTGTCTACATCCCTGTGTTCCCGGGCACGAACTGTGACTACGACACCGCAAAGGCTTTCCGCAATGCCGGCGCCGAGGTGCGCATGGGAGTTTTCTGCAATCTCCGGAGCGAGGACATCTTCAGTTCCATAGAGAGGATGAAGAAGAACATTTCGGAATGCCACATACTTGCCCTGGTGGGCGGCTTCTCTGCAGGTGATGAACCGGACGGAAGCGGTAAGTTTATAGCCAATGTGCTTAACAACAGGGAGATAGCGGAAGCTGTCCATGCCCTTCTCGACCGCGGGGGCCTCATCCTCGGTATATGCAACGGCTTCCAGGCCCTTGTCAAGTCCGGGCTTCTTCCTTACGGGAGGCTCGGTAAGGTGACCAGGGAGTCCCCGACACTGTTCAGGAACGATATAAACCGGCATATATCCCAGATGGTGACGACAAGGGTGGCAACCGTCAATTCACCGTGGCTCTCGGGCTTCTCGATAGGGGACCTGCATACCGTGGCCGTCAGCCACGGGGAAGGCAAGTTCGTGGTGAGCGAGGAACTGGCACGCGAGCTCTTCGCCAACGGCCAGGTCGCATTCCAGTATGTAGACCCTGTCACGGAGGAAGTGACAATGGATTCTCCGTACAACCCCAACGGCTCATATTATGCCATCGAGGGCATAATCAGCCGGGACGGGCAGATTCTCGGGAAGATGGGCCATACGGAGAGATACGAGAACAATACGTTCAAGAACATAGAGGAAGAGCTGGAGCAGCCTCTGTTCGCCAACGCCGTGAACTATTTCAGGGGAATGTAGGAAATGGAAGGTGAGCTGATATACGACGGTGACTCGTTCAAGGTCTTCGGGTCCGGGGACCCGGACAACGTGACGGTGGAGTACACCGATGTCATCACGGCTTTTAACGGCATAAAGCGGGCGGAAATCTGCGGAAAGGGGAAGATGAACGCCTCCATAGCTTCCATGGTGGCCGGATACCTTGAGCGCAAGGGCATCAGGAGCCATTTCGTGAGGAAGACAGGGGAGACTACCATACTCTGCCGCAAGGTTTCCATGATAGGGCTGGAGGTTGTCGTGAGGAATATCATAGCCGGCACCATGGCCAGGAAACTCGGCCTGCAGGAAGGCTTCCGGCCGGAGAACACCATCTTCGACCTTTGCTACAAGAACGATGACCTCGGGGACCCGCTCATCAATGACCATTATGCCGTGGCTCTCGGCCTTGTGACCTACGGTGAGCTCAAGGAGATATACGGCCATGCGGCGGAGATAAACCGGTTTCTCACTTCCCTTATGAGGAGCGTGGGCATAGAGCTGGTGGATTTCAAGCTGGAGTTCGGCAGGTATCCGGACGGGACTATAGTCCTTGCCGACGAACTCACACCCGACAATGCGAGGTTCTGGGACCTGGAGTCGAAGGAAAAGCTCGACAGGGACCGCTTCAGGAGGGATATGGGGAAGGTAGGGGAAGCCTACCGGACTATTTGCAGGAGGCTTTGCTCCATTCTTGAGGAAAATGAAAGGTAATCAGCAGAAGGATATGGCCGGTACTGATGAAATACATGAGGAATGCGGCGTGTTCGGTGTCTACGGGGTGCCGGACGCGGCATCGCTGACCTATTACGGGCTGCATGCCCTGCAGCACAGGGGACAGGAAGGCTGCGGCATAGTGACTGTCGGGCCTGACGGGGCCTTCCGCAGGGTGAAGGGTGAAGGGCTCGTGACGGAGGTCTTCAACGAGGAAAAGATAGCTTCCCTTACCGGCTCCATGGCCATTGGCCATGTCCGCTACTCCACTACCGGAGGCGGGGGAATAGAGAACGTGCAGCCCTTCCTGTTCAGGCACAATACCGGGGATTTTGCCCTTGCCCATAACGGCAATATAGTGAATTCCAAGGAACTGCACCGATATCTGGAGAACCGCGGAAGCCTTTTCCAGTCCACTTCGGACAGCGAGATTCTTGCACATCTCATAAAGAAGCAGTCGTACGACAGGAATGCCCCGAGGATACACGCCATAGAGGAGGCCCTCAACATGATGGAAGGGGCTTTCGCCTTCCTGGTGATGACCTCGAACCGGCTTTATGTATGCAGGGACAAGTACGGGCTCCGGCCGTTGTCCCTCGGCAGGCTGGGCGACGGCTATGTGGTGAGCAGCGAGACCTGCGCCTTCGATGTCATCGGGGCAGAGTTCATCCGCGACATAGAGCCCGGTGAAGTGCTCACCATCGACCATCACGGGCTGCGCAGCAGGAAGTATTCCGAGTTCAGGAAAAACGAGATGTGCGCGATGGAGTACATCTATTTCTCGAGGCCGGACAGCGATATCGAGGGGCGTAACGTGCACAGTTTCCGCAAGGAGTCCGGGCGTATCCTTTTCGAGGAGTCCCCGGCCGACGCGGACATCGTGGTGGGTGTCCCGGATTCGAGCCTGAGCGCGGCCATGGGATACAGCGAGGCGAGCGGGCTCCCGTACGAGATGGGCCTGATAAAGAACAAGTATATAGGCAGGACGTTCATCCAGCCCTCCCAGTCCATGAGGGAGAAGGGAGTGAGGATGAAGCTGTCGGCAGTCAAGACGATTGTCAGGGGACGCAGGGTAGTGCTCATAGACGATTCCATCGTGCGAGGGACTACGTCGAGGCGGATAGTGCGGATGCTCCGGGAGGCAGGTGCCCTCGAGGTGCATCTCCGGATAGCGAGCCCGCCGATAAAGACCCCGTGCTTCTATGGGGTGGACATCTCCACGTACGACGAGCTGATATGTGCGAGGAAATCTGTGGAGGAGGTGCGGGAAAGCCTCGGGGCGGATTCACTGGCCTTCCTTTCGGAGGAGGCCCTCTTCAAGGCGGCGCAGCGGAGCGAGCTGTGCCTGGCCTGTTTCAACGGGAAGTATCCGACTGCCCTGTACCAGAGCATCGAGGATGCCAACAAGGACGGGAAGTTTTGATTTTGCAATATAGATTCATTTCTGCATGATGACACTGGGGATAGACGTAGGCGGCAGTACCACGAAGATCGTGGGTATAGAGGACGGGAAGATATGTTCTCCCCAGTTCATTACCGGTGCCGACCCTGTCTCATCCCTTTTCGGGGCCTTCGGCAAATATCTGTACGACAACGGTATAGACCTTTCCGCGATAGATTGCGTGAGGCTCACCGGAGTGGGTTCGGCATACGTTTCGGGCCCTTTGTACGGGCTTCCTACCGAGAAGGTGGACGAGTTCCGGGCGAATGCGTACGGTGCCAGGTTCAGGAGCGGGCTTTCGGACATGGTCGTGGTCAGCATGGGGACGGGAACCTCCTTTGTCAGGGTCAGGGGCGATGAGTTCGAGCATCTGGGCGGCCTGGCTATAGGCGGCGGCACCTTTGCCGGACTGTCGGGGATCATCTTCAAGACTTCCGACGTGGACAGGGTCGTGTCCATGGCCGAGGGCGGGGACGCATCCAGGGTGGACCTCCTGGTCTCGGACATCTCGAGGGGTGACATCCCTGGCCTTCCGGCGGATGTCACGGCCTCCAATTTCGGGAAGGCGGATGCAGCCTCGGACCCGCGGGATGTGGCGGCCGGAATCATTAACATGATCCTGCAGACCATAGGCGGGGCCTCCAACTTCATAGCGCAGAATACAGGGATACGGGATTTCGTCCTTATAGGGAATGTCCCCCTGCTCCCGCAGTGCCGGCAGGTGTTCGGGAGGATAGGGAAGCTCTACGGCCTGGATTTCCACATCCCGGACTATACGGAGTACAGGACGGCGATAGGGGCGGCCCTGTGCGGATGAGCCTTGAAGGCAGTATGATAAGGAATAAACAATAAATTCAGAATATTATGGCAGTCAGTTATGAAAAGGCGGGTGTGAACCTCGAGGCAGGATACGAGGTGGTCCGCAGAATCAAGAGTCACGTGGCGTCCACCTCCCGTCCGGGGGTCATGGGCAACATAGGGTCGTTCGGAGGCATGTTCGACCTTTCGGCCCTGAATGTAAGGGAGCCGGTCCTGGTCAGCGGTACCGACGGTGTGGGCACGAAACTGAAGATAGCGTTCGAGATGGACAGGCACGACACCATAGGCATAGATGCCGTGGCAATGTGCGTGAACGATGTCCTGGCCCAGGGTGCCGAACCTCTCTTTTTCCTCGACTATGTGGCTGTCGGCCACAATGAGCCGGCCAAGATCGAGGCCATAGTGTCCGGGGTGGCGGAGGGATGCCGCCAGGCAGGATGCGCCCTTGTCGGCGGGGAGACTGCGGAGATGCCGGGGATGTATGCCGACGGGGAATATGATATAGCCGGATATACTACCGGTGTCGTGGAGAAGTCGAAGCTTATCGACGGGTCGAAGGTTAAGGCCGGCGATGTGCTGGTGGGTATAGCCTCCTCTGGCGTGCATTCCAACGGCTTCAGCCTGGTAAGGAAGATATTTTCGGACAACTCCCTGGACCTGAAGGCCTCTTATCCGGAACTGGGAGGGGCGGTGCTCGGGGAAGTGGCGCTGACTCCTACAAAGATATATGTCAGGCAGGTGCTGGATGTGATACGGAACTGCGACGTGCACGGGGTGGCCCATATTACCGGCGGCGGTTTTGACGAGAACATCCCGAGGATATTGCAGGAAGGCCAGGGAATCGAGATTAAGGAGGGGACATGGGATATCCTGCCGATATTCAGGTTCCTGGAGAAATACGGGAAGATAGCCCGCAGGGAGATGTTCAATATCTTCAACATGGGCATAGGCATGGTGCTCGCCATGGATGAGAGCGAGGTGGAGAAGGCGATAGGCATCCTGGAGAGCTACGGGGAGAGGGCCTCGGTGATAGGGAAGGTCACGGACACCCCGGGCGTGAATATCCTGTAGCGGCGCGGGCATGGTCTCCGGGCCGGATCTTTATTTGAGGGTTGACAAAGGTATAACAAGTCATATATAATGAGAAGAGCTTTATTTTCAGTAAGCGACAAGACCGGGGTGGCGGAATTTGCCTCACGGCTTGTGTCCATGGGGTGGGAGATAATCGCCACCGGCGGGACAATGAAACTTCTGCAGGATGCAGGACTCAAGGTTATAAACATAAGCGAGGTGACGGGATTTCCCGAGATCTGCGACGGGAGGGTGAAGACCCTTCATCCGAAGGTGCACGGCGCCCTTCTTGGGAGACGTGACCTTGAAAGCCACCGCAGGCAGCTGAAGGAGAACGGGATAGAGTACATCGACATGGTGTGCGTAAACCTTTATCCGTTCAGGCAGACCATCGCCAGGCCGGATGTCACGATGGATGATGCTATAGAGAATATAGATATCGGCGGCCCGTCCATGCTCCGCAGCGCGGCCAAGAACTGGAAGGATGTCACTGTGGTGTGCGACCCTGCGGACTATGCCGTGGTGCTCGACGAGATAGGGGCTTCCGGGAACACTACCCCGGAGACGAGGCTGAAGCTGTCGGCCAAGGCATACACCCACACGGCGGAGTACGACATGATGATTGCCACATATATGCGCCGCCAGGCCGGACTGAACGAGAAACTCTTCCTGGAGTTCGACCTGAAGCAGGGGCTGCGCTACGGGGAGAACCCTCACCAGGAGGCCAGGTTCTATGCTTCTGTGGAGAAGGTGCCTTACTCTCTTGCAACCGCAGAGCAGCTCAACGGCAAGGAACTGTCCTA
Source organism: Candidatus Cryptobacteroides merdigallinarum (assembly GCA_017694655.1). GTDB lineage: Bacteria > Bacteroidota > Bacteroidia > Bacteroidales > UBA932 > Cryptobacteroides > Cryptobacteroides merdigallinarum. The sequence goes on from JADIMQ010000025.1 coordinate 10,991, forward strand.
CAATAATATACAGGATGCCAATGCCGCCCTCAATATTGTACGTGAGTTCGATGTGCCGTTCTGCGTGGGACTGAAGCACATGAACCCTTGCGGGGCTGCCATAGGAAAGGATGTCGTGGATGCCTGGAAGAAGACCTACGAGGCCGACAAGGTAAGCATCTTCGGGGGAATCGTGGCCACGAACCGCGAGATCAACAAGGAGGCGGCAGAGCTGATGAAGCCGATTTTCCTTGAGATAATCATGGCTCCATCCTTCTCCGAGGAGGCTCTCGAGGTGCTCCGTGCCAAGAAGAACCTGCGTCTGCTCAAGGTGGACATGTCCAGGGACGATTCTGTCCGCAAACAGTATGTGAGCGTGAACGGCGGGCTCCTGGTGCAGGACCTCGACAAGGAGACCAGGACTGTTTCCGCAGACATGTGCGTGACCAAGGCCAGGCCGGATGCCTCCCAGATTTCGGACCTCGATTTCGCATGGCATATTGTCAAGCATGTCAAGTCCAATGCCATTGTCGTGGTGAAGGACGGCATGACCCTCGGTGTCGGCGCCGGGCAGATGAACCGTATAGGTTCGGCCGAGATTGCCCTGAAAGAGGCCGAGGCTGCCTTCAGGGAGAAGGGGGCGGATGTCCGCGAGGCCGGTCTCGTCATGGCTTCCGACGGTTTCTTCCCGTTCGACGACTGTGTGGCCCTTGCCGCTGAATACGGTGTGAAGGCAATTGTACAGCCGGGCGGAAGTATCCGTGACAATGATTCCATAGTGAAGGCGGATGAGAACGGGATTGTGATGCTGTTTACCGGTATGCGCCATTTCAAGCATTAATTTTGCCGGAGACGGCACCCATAGCGGTGGTACAATGAAGAAAATATATTTCGTGATTCTTGCTGCGGTGTTCTTTTCCGCAGGACCTGATATGTCCGGACAGTCGCTCAAGGACCTTTTCAACAAGGAGGCCATCAAAGATGTGGTGGGCTCCGTGGTGGAAGGCCTCGATGTGATTCCGGAGAACATAGCCGGCGACTGGACCTATTCAGGGGTGGCCGTCAGGCTGACCGGGGACGATATACTGGGCAATGCCGCATCCGCGCTCGCGACAAGCCAGATAGAGGAGACCCTGGACGGGTATCTGGAGAAGATAGGGCTGAAGCAGGACACTTTCGGCTACACCTTCAACGCCGACAGCACCTTTGCCACGACATCAGGCAAGCTGAAGTTTTCCGGTACCTATACCTTTTCTCCGGAAGATGACACTATCGTCCTCGACTACGGGAAGGAAGGCCGGCTGGGCGGCGTGTCCCTCAAGGCCGGGGCGACCGTCTCGCTGAACACCATGGAGCTGCTGTTCAATGCGGACAAGCTCCTGGATTTCATAGAGAAGGTCTCTTCTGTGGCCGGCGGTTCAGGAATCGGTTCCCTGACAGCCCTCCTGAACCAGTACGACGGGATAAAGATAGGTTTCAGCCTTTCCCGGAAGTCCGCGGAGTAGTGTCCGGGAAAGGGCTTCCGGAGAGGCCGGGACCGGTTCACGGGGATGTCCTCCGGACATTCTATAGCGAGCAGAGTCCCCTGTGCTGAATATAATAATTCGTCTAACTGACGTCAAATTGCGTCTATATGAAACATAATGTATTGGTTGTCGGCGGTGGCGGAAGATGCCATGCCATAGTGGATGCCCTTTCACGTTCCCCGAAGGTGGGGAAGATATACTGTGCCCCCGGAAATGCCGGGATTGCGGCCCAGGCTGAGTGCGTGCCCCTGAAGGAGACCCAGGTGGAGGAACTCCGGGATTTTGCCGCCTCCAACGGGGTGGACCTTACCGTTGTGGGACCGGAGGTGGCCCTGGCTGCCGGGATAGTAGATGTGTTCACGGCTGCCGGGCTCAGGATTTTCGGTCCTTCAAAGGCCGCGGCCGTCATAGAGTCAAGCAAGGATTTCGCGAAACGTCTCATGGAGAAGTACAATGTCCCTACCGCGGCTTTCCGTACCTTCGGGGACTATGATGAAGCTCTGGCCTATGTCAGTGCCTCGTCTTTCCCGACAGTCCTGAAATATGACGGGCTTGCCGCCGGTAAGGGTGTGGTGATAGCGGAGGACCTGCCGCAGGCTGAGGCCGCCCTGAAGGATATGCTCCTCGACGACAAGTTCGGGAAGGGCAGTGTGGTGGTCGAGGAGTTCCTTACCGGGCCTGAATTTTCCTTCATGTGCTTCGTCGACGGGGAAAAGGTGTGGCCTATGACTGTCTCCCAGGACCACAAGCGTGCATACGAGGGTGACAAGGGCCCGAATACGGGGGGTATGGGGGCTTATTCACCTGTCCCTGCCATCACCCCGGAGGATGTGGACTATTCCCTTGAGCACATAATGAAGCCGGTAGCCGCCGGCATGGTGGCTGAAGGGCGGCCTTTCAAGGGCGTCCTTTACGGTGGTCTTATGAAGACCCCGGCCGGCGTGAAGGTCATTGAATTCAACTGCCGTTTCGGTGATCCCGAGACCGAAGTTGTCCTTCCTCGTCTCGAATCTGACATCTACGACATTTTTTCCGCTGTCGCGGACGGTACTCCCATGCCTGAACTGAAATGGTCTTCCAAATCCACACTCGGTTTCGTCCTGGCCTCTAAAGGCTATCCCGGTGAATATGAAAAAGGTTTCCCTATAGACGGTCTCGACGAGGCCTCCGCTTCCGGCAACGTGCGTATCTATCACATGGGTACCTCCATCAAAGACGGACGTTACCATACCTCCGGAGGCCGTGTCCTCATGGTTGTAGGCTCCGGTGATGATTTGAAGGCTGCGAGGGCTTGTGCGCTGGAGGCTGTGGGGGTGGTGAGGTGTGAGAATCTTTTTTATCGCAGGGATATAGGCTGGAGGGCCGGCGCGTTATAACGCGCCGTCGTGGCGAATTGGGTGATGGAAGAGAGCGGCCTGCGCGTTGCGCGGGGCTCTTATGACGCACCTAATGGCGACATGTCATGGTCATAGGATTGAGGTGAGGTCCCGGAAATCTTTCAGGCGGAAGAGGTGCGGGTGGTCGAACTCCTCGATTATCTCGTGCTGCCATGTGCTCTTGGCCGGGATATGTACCCCGTATCCGCCAATGGCAAGTACCGGAGCTATGTCCGACTTGAACGAATTCCCTACCATGAGCAGTTCAGAGGCGCCGATCCCGAGGGCGTCTATTATCTCCCGGTAGGCTTTTTCTGTCTTGTCCGGCACAATTTCTATGTGGCTGAAGAACCTTTTCAGCCCGGACCTCTCCAGCTTGTTCTCCTGGTCTGTCGTGTTCCCCTTGGTTATGACTATGGTCTTGTATGGCCGTGTCCTCTTCAGGGTCTCGAGCGTTTCCTCAACTCCCGGCAGCGGAGTGGCCGGATTGCGGAGCATCTGCCTCCCTATCCCGTAGATCTCGCTTACCGTGGCGGCCGGTATCGTATTCCGGCTCAGCCTCAAGGCCGTTTCTATCATGGAGAGAGTGAACGCCATGACACCGTAGCCCAGGGTGTCCATATTCTGCATCTCGGTGCTGAAAAGCTCTTTCCGGAGGAATCCTTCCTCGCCGTAGCCGGCCATAAGGCTGCAGAACCTGGTCTCCGCCTCATCGAAGTATGTCTGGTTGTCCCACAATGTATCGTCGGCATCGAATGCCACTACCTTTATCCTGTCTTCCATTTGTTCCTCTGTATAATTTGTCTTTCTGCCTTGCCTGCCCAGGAAGTCCTCCTTCTTACGGAGTGCAAAAATATAATAAATTGACGAAATTTTCCTAAATTCGCAGGTCATGGGTGTCATGCCCATATTCCGGGAACCATCTGTAGAAATTCAATAAAGGACAAGAATATGATAATAAGCGGGAAAGAGCTTTCAGCAAGGCTGAAGGAAGACATGAGGTACGAGGTATCGACATTTCCGGAGAAGTTCGGGCGGGTACCTCATCTTGTTGTGATACTGGTAGGGGACGACCCGGCGAGTGCCTCTTACGTAAAAGGCAAGGCGAAGGCTTCTGAATTCGTCGGGATACGGAATACCACGATACTCCGGCCGGATACTGTTTCCGAGGCCGAGCTTCTCGGGCTGATAAGGCAGCTCAACGAAGACGATACGGTGGACGGCATCCTGGTGCAGCTCCCTCTGCCAGCGCACATTTCCGAGGCGAAGGTCATCGAGGCCATAGACAAGGGCAAGGATGTGGACGGCTTCCATCCTCTTAACGTGGCCGCACTCTGGCAGAAGCAGCCTTGCACACTCCCGTGTACGCCAAAGGGCATCATCAAGATGCTTAAATCCGCAGGTGTGGAAATCAGGGGCCGGCGTGCCGTGGTGATAGGCCGCAGCAACATAGTGGGTCTGCCGGTAGCCAAGCTCCTCCTGGACGAGAACGCCACTGTCACCATAGCCCATAGCCGCACGGAAAATCTTCCGGCAGTCACCCGTGAGGCCGACATACTTGTAGTGGCCATAGGCCGTCCGCGCTTCGTGACTGCAGACATGGTCTCCGAAGGGGCCGTGGTAATAGATGTAGGGGTGAACCGCGACCCGGAGACAGGGAAGCTCTGCGGCGACGTGGACTTTGAGGCCGTCTCACCCAAGGCTTCGGTCATTACGCCGGTGCCTGGAGGAGTCGGCCCTATGACTATCTGCTGCCTGATGGAAAATACGATAGAGTGTTTCCTTCGGAAGATGCGGGGCTAATTGCCCGGCTTTTCCGCGACGGCATGCCTGTAGCCTTTGACCTTGTCCCAGTCTCCTCTGGTGAAGTCAGGGAACTCTACAGGCATGTTGCCGTTCTCTATGGATGCCGCTGAAAGGTCGCCTATGCATGACCATTCTGCCGCATCATAGACATCCTGGTCAAGTGGAAGGCCGTTCCTGAGGCAGTATATCAGGCGGTAGTCCATGATGAAGTCCATCCCGCCGTGTCCGCCGACTTCGCGTGCCTTCTCCTCTATTTCCTTTGCGACAGGATGCCTGTACTTCTCCATGAGCATCTCCATGGTCTCCCCGGACACGAAGCTGTGCCCGTTGAGGTCCTCATGGTCCGGTATTATTCCGTCTTTGTCCCCGGCCGGCCTGAAGGCGAATCCCTCCACCGGATATTTGTTCGCGAATCCTTCTGTGCCGGTTACCTGGTATTCCCTGCTGTATGGCCTCGGCGTGTAGACATTGTGCTGCAGCAGTATGGAATGGCCCTTGGCCGTCTGTATCAGGGTGACGGTATGGTCCCCGTTCGCGAAGGTCTCTGCCCCCATGAGCCTCTTTCCAGTAGCTGCCCCGTTCACGGACCTGGTGTCCATGGAGACCAGACGTGTCATCCTGTCTCCCCTGTGTATCCCGAGTATCTGGCAGGCAGGGCCGAGCCCGTGTGTGGCGTACACATCCCCCTTGTGCTCCTGGTTGAATGCAAGTCTCCAGTTCCCCTGGTAAAGTTCCCAGAACTCGTCGAGGTTGTGGATATATCCTCCTTCCACATGGAGTATTTCGCCGAAGAGCCCGTGCTGGGCCATGTTGAGGGTCGTCAGCTCGAAAAAGTCATACACGCAGTTCTCGAGCATCATGCAGTGCTTCCTTGTCTGTTCCGCTACATCCACGAGCTGCCAGCACTCCGCCACTGATGTAGCCGCAGGCACTTCCACTGCCACATGTTTCCCGTGCCTCATCGCATACACAGCCATCTCCACGTGCTTCTGCCATCCCGTGCAGATATATACAAGGTCAATGTCATCCCTTTCACACAGTTCCATCCATCCTTCCTCCCCGCTATATCCTTCAGCCCTTGGCAGACCCCTTCTTTCAAGTATTTCCTGCGCAGACTCCACCCTTTCCGGAAGCAGGTCGCACAAAGCCTTAATCTCCACACCCTCCAGATACGTGAACCTCTTCACTGCTCCCGGGCCTCTCATCCCCAGCCCCACAAATCCTACCCTCACCGTCTCCATCGGTTCCGCCTTGAGCCCCAATACCGACTCCTGGCCTTCCGCCCTTTCCGGCATCCTGAATACTATCTTCCCTTCTTCAATCCTGTATTCTTTCCCTGATTCTCTGCAGCCTGCCGCCAAAGCCATCGCCGCAACCATAATGACAATTATTTTCTTCATCGGATATAATGTTTGTTATCGGTGGTTTCTGCAAAAATATGAATTTATGTCCATATATGACGCCGTCACGGGTTTTTTTAGTCAAGTCTTTATGATGAATGTCCGGAAAGATTTGCTTAAATTTGCTACGCTTGACGGACTGTGATTATGAAACATAAGTTTTTGTATCTGGGTAGGACAGACAGGGGACGAGGAATTGCATGTTTCTCTCCTTCCTGGAGAAAAACGGACGGTAAGTATCAGGTTCAAGGCTGAAGATACCGGAGGGGAAAAACCTGGCCTGGAATATGAAGTGTCTCTGTAATAGCCGAATAGTCCCCAATCAGCCTATCAGCGGGGCCACGGACTCCCGGAGAATCATCTCCGGGGACAGCTCGATCTGGGAACGGATCTCCTTGTGGCCGGATATGCTCTCGTGCAGGAGCTTCACCGCCATCTTGCCCATCTCGTCGACCATCTGCCCGATACGGGTTATGGACGGCTCGAGATAGTCGAGATACATGTTGTTGTCATACGATACAAGTGATATGTCATCAGGGATTTTCAGCCGGGCTTCCCTGATGGCTTTTATTGCGCCCAGGCCTATGGTGTTGCTCAGGGCGAAGATTGCCGTAGGCCTTTTTTCATTGTTGAGCAGAAGTTTCGTCTCGAGATACCCGTTCTGTACGGAGAACTCGTTCCCGACGATTGTCGCCCTGTCTTCAAGGCCGTTTTCCTTCAGGACCAGCAGGTAGCCTTCTATTCTCTTCTTGTTCGGGGTGGCACCCGGGGGACCCTGGATGCAGGCGATGTCCCTGTGCCCGTTCTTTATCAGCAGCGACGTCGCCAGGTACCCTCCCTGGAAATTGTTCGTCACTACATACGGGAGAGGGGAGTTCTCGTAGTACCTGTCCACCAGTATCACCGGAACGCACTGGCTGTTCGTCTGCTCCAGATATGCCGGGTCGTTCCCGCACGGGACGATGATAATCCCGTCTACCGGACGTGAGATGAGCGTGGTGATGGAGGAGTTCTGCAGCTCCTCGTCTTCCTTGGTGTCGGACACGAGGGTGGTATATCCGCATTTCTGGGCCTCGGAAATGATCACGCTCGCTATTTCCGCGAAATACGGATTGGACAGGGAAGGGACGAGAAGCCCTATTGTCTGCGTGTGGTTCTTGCGCAAATTTTTCGCAATGAGATTCGGGGTGTATCCGCACCTCTCCGCCTCGCCGAGAATTATCTCCACGGTCTCTCTCGAGATGCGGCTCGAATATGCCTTATTGTTTAATACTCTTGAAATTGTGGATTTTGAGAATCCCGTGTTCCTGGCTATTGTGTCTAATGTGGTCTTCATGTCCGCAGGATTTTAGGTGCTGCACAAAAATATGAAAAGTTTCGCTAAAATGCACGCAAAAAAGTGAAAAAAAACAGTTCAAAGATACGAGTTTATTAAATTTTATTGGATAAGTTTGTGCAGAACCACTGGATAACACTGAAAAAACAACCATATAATATCATAATGGAATCAAGGAAAATTCTGGTAATAGGCAGCAGCAATACGGACATGACCGTAAAGGCCGACAAACTGCCGTCCCCTGGAGAGACCGTACTGGGCGGCTCCTTCAGCATGGGATATGGAGGCAAGGGAGCAAACCAGGCCATCGCGGCCAAGAGGCTCGGCGGCGATGTGTCCTTTGTCTGCAAGGTCGGCAGGGACTCCTTCGGGGAAATGTCCCTGGCGAAATACAGGTCGGAGGGCCTGGACATTTCCGGGATCCTGTATTCCGGCCGCCCTTCCGGCGTCGCCCTCATCACGGTGGACGCCTCTGCCGAAAATTCGATAGTCGTGGCCTCCGGTGCCAACGCCGATGTCACTGTACAGGACATGCGCGACCTCGCTCCTGTGATCGCTGCATCCTCTATCCTGCTCCTGCAGCTTGAAATCCCGCTCGACGCCGTGGTCGAGGCTGCGAGGATAGCATACGGTGCCGGGGTCTATGTGGTCCTGAATCCTGCCCCTGCCTGCGGGAAGAGCCTGCCGGAGGAACTTTACAGGTATGTCTCCCTGATAATACCGAACGAGACGGAGATCTCGCTGCTGACAGGCATCTGCGCGGACAGTGTGGACTCGGCCCATACGGCCGCGCTCCGGTTGAGGTCAAGGGGGGCGAGGTCGGTGATAGTGACCCTCGGTTCCAAGGGGTCACTGGTCTGCGGTGACGGGTCTGTCGAGCTGGTCCCGGCCAGGAAGGTCGAGGCGGTGGATACTACCGCTGCCGGGGACACGTTCTGCGGTGCGTTGTGCGTAGCCTTGTCCGAGGGCAGGGGCATCGCGGAGTCGGTGAGGTTCGCCACGGCTGCTTCATCCCTGTCGGTCACCAGGATCGGGGCTTTGGATTCCATTCCTTTCAGGGCCGAGGTCAATGCGATTGCCTGAAAACGGGAATGACGGCCTGCATGCCTCCTGTGCATGGCAGGTCCTGGATATGGATTATAACTGCTAAATTAATAACTGTAATATGTTCATTGTCAAAAGTTACGCTTTGGCCGTGGTGTTCTGTTTCATCACGATGCTGTGCTGGGGTTCGTGGGGGAATACCCAGAAGCTTGCTGCCAGGAACTGGCGCTACGAGCTCTTCTACTGGGATTATGTCATCGGGATGGTGATATTCTCGCTCCTGATATGCTTCACGATGGGCAGCTTCGGTGACGGAGGGAGGCCTTTCGTGGAGGATTTGCGGCAGGCTGACGCCGGCTGCCTCCTGAGTGTGGCCCTCGGCGGGGTCATCTTCAATGCGGCCAATATCCTTCTTTCTGCCTCGACTTCCATTGCAGGACTTTCCGTAGCCTTCCCTCTCGGGGTGGGGCTCTCGCTTGTCCTCGGGGTCATAATCAACTATATCGGTGCACCGAAAGGGAATCCCGTGATACTTTTCATCGGCGTTGCTCTCATTGTCATCGCTATCATCTGCAACGGCATAGCGTCCGCAAGGACCGTGAAAACCGGCTCCGGCAGCCGGACACCCGGCGGACAGAACGCCAAGGGGCTTGCCCTTGCTGTCGCCGCAGGCATCCTGATGTCTTTCTTCTACCGCTTTGTCGCCAGGGCGATGGACCTGGAGAATTTCGAGAATCCCGCCCCGGGGATGCTTACCCCGTATACGGCCATCTTCGTCTTTTCCATAGGTGTCCTCCTGAGCAATCTTGTCTTCAACACCCTTGTGATGAGGTATCCTTTTACAGGAGGAAGGGTCCATTACCGGGAATATTTCTCCGGGAGCCTGTCCACTCACCTGACAGGTATGCTCGGAGGTGCCGTCTGGTGCCTGGGCACCGCATTCAGCTACATCGCCTCCGGACAGGCCGGGGCTGCCATCTCCTACGCCCTCGGCCAGGGTGCGCCAATGGTTGCCGCCGTCTGGGGCGTGTTCATCTGGAAGGAATTCAAGGGGGCAGACCGGAAGACCGGCATCCTGCTCTCCCTGATGTTCGTCTTCTTCATTGCAGGCCTGGCCTCGATTATAATTTCAGGGGGAAACTGACGTTGTGCCAGGCCTGGCAACCCTATCATTAACGACAATCTGTCAACCAACATAATCATGAAAAAGTTACTAGCATTTATTTTTTTGCTGTGGGGCGGTACCGCGGCAACGGCCCTGGCCCAGGATTCCGTATCAGGTACGGTGACTGACAGGGACGGGGAGCCTCTTGTCGGTGTGGTGGTCACCGTACCCGGAAGCCCCGTGCCTCTGGGCGCGACTACAGACCTTGACGGACATTATGTCCTGAATGTCCCGGAAGATGCCGGGCTGGAGTTTTCATTACTCGGTTACCGTACCGTTACGGTCAAGGTTACCGGCTCCGTAGTCGATGTCACCATGGAAGAAGACAGCGAACTTCTCGACGAAGTCGTGGTCGTCGGGTTCGCCACACAGAAGAAGGTGAACCTGACGGGTGCGGTCAGCACCCTTGACGACGAGGCCATCGCTTCCGTCCCTGTACATAACCCGGTACTCGCCCTCCAGGGCCAGATACCCGGCCTTACCATCACGCAGAACAGCGGGCAGCTGTACAACAACGGCCCGTCCGTGCAGCTCAGGGGACTTGCCACCATCGGAGAAGGCTCTTCCGGCTCTGTCCTCGTCCTCATAGACGGGATGGAGGGCGACCTCACGAACCTCAATGCCCAGGACATAGAGAGCATCTCGGTGCTGAAAGACGCCGCGGCATCGTCCATCTACGGTTCCCGCGCCCCGTTCGGGGTCATCCTGGTGACGACGAAATCGGGAAAGAAAGGCAAGGCTTCCGTAAATTATAACAACAATTTCCGGTTCAAGTCCCCTATCAACATGCCGGATGTCGCCGATTCATATTCATGGGCGCTGTATTTCAATACGGCATCGAACAATTCCGGCCTCGGGGACGACATCAGTCCCGAGAGACTCCAGAGGATAAAGGACTATATGGACGGCAAGATTTCCTACAATACCATCCCTGCCGAAAACGGCCAGTGGGGAACGGCATACACCGAGGGAAACGACAATGTCGACTGCTACGACTTCTTCTTCAACAATCTTACGACGGCCCAGGAGCACAACCTGAGCATAAACGGTGGTACGGATGCCGTGAACTATTATGTATCCGCCAACTATGTCGATGAGAACGGGACCCTGAACTGGAATCTCGACGGCCTGCAGCGCCTCAATGTCTTCGGCAAGGTGCAGGCGACCCCTTACAAGTTCCTGAAGGTGGGCTACAGTGCCAGGTACATGAGGGAATGGTATCACCAGCCTACGGCCATGACGGACGGTTCGTTCCAGAACTTCGCCCGCTACCTGTGGCCCGTGAGCCCAATGTATGACCCGAACGGCTACCTTTTCAACGACACGGCACTGCAGTATATCGAAGGCGGGCAGACGAAGATAAACAATACCACTTTCGTGCAGCAGTTCAACGTCGAGCTCAATCCACTGCCGGGCTGGCGCATAATAGGGGACGTGAACTACCGTCACCGCGACTATTTCAACAAGGCCGTCTCCCTGCCGGTACACCAGATGTGCGTGGACGGGGTCACCGAAGGCACGGAATGGAACCCCCACTCATACGTTTACGAGGAAGCGGGGAAGAACGAGTTCGTCACTGTCAATGCATACACGGACTACGAGAGGACATTCGCCGATGCGCATTATCTGAAAGTCATGGGCGGTTTCCAGATGGAAATGTACCATGACAATGACGTGACGGCCAGGAAGGAAGGCATCATAGTCCCGGACATACCTACCCTGGACACCTCTTCAGGCCTGTTCGAAGGTACGCCTGTCTCCCCGGAAGTGTCCGGCGGAGGAGGTTCGTGGAGGACTGTCGGGTTTTTCGGCAGGATCAACTATAATTTCAAGGAAAGGTACCTGGCGGAGGTCAACCTCCGGTATGACGGCTCTTCCCGCTTCCGGAGGGCGAACCGGTGGGGATTCTTCCCTTCATTCTCGCTGGGCTGGAACATAGCCAACGAGCCTTTCTTCAGGCCGGCAAGCAAATGGGTGGACATGCTGAAGCTCAGGGCTTCCTACGGTTCGCTCGGGAACCAGAACACCACATCGTGGTATCCTACCTACCAGACGATGGGCTTTTCCAACGCCTCGGGAGAGTGGCTTATCAACGGTCTCCGGCCGAACGGGGCATGGCCTCCGGCCCTTATAAGCATGCTCCTGACCTGGGAAAGGATACAGTCCTGGAACGCCGGTATAGATTTCGGGGCGTTCAACGGCAGGCTTACGGGTTCCTTCGAATACTTTGTAAGGCAGACCCTCGACATGGTGGGGCCCGCAGATGAGTTGCCGGCCATCCTCGGTACGGATGTCCCGTCCACCAACAACACCGACCTCAGGACACAAGGCTGGGAACTCGAGCTCTCGTGGCGGGATGTAGCCTTCGGGGAATTGAATTACGGGCTGCGCCTTGTCCTTTCCGATGCCCAGGCCACAATCACAAGATACTCCAACCCTTCCGGCTCCCTGGGCATAAACTACTCGGGAAAGAAAGTGGGCGAGATCTGGGGCTATGAGACCATAGGCATAGCGAAGACCGAACAGGAGATGTGGAACCATATCGCTACCCTCCCGAACGGGGGACAGAGCTCCATCGGAAGTGACTGGGGTGCCGGCGACATAATGTATAAGGATGTGAACGGGGACGGGGTCGTGAACAACGGCGCGAACACTGTCGACGACCATGGAGACCTCGTTGTCATAGGGAATGAGACGCCACGGTACAACTTCGGGATCGACCTTACCGCAGCCTGGAAAGGCATTGACCTCCGTATCTTCCTGCAGGGTGTGGGCAAGCGCGACTATTACCAGGGCTCCAGGTACTTCTACGGGATAACCGGGCAGAGCAAGTGGGAGTCCATAGGCCTCGAGGAGCACATGGATTATTTCAGGGATGACCCTGACCATCCCATGGGGCTGAATCTCGACGCATATTATCCGAAGCCGTACTTCAATACCCAGAAGAATACGCAGAGGCAGAGCCGTTATCTCCAGAATGCAGCATACTGCAGGCTCAAGAATCTCCAGATAGGCTATACTATACCGCAGAAATATACTTCCAAGATAGGGATATCCAATTTCAGGATATATCTCTCCGGTGAAAATCTTGCGACTATCACCAGGATGACGAAACTTTTCGACCCTGAAACTGTCGGAGCCAATTACCTGGGCAATGTGTATCCGCTGACCAGGACATATTCAGTCGGGTTAAGTGTAACATTTTAATTGAAGTCATTTATGAAAAAAAGAATATTGATTCATGTCCTGCCGGCAGTGCTGATGTTCACATCCTGTAATGCCTTCCTGGACCTTGAGCCCGAATCCTCCCTGTCTCCGGAACAGTACCTGACCACTGAAGAGAATCTGGGTGCATACGCGACGGACCTGTACAACATGTTCCCGGAGCATGAACGCAGCACCTGGGGATACTGGAGGACCGATGCCCATACCGATGACATGGCCTCGGCCGAGCCGAGCAACGTTTTCGCTCCCGGATACTGGCGAGTTGAACAGACAGGCGGATCCTATGCCTTCGAGCGCATATACAGGTGCAACTATTTTCTTGATTTCGTCATTCCTCTCTATGAGGCCGGCGAGATAACCGGAAACGAGACCAGTATCAGGCATTACATCGGGGAAGCCTATTTTTTCAGGGCCTGGGCCTATTTCGAGAAACTCAAGGCTCTCGGGGATTTCCCTATAGTCGAGGAGCCTCTCGCCGATGATATCGAAGTCCTGACGGAAGCCAGCAGACGCTCTCCGCGCAACGAGGTAGCGAGATTCATACTTGCGGACCTGGACAGGGCCATTGAATATATGTCGGAAACCCCTCCCGTAGGCGGGTCGAACAGGCTTGACGACGACTGTGCGCATCTGATGAAGTCGAGGGTGGCCCTGTACGAGGGTACCTGGGAGAAGTATTTCAAGGGAACGGCCTTTGTCCCTGACGGACCCGGCTGGCCGGGCGCATCCAAGGATTACAACCAGGGTTACCAGTTCCCTCTCGGCGGCATAGACGAGGAGATTGCCTATTTCCTCGACATAGCCATGAAGGAAGCGAAAATCGTCGCCGACAAATACCAGCTTACGAGCAATACAGGGGTCTTCCAGTCAAGTGCCGCCGAGGCTTCAAACCCGTATTTCGACATGTTCGGGGCCACGGACATGGACCAGTACCCTGAAATCATGCTCTGGAGGGACTACAGTGCTGCGGCCGGGCTGACAAATTCGGTAGTGGAATTCGCCGCCGCGGCAAACAGCGGCTTCGGCATTACAAAGAGCATGGTGGATGCGTTCGTCATGAGCGACGGTATGCCGATTTACGCCTCCGATGACTATCCTGGCGATGCCGACCTCCTCCGGATAACCGAAGGACGGGATTCCCGTGCGGAGATTTTCATAAAGAAGCCAGGGGATACCAACCTTCACTCCAGCGGCGGCCCGGAATCGTATGTCACCGAGCCGTGGCCGAATGTGGTCCATTCCACTGCATCAATGAAATACACCACAGGCTATGCCATACGCAAGGGCCTGAATTTCGACGGAGCCCAGTCATACCGTAACGAATCGGAAGTGGGCCTCATCGTTTTCAGGGCCGCGGAAGCCTATCTCAACTACATTGAGGCGTGCTATGAATATACCGGCAACCTTGACGGGGATGCCCAGAGCTATTGGAAGGCCATCAGGGACAGGGCCCATGCCGGCGACTACCAGACCACGATAGCGAATACCGATGTCGCCAGGGAGGCGGAAACCGACTTCGGTGCATATTCTGCCGGACAGCTTGTGGATGCCACGCTTTACAATATCAGAAGGGAAAGGCGGTGCGAACTGATGGGAGAAGGGTTCAGGGGAGCCGATATACGCAGATGGAGGGCTCTCGACCAGCTTATCGACCCTGCCGAGCCTTACCATGTGCTTGGGGTGAACCTCTGGGAAGAGCTTGCACAGAACGAGGATTTCATCAATGCAAACCCAGGCGGGCTGATAGAGGGACAGAATGTCTCGCCAAGAAGTTTCGGCACTTATCTGGCACCATACCATATAGTGTCCAACAACAGAGTCTACAACGGGTACACGTGGAGAATGGCGCACTATCTCGACCCAATTGCAGTGCAGCATTTCCTCATTACCGGCGACGGGGACGTGAATGCGTCGCCTCTCTACCAGAATCCGGGCTGGCCTGTACAGGCCGGACTCGGCGCCCAGAACTGATAAAAACATAAATGCCATGAAAAAGAAATCATATATATTCATAGCCGCCGCACTGACCGTATGTGCCGGTGTGTCGTGCCAGAAAAGCGATATATATATTGATGTGGAACAGGACCTGTATGAAGTCCCGGCGGTATACACGGAACTGAACATACCGGTCAGGTGCAACACAAGCTCCACCGCGGCAGTCCGGTACGACGGGGAAGAAACTGGCTGGATACTGCTCCTGCCGTCGCTGCTCGGCGGGGACGGCGTCTACTCCCTGTGGATAGAAGAAAACCAGAGCGAGGCCGAGACCAGGTCCGCCACCCTTGTCATCACGGCCGGGACTTCCACAAGGGAAGTGAAGGTGGTCCAGGACCTTATGACATCCCTTTCAGTGACACCGTCATACCTTGCCACCACGACCCCGTCGGGAACGTATCAGCTGCAGATTTCCTCCACAGGGAAATGGACCGTCACCCCGGACCCGGATACCGGAGGCTGGCTCAGCGTGGACAAGACTTCCGGAGAAGGCAACTCGACCGTCAACCTCACATTCTCCGAGCCGGGGAATGACAGCGAGGTCTATAACGGTACTGTCACTGTCTCCACGGAAATAAGTGAAGTGACCGTTACCGTACAGCACGGATATGCCCAGGAAATAGACGGGGTGGTGTGGGCGAAAGCCAATGTCGGCGAACCGGGGACCTTCGCTTCCTCACCTGACGACCCGGGAATGCTCTACCAGTACAATTCCCGTACAGGCTGGGAAAACCCGTACCCGGATGTGACCGTTTCCCGCCCTGTCGGTATGCCGGCAGGAGAGCTTTCGGGCCCGGCTGAATGGGCCGATGAGAACAATCCTTGTCCGGACGGCTGGAAAGTGCCGACGATGGAGCAGGTTGCGGCACTTGTCGGCAGCGAGGAGGACAGGAATTACGGATGGCTGGAAGCGTCGGAAGACGGATTCTCCATTCCGGGCGCTGTCCTCGGTCTTCCGCAGGAAACGGCCAGGACTGCCACTGCGGCCGACATGAAGGGAGGCATCTTCCTTCCGTGCTCCGGAAATTTCAGCTGTAAGACTCCAAGCACATACCAGAATCCGGGACATGCTACCATGAACACTGCTACGAACAAGGAGGGGGTCTACAGGTATGTGGTGAAGATAATGAGCGATACGGAAGCTGTCCTGCCTCCGGGAACCGACTGGAGCTGGGGAGAGAACAATGCGGCCTACTCCGTAAGGTGTGTCAAGGACGAGCGTGTGTCATACGGACCGGTCGACATCGGGATCCCTGGCTATGATGAAGGCCAGAGACATTAACATATTAAGGAGAATATCATGAAAAAGACTATATTTTATCTGGCGGCAGCCGCCGCAATGGCCGTTGCCTGTGATATGGAGAACGCCGGGACATACCGGCAGGAGGAAGGCGTGCCTTTTTCTCTGGAGGCATCAATATCCTCCACAAAGACGACACTCGACACGGAAGGGTATAAAGTGTCATGGGAGGATGACGACGCCCTTTCCGTCATCGCAGGATACGCAGACGGCTCCTTCATGCATTACAAGTTTGAAAAGGGCGAGGGGAACACCTTCTCCTGCCAGAAAGTCTCCGATCCCGGGAATATAACGACATTGGACGTGTTCTATCCATACGACGAGAACAATTACGCGATGGACGGGGACTACGGTCGTGCCGGGCTGCCTTTCGGAGTCAACTGCACCCAGACCGGCACCGGTGACGCCGGACATATCGACGGCGCACTGTACGGCCATGTCGACATGCCGGCCGAAGGCACTCCTGAAATTTCCGTGGCCCATGCGTCGGCCCTGTTCGAAGTGCAGGTTAAGAATTCAGGGGACAGTGAAATAAACGTCACGGAGATAAAGCTTTCCAACGATGCCGGGAAGAATATGACAGGATGGTTCCAGATAAACACTGCTGACGGCACCCTGAACGCGACGAATGCATACAAGGAGGCGACACTTCCTGTGGAAGAAGGTTCGGTAGGTATCGGTGAGACCGGGCTTTTCTATATCACCACGGCTCCTTTCGACCTTCAGGCAGGCTCCGTCCTCACTGTCACCGTTACAGCCAGCGGTGCCGACTATGTGTTCGAAAAGACGATGGAGTCCGATGAAGATGGGAAGTTCGCGCCAGGGACAGTGAATTTCCTCACGGCCGAAATCACCGACATCCAGGAAGTGGACCCTGACCTTACTGTCGGGATATCGCCTTCCTACATTGCCCCGGTGGCTGCGTCAGGCACGTATGAGATACAGGTGACCTCCACCGGGGACTGGCGGGTCACTCAAAGCTCCGGCACTGAAGACTGGCTTTCAGTGGACAAGACAAGCGGTACCGGAAATGATGTAGTCACAGTCACATTGTCCGGACTCTCCGGCGGGGACAGCGATGTCAGGACAGGCACCGTCCTGTTCAGGGCAGGCATCAACGAGACTGTCCTGACCATCCAGCACGGCTATGCCCAGGAAATAGGCGGGGTTGTGTGGGCGAAAGCCAATGTCGGGAAGCCGGGGACCTTCGCTCCCGCACCTGACGATCCGGGGATGCTCTACCAGTACAATTCCCGCACGGGCTGGGAAAACCCGTATCCGGATACGTCTTCTCCACGCCCTGCCGACATGCCTGCGGATGACGGGACGACGACCGGGCCGGCTGCCTGGTCCGCTGAAAACGACCCTTGCCCTGAAGGCTGGAGAGTTCCGACCGTGAATGAGGTAGCTGCACTTGTCGGCAGCGAATCGGCCAGGAATTACGGGTGGCTGGATGCATCGTCCGGCGGTTTCTCCATCCCGGGTGCCGTCCTCGGCCTTCCGCAGGAAAAGGCCAAGTCCGCTACTCCTTCCAACATGCTCGGAGGCATTTTCCTCCCTTGTTCCGGAAACTTCCATTACAGGTCCGACAGGACATACCAGAATCCCGGACATGTTACCATGAACACGGCTACAGGCAAGACAGACGACAGTGACGGGACTTTAAGGTACCGGTATGTGGTGAAGATAATGAGCGATACGGAAGCTGTCCTGCCTCCGGGAACCTACTGGAGCTGGGGAGAACTGTATGCCGCCTATTCGGTACGATGTGTGGCTGACGTAAATTGACACTAATTATGAAACAGATTTTATTTCTTACAATCATTTCCGCTATGGCATTGTGCTCCTGCGACCGGAAAGATGACCTTGAACCGCAGGAGCCGGTGCTTCCCGGAATTACCGTGAGCGAACTCCGCACACAGAACGGGAAGACATACGTTGAAGTGGACGGAAGACCGTTCCCGTTCATAGGTGCACAGATCCGTCTGGACGCGCTCCTGAATTGTGACGGGATGTCCCTGCCGGACGTGGAGGAGTATTTCGGGAAGGCGCAGGAACTCGGCGTCAACTGCGTGCAGGTCCCGATAAGCTGGAAAATGGTGGAGCCGGAAGAAGGCAGGTACGACTGGAGCATAGTGGACACCATCCTCGGGTATTGCAACAAATATGGCCTGAAGATGGAGCTCCTGTGGTTCAGCACGAACATGATAGGCGATTCATTCACTTATCTTCTGCCGCAGTACATCCTCTCGGAGCCTTCAGTGAGACTCCGGAGAGACAATGACGGCTCCCTGCACTCATATTACGGATATATCCATGCCCTGAGGCTGGATGCGGAATGGCTTCTTGAAAAGGAGACCGCCGTCGTGACCGCCTTGTTCAACCACATCCGCTACTGGGATTCGAACAACGGTGACCGTCATCCGGTAATCACCTGCCAGGTGCACAACGAGCCTGACGGTTTCGTGAGATGGAGATACCGTGACTACAATTTCCGTTATCAGGATGCTTCCGACCTGTCTGCCCAGGAAGCGTGGAATATGGTCTACAATTCCCTTGACGCTGTCGGGAAAGCCGTAAAAAGCAGTTCCTACAAGGTCTTGACGAGGACGAACCATATAAAGGACGAGGACGGCGGGGATCTCCTGCAGTGGTCCGACATAGCTTCCGTGAAAGATATCTTCGCTCTTGAAGGCATAGACTTCGTCGGTATCGACTCGTACAAGTCCTCCGTTTCGGCACTGAAGGCGGATGTCGAGGCATACAGGTCCATTGACGGGAATTACGCCCTTGTGGCTGAAAACGCCGGAAATTATGAGAACTCGGCGAGCCTTATCCTTGCCGCGTTCGCATCCGGAGGAGGCTATGATATTTACGAGCTGGCTACAAGCCCGTATTTCGTTACTGTGAATGAATCTGTGGACCAGGGAGTATATACCACAGCCCTTGAGGACAGGGCCGGGATTACCGGAAATGTCAGGAAGGTGATCAAGGGCCTGACTCTGGCGTCTGAAGACGTGGCAGTGACTCCGCCGGCGGATTTCGCTGCTTTCAACATAGGCCAGGACACTCCTCTGCAGTCCTGCCAGGAGACAAAGACTACGGCAACTTCCTCTCTGGAAATAAAATTCGAGACCTCGGGCGGGGCATTGGGCTTCGCCCTGGACAGAGGTTCGTATGTCGCCCTCTATGCTACTGAAGACGCGGTTTTCACAATTACAGGCAAGGACGGAGCGTCCGAGGCCGTGAACGTGACCGGCGGGGAACTGACAAGCCACAATCTATGAAACAGGGAATTCTGATACTTGTTATGATGCCATTGCTTCTGCAAAGTGCGGGAGCAATGGCTTCCGGCAGTCTCCAGGACCGGCCTGCAGTGGACGCGGACAGGTTCAGCGCCGCCTCTGGCATTCCTCATCCCCGCCTTTTCCTGAAGGAGGGGGAAGAGAAGGCTGTGCAGGAAGCCGTAGATGCATACCCTGTGGTGAAAACCATGCACGGGACTGTCATGGAATGGGCGGATGCGGCATTGACGCAGGCTCCTCTGACCAGGCGGGTGATAGGGATAAGGCTCCTGGACACAAGCCGGGAGTCCCTGAAACGGGTGTTCGCCCTCTCCTATGCCTACAGGATGACTGGAAAGCAGTGCTATGCCGGGCGTGCGGAACAGGAGATGCTTGCCTGCTGCGCCTTCAGTGACTGGAATCCTTCGCATTTCCTGGATGTGGCGGAGATGGCCATGTCAATGGCCATAGGTTATGACTGGCTTTATGACGTGCTTTCTCCACAGACCCTCGTGACAGTGAGGCAGGCCATCGTCGAAAAGGCTTTCGGACCGGTCTTCAAGGACAAGCAGCCATGGTACGACTACACGTCGAACTGGAATTCCGTGTGCAATGCCGGTATGACGGTGGCGGCCCTCGCCCTCTATGAACATGAGCCGGAACTGTGCAGCGAGATAATTTCCAGGTCCCTGGCATCCAATCCCAAGGCTCTGGCTGTCTATGCTCCGGACGGCGGCTATCCGGAAGGGGCCATGTACTGGAGCTACGGCTCGTGCTTCGAAATAATGATGATATCCGCCCTTGAAAGCGCGTGCGGCACGGATTTCGGGCTGGCCGGGTTTCCCGGATTCCTTGAGTCGGGGCGTTTCATGCAGGCTATGCAGACTCCACGGGGAGGCTGCTGGAACTACAGTGACGCGAATTATGCCTCTTACTGCAACCCGATACTTTTCTGGGTGGCACAGCGGACAGGGGACCCGGCCCTGCTTTATACGGAGATGACCCTTGCCGGCAAAAAACCTTACCTCGAGGAACGGATACTCCCTTTCGCCGTCATATCCGCATCGAAGATGGATATGGACAAGGTGGTTCCTCCGGACTGGAATACATGGTTCAGCCGTGGAATCACTCCAGTATTTGCATACAGGTCCGGCTGGGAGTCGGCCGGCGACACATATTTCGGGATAAAGGGAGGTACCCCATCTTCCGGGCATTCCCACATGGACGGAGGCTCTTTCATATACGAGAGGGACAGTGTCCGCTGGGCTCTGGACCTGGGTATGCAGGATTACCATTCCCTGGAAAAATACGGTCTGGATATATGGAGTACGGCACAGGACAGCGACAGGTGGAAGGTGTTCCGGTACGTTAACATTAGCCATAACACCATCTCCGTCCTGGACTCACTGCACCGTTCTTCCGGCAAGGCGGAGATAGTCAGGACATTTGCATCGGGCTCACGGAAGGGGGCAGTGGTGGACCTGACTTCCATATTGCCCCAGTTCAGGAAGGCTACAAGGACTGCGGTACTGGACCGGAAGGACAGGCTCCGTATCGAGGACAGGATTGTGACGGGCAAGGAGCCGGAAACATTGGTCTGGATGATGAACACCGAGGCCGTGCCGGAAATCGTTTCTGACGACGAGATCCTCCTTACTTGCAGGGGGCATGAGATGAGGGTGAAGTTTGACGCCACATCGGCGTTCAGGCTGGAAATTTTCCCGAACACTCCTGTCGCGGAATACGACACCGCGAATCCGGGGACGGTTAGGATAGGCCTTGTGATGGATGTCCGGGAGGAAAGCCGGGAAACCGTAACGGCCCGTTTCTATTGACATCCCCTCTTTCTTTTCTCCTGTCCGGATCCGGTGTGCGGTTTCAAGGACAGTTGCTATTTTTGCAGGCTAATATATTTACTTATCATGAAGATCCACGGAATATCAATTATCATCACATTGGCTATTGCGGTATCCTGCAGCGGAGACGGGATACCTGTCTACAAGGACGCGTCGGCTCCGGTCGGCAGGCGTGTCGATGACCTTCTGGGGCGGATGACCCTCGAGGAGAAGGTCGGGCAGATGAACCAGTTCGTCGGCCTGGAGCATATCCGCAGGAACGAGGCTTCCCTCAGCGAAGATGACCTCAGGAACAACACGGCAAACGCGTTCTATCCCGGATTCAATGCCGATTCCGTGGCGGAATGGACAAAAGAGGGTCTTGTGGGCTCTTTCCTGCATGTGCTGACCGTGGAGGAGGCGAACTATCTCCAGTCACTCGCGATGCAGAGCCGGCTGCAGATCCCGGTCATATTCGGTATAGATGCCGTGCACGGGAATGCCAACGCCCCGGACAATACGGTTTATCCTACGAATATCGGGCTTGCCTGCTCTTTCGACACCGGCCTGGCGTACCGGATTGCCAGGGAGACGGCCGCCGAAATGAGGGCTATGAATATGCACTGGACCTTCAACCCCAATGTGGAAGTGGCCCGCGACCCGCGCTGGGGACGGGTCGGGGAAACATTCGGCGAAGACCCGTACCTGGTGTCCCGGATGGGAGAAGCAACGGTGAAAGGCTATCAGGGGGACCTGTCTTCCGATGACGTCCTGGCCTGCATCAAGCATTTCGTCGGCGGAGGACAGCCTGCAAACGGTACTAACGGTTCTCCTGCAGACCTGTCTGAACGGACAGTCCGGGAGGTGTTCTTCCCTCCTTTCGAGGCCGGGGTGAAGGCGGGTGCGATGTCGCTGATGACGGCGCACAATGAACTGAACGGGATACCGTGCCACAGCAACGGATGGCTCATGGAGGATGTCGCGAGAGGGGAGTGGGGCTTCAAGGGCTTCGTGGTGAGCGACTGGATGGACATAGAGCATCTCCACGACCTTCATGCGACGGCGGAGAGCCTGAAGGAGGCTTTCTTCCAGAGCATCATGGCCGGAATGGACATGCACATGCACGGGGTTTACTGGAATGAGTACGTGTGCGAGCTTGTCAGGGAAGGCCGGATTCCGGAACGCCGGATAGACGAGTCCGTGCGAAGGATACTTGAAATGAAGTTCCGCCTCGGGCTTTTCGAGCAGCCTTATGCCGACGAGAAGACCACGATGGATGTCCGCCTGTGCGACGCCCACCGCCAGACAGCCCTGGAAGCCGCGCG
The DNA here is from genome assembly GCA_017694655.1 of Candidatus Cryptobacteroides merdigallinarum. Classification (GTDB taxonomy): domain Bacteria; phylum Bacteroidota; class Bacteroidia; order Bacteroidales; family UBA932; genus Cryptobacteroides; species Cryptobacteroides merdigallinarum. The sequence goes on from JADIMQ010000025.1 coordinate 33,587, forward strand.
CAAGTCCATAGTTCTCCTGAAGAACGACGGCCTGCTGCCGCTTTCTCCGGAAAAATACCGCAGGGTGCTTGTAACCGGCATAAACGCCGACGACCATAACATCCTCGGAGACTGGAGCGCGGACCAGAAGCCGGAGAATGTCGTCACTATACTCGAGGGCCTGCGCATAGTCTCCCCGGGGACAGACTTCGTCTTCGTGGACCAGGGCTGGGATCCACGGAACATGTCGGAGGCGAATGTGGAAAAGGCTGCCGCGCAGGCCCGGAGATGTGACCTGAATATTGTCGTGGCCGGAGAGTACATGTACAGGGGACGCTGGAACGAAAGGACTTCGGGAGAGGATACCGACCGTTCGGACATCGCCCTGGTGGGGCTCCAGGACGAGCTCATACGGAAAGTCGCCGCCTCCGGCAAGCCTACAGTCCTTGTCCTTGTGTCGGGACGTCCCCTCGGGACAGAGTGGGCGGCGGAGCATCTTCCGGCCCTGGTGAATGCCTGGGAGCCAGGAATGTACGGCGGACAGGCGGTTGCGGAAATCCTTTACGGGAAAGTGAACCCGTCCGCGAAGCTGGCAGTCACCATCCCCCGTTCCGCCGGGCAGGTGCAGATGATCTACAACCACAAGCCGTCACAGTATTTCCATCCTTACGTCCTTACCGAAAGCACCCCTCTTTATCCTTTCGGACACGGGCTCTCCTACAATACATACGAATATTCCGGGCTTTCGGTGGACAGGACGGAGATCCCGGCGGACGGAACCCTGAAACTTACCGTCAAGGTGACCAACAAAGGCAGTATGGACGGGGAGGAGATAGTGCAGCTTTATGTCAGGGACAGGTTCTCCCAGGTGACCCGTCCAGTCAAGGAACTCAAGGACTTTGCGAGGGTGGCCCTGAAACCGGGGGAGACCCGTACAGTCGAATTCACTGTGACGCCGGACAAGCTCCGTTTCCTCGACAGGAATCTCGAGCCGGTGGTCGAGCCCGGGGAATTCATCCTCATGGCCGGCCCGTCTTCCGATGACAGGGACCTTCTGAAGACGTCCGTCCATGTAATTGAGTAAATCATTCAGTCTATGAAACATATTGTATCCTTTACTCTTGCGGTGCTCCTGCCTGTGGCTGCGGCCATTGTCTCCTGTAATTCCTTCAGGGAACCGGAAATGATTTTCGACACCGACATGGGCAATGACGTGGATGATGCCCTTGCCCTCGACATGCTGTACAAATATATGGATGCCGGGAAGATAAGCCTGGCTGCCATAATGTTGAGCAAGGAAGGCCCTGCGGCCCCGGAATTCCTGGATGTGATGGGGACCTGGTACGGCTACCCGGACATTCCTGTCGGGATTATCCGTGACGGGGCGGACTGCGGTCCGGATTCTCTCAACTATACGCGGAAGGTACTGGACATGAAGGCTCCTGACGGGAGCCCCCTGTTTGCCCGCTCCCGTTCCTGCTATGAAGACCTCCCGGAATCCGTGGACCTCTACCGGCAGGTCCTCTCCAGGGCGGCCAACAAGTCCGTGACCATCGTCTCCGTGGGTTTCTTCACCAATCTCGCACGCCTGCTTGAGTCCGCTCCGGACAGGCATTCCCGTCTTACAGGCCGTGAACTTGTCGCCAGGAAAGTGGCGGGATTGTTTGTGATGGCAGGCAATGTCGCCGACACCACATTTGCCGAATACAATATAGTCAAGGACATCCCTTCAGCCGCAAAGGTCTTTGCCGGATGGCCGGGCCCGATAGTTATCTCGCCTTTCGAGCTCGGGGCCGGGATAAAATACCCTGCCTCCAGCATAGAGAACGATTTCCAGTGGGCCGGCAGCCACCCTGCCGTGGAGGCCTACCGCAGTTTCCTCGAGATGCCGTATGACCGGGAGACCTGGGACCTGACTGCGGTCCTCGCCGCCGTTGAGAAGGAGGACACCACTGGAT
>JADIMQ010000026.1 GCA_017694655.1 Candidatus Cryptobacteroides merdigallinarum
GGGCCCCCAGCGAGGGGGCACATGGGGGTGGCGCCCCTTGAAAAGGGGCTGTCGCCACAGCGACTGGGGTTTAAGATAATTGGATTTCGAAGAAATCCTTAACGACTGTTCGACGAATTCCTTAGTCCTGAACAACATAAATTCGTCGAACTGACGTTAAAATAAGACTGGAATTGGAATCATGGGAATATTGAAAGTAGGAATGGTGCAGCAGAGCTGCTGCACGGACATCGGGACCAACATACGCAGGCTTGAAGACCACATCCGGCAGTGCGCGGCTGCAGGGGCAGGGCTGGTGGTCCTGCAGGAACTCCATAATTCGACGTATTTCTGCCAGACGGAGAACGCCTCCCTCTGCGATCTCGCGGAGCCGGTGCCTGGCCCGTCCACGGACAGGTTCGGGGCCTTGGCAAAGGAGCTCGGCATAGTCCTCGTGCTGTCGCTTTTCGAGCGCAGGACCGCCGGGATCTACCATAACACCGCTGTCATCCTGGAGAAGGACGGGAGCATAGCCGGGAAATACAGGAAGATGCATATTCCTGACGACCCGTGCTATTACGAGAAGTTCTACTTCACCCCCGGGGACCTCGGTTTCCGGCCGGTGGAGACATCCGTCGGGGTGCTCGGGGTCCTGGTGTGCTGGGACCAGTGGTATCCGGAGGCAGCAAGGCTGATGGCCTTGAACGGGGCCCAGCTCCTTATTTACCCTACGGCTATAGGGGGCGTGGGGACGGACTCCCCGGAGGAGCAGGAACTGCAGCGCGGGGCATGGCAGCTCGTCCAGAGGGGGCACGCCGTGGCAAACGGGCTCCCTGTCATAACAGTCAACAGGACCGGCCACGAGGATGACCCTTCCGGGAATACCATTGGGCTCGACTTCTGGGGCAGCTCCTTCGCAACCGGCCCGCAAGGGGAGATACTGACACAGTTCTGCAAGGACGAGGAGGGTGTCCGGGTCGTGGACATCGACCTCGGCAGGACGGAGTACGTCAGGAGGGGATGGCCTTTCTTCCGGGACAGGCGTATAGACGCCTACCAGGGCATACTCCAGAGATACGGCAAGTGACAGGCATACAGACAACAATATAACGTAGACAGACATATTATCATGGCAAACATAGGAACAACATTCACAAAATTCGGGAAAAAGGCTCTCCTGTGCGGCTCCGGAGAACTTGGCAAGGAAGTGGCTATCGAGCTGCAGCGTTACGGTGTACAGGTGGTGGCGGTGGACAGGTATGAACGGGCCCCGGCCATGCAGGTGGCCAATTCGTTCCATGTCATCCCGATGCTCGACGGCAGGGCCCTGCGGGAAGTCATCGTCCAGGAGAACCCGGACATAATAATACCCGAGGTCGAGGCTATAGCCACAGATGTCCTCGTGGAACTTGAGAAAGAGGGATACAATGTGATTCCTACAGCCAAGGCGGCCTTCCTTACCATGAACAGGGAGGGTATAAGGCGCCTCGCCGCGGAGACTCTCGGCCTGCCTACGTCCCCTTACCGCTTCGCCTCGGACAGGGCGGAATTCGACAGGGCCGTGGAGGAAATAGGTATACCGTGCGTGGTGAAGCCTGTCATGAGCTCTTCCGGCCACGGCCAGAGCGTGATAAGGGAAGCCGGTGACATAGACAGGGCCTGGCATATCTCGCAGGAGGGCGGCAGGGCCGGAAGCGGGAAGGTGATTGTTGAGGGCTTCGTGGACTTCGACTACGAGATAACCCTGCTTACGGTGCGCCATTGTGCAGGCACGACCTTCCTGAACCCGATAGGCCACCACCAGGTGGACGGTGACTACCGCGAGTCCTGGCAGCCGCAGCCCATGCCCGAGGCTGCCGTGAAGAAGGCCCAGGATATAGCCGGGAAGATTACCGGCGCCCTCGGCGGCTACGGCATTTTCGGGGTAGAGCTGTTCGTGAAAGGGGAGGACGTGATTTTCAGCGAAGTGTCCCCGAGACCTCATGACACGGGCATGGTGACCATGATTTCCCAGGACATGTCGGAATTCGCCCTGCATGCGAGGGCTGTCCTCGGACTGCCTGTCCCGGAGGTGAAGTTCTATGGGCCGTCGGCCTCAAAAGCCATTGTCGTGGAAGGAGATACCAGGGAATACGAGTTCCGGAACCTGGAGAACGTGCTGGCGGAAGGCGGGGTGCAGCTCCGTATATTCGGAAAGCCCGAGATATCGGGCCACAGGCGTCTCGGTGTCCTTCTCGCGACTGCCGACACCGTGGCAAATGCCCTGGACAAGGTGAACAGGGCGTACTCGAAACTGGAGGTAAAAGTATATTGACGGTATATAAAAGGTTTATTTACAACTGATTAAGCATGTTTTTCGGGGGAGGGGCGGATATAGTCCAATAAGTTTGCTTATTTACTTATTTTGGTTATTTTTGCAGTTTTAAATTAAACCGGATATATCGTGAAATTGACGACGGCGAAACTTTTCATCTGCATATTCGGGGTGGCACTCATTGCAGCCGGGTGCACAACATCCAGGCAGATTCTTTATTTCCAGGATATAGACACGGCCGAGATAGACCGTATTGTCACAAACTACGAGCCTGTCATCAAGAGGGACGATATCCTCAAGATTGTCGTCTCCGGCCCGGACAAGATTGTCACCCAGCCCTACAACCTCACCCTCGGCGAGATAAGCACCTACAGCTCCACTTCACCGGAGGATGCAACGCTGCAGTACCACGTGGACAAGGACGGCTATATAGACTTCCCTGTGATAGGGAGGATAAAGGTCCTCGGGATGACAAGGCAGGACCTCGTGAAATACCTTACCAGGGAACTCCGGAAGGAGATCAAGGACCCTGTGGTCTATGTCTCCTTCGCCAACTTCAAGGTGACTGTCCTCGGGGAGGTGAAGAACCCGGGCACCTACAACGTCACGTCCGAGAGGATAACCATACTCCAGGCTCTCGGCATGGCCGGGGACTTGAACCTTACCGCGAGGAGGGACGGGATTATCCTGATCCGTGACGAGAACGGCCTGAATACGCACATCAAGATAGACCTGAAGACAAGCGATATCCTCAGTTCGCCTTATTTCTACCTGCAGCAGAACGACGTTGTATACGTGCCGGCGAGCCCGATGAGGGTTGCCACCGCCACGACTACCCCGCTGTGGAGCACCATCCTCTCCGGTGTCACCACCTTCATGTCCGTTGTCTCGGTCATACTCAGCGTCATCACCCTTTCCAAGTAAAAATCCGCCGTATGGCTTCAATGCGCTTGTAATGGAAAACAATACTGTAAACAGCAACAATACGGTCTCCAGGGACAGCAGAAACGAGGATTCCATCGACCTCAGGTATATAGTGGACGTCGTGTGGGACCTCAAATACTGGATAATCCTGTCCGTGTTCCTTTTTCTGGCGGCAGGCTACATATACTTGAAGTTCAAGACCCCGCAATACACGCGTTCGGCCACTGTCCTCATAACGAACGACAGGATGACCGGAGGTGCGGGCCTGGAGATGCAGCTGCTCTCGGACATTACGGGGATGAGGGCAAACGGCATTATACAGAACGAGATATACATACTGAAATCCAGGCCACTGATGCAGGATGTTGTCGAGGACCTTTCCCTGAACGTACGCTATTTCCACAAGGATAACTTCATGAGGACAAGGGAGATATACAAGTTCTCCCCGGTGGCTTTCAGCCTTGTGTCCGGGAGTTCCGTGAACAGGTATCCTTCCGTGGTCATGGAGTTCGACGTGAACAGGGACACCCTCTCGTACACCATCAGGAAGCTGACTTTCGTGGCTACGGCCCAGGATGCCAGGCACCCCGTGCGGAAGGAGTTCAGGAACAGGACCTACAATTTCGGGGACGCCGTCAACCTCCCGGACAACAATGTCGCTGTCATTTCCAGGACGGCCTATGCCTCGGGGCTTGAACCGGGCAGGTACAGGGTAGTCTTCACCTCTCCCAAGAAGATGGCTAAATACTATTCTTCCGCTCTCTCTGCCGGGACGACCGACTACAGGGAACGCTCGAGCGTGATAAGCCTCTCCATCCAGGACAATATCCCGTTGAGGGCGGACGACATACTGAACACCCTGATTGCACAGTACAACGAGGATACGAGGGAGTTTCTCTCGCTATCCACCTCCAATACACTGGATTTCATCGACGAGCGCCTGTCCATCCTCGAGACTCAGCTTGGGGACATCGAGTCGGAAGTGAGGAACTACAAGACGGACAACACCCTTGTGGACTTCATGCTCCAGTCGGAGAGCATAATAAAGAAGGGCAGCGAGTACGAGGCCCAGATAACCCAGCTCGGGATACAGCTCCAGTTCCTGGACATGATAAGGGACTACCTGCAGGATGACGGCAACGAGTTCAGCCTCCTGCCGGCCAATATAGGCATAGAGGACCAGGGGCTGACAACTGTAATAAACGACTACAATTCCGTGGTGATCGAGCGGCGCAGGCTTATGCTCGGGGCTTCTGAGTCGAACCCGAGGATACAGGCCCTGACCGCGCAGATACAGGATATGAGGAAGGCCATACTCCTTTCGATAAACCAGTTGAGGGAGGCCTACCAGTACCGGTACGACGTGGTCATGAAAGAGGCCCTCTCCGACCGGGACAAGATGGCTGAAATCCCTAACCAGCAGCTGGACATGGCGAAGATAGAGCGGCAGCAGATGATTGTGGAACCTCTGTATGTGCTCCTGCGCCAGAAAAAGGAGGAGGCGCTGATCTCCCTCTATGCCCAGACCGACAATGCGAGGATAGTGGAGCCTGCCGACGGTCCGGACAGGCCTTCGTCCCCGCAGCCTATGATGGTCTATGCATTAAGCTTCATGCTCGGCCTTGTCCTTCCTCCGGGCTGCTTCTTCATGAGGAAGATGCTCCAGAGAAGGGTGTCCACCATAAAGGACGTGACGGACAGGACCTCCCTTCCTGTGATAGGCTATATCCCTAACAGCGAGTCGGCCATGGTTGTCCAGGGCAGCCGGGACATCCTTTCCGAGACCTACAGGGCCCTGCGTGCGAACATGGGCTTCCTGTCCGTGAAGGTGCTCCAGGTGACCTCCTCGATTTCCGGGGAAGGCAAGTCCACCGTGGCCGTAAACCTTGCCATGACCCTGGCCTTTGCCGGGAAGAAGGTGCTCTTTATCGAGACAGACCTGCGTAACGGATTCGACTACAGGCTCTTCAAGGTGGACAAGAGCAGCAAGGGCCTTGCCACGTACCTGAGCGGGACAGACTCGCTGGAGCAGGTCCTGCGCAGAGGGGTCCTGACCCCGAACCTCGATGTCATCCTGCGGGGTGCCATGCCTCCTAACCCCAACGAGCTCCTCTCCGGCAGCAGGATGTCCGCTCTCATAGAGGAGATGAAGAACAAGTACGACTATGTGATATGCGACTCGGCCCCGTATGTGATAATCTCGGACCCGATAGTTGTCAACAATTATACTGACGCCACCTTCTATGTAGTAAGGTGCGGTGTTTCCGACCTCAGGTTCATCGACGAGATAAATTTTGCCTCAGAGAGCGGACGTCTCAAGAATATCTCGATAATAATCAACGGGATAAATCCAAAGACCAAGATCTACGGCAAGTATGGCGGCTATGGCTACGGCTATGGTTACGGCTACGGCGGGAGAGAGGAAAAATGACAATAATCCAGACAGGTTTCTGCTATGTGGTTCTTCAATAAATCCGTCAGCTTCACGGAACTCGGGTTCCGGACAGACATACATTCCCATATACTTCCAGGGGTGGACGACGGCTTCCGTGCCGAGGACAGGTCCGTAAAGGCTCTGGAGCTCCTCCACGGCATGGGGCTGGAGCGTTCCATACTTACTCCGCACATTTACCCTGACCTTTATCCGGAGAATACCCCCGCCAGTATGAGAAAGAGGCTGGAGGAGGTTGCCGGCCTGTTCTCCGCGACAGGCGTGGAGTGCAGGGTGGCCGGGGAACACATGGTGTATGCAGGGGTGGAGGATGCTTTCAGTCCGGCGGATGCCGGGGACGTGCTCTGCCTCGGCGGGAGGTACATCCTGATAGAGATGTCCTACGCCTACGAGTCCCAGAATATCCGCGACTTCATATTCCGCCTGAATGCGGCAGGCTTCAACCCTGTGCTCGCACATCCGGAGAGATACAGCTACTATTCCCGCAGCCTGGTGGAGATTTCCTCCATCACCGACATGGATACCTGCCTGCAGCTGAACGTCCTGTCACTCGGCGGGTTTTACGGGGCCACCGCAAGGGAAAAGGCCGAGGCAATCCTCGAGAAGGGCCTGTATTCATACCTCGGTACCGACCTGCACTCGATTTCCCAGATAGAACAGCTCAAGGCCTTGAAGATAAAGAGGAAGCATGTCCCTGCGGTCGAGCGTCTGCTCGCCGGGAACGATGCTCTCTGGAATGCCTGACATGTGATTCCGTGACGGGAGCCGTGTTCATCTCGCCCCGGCCTCGAGCTTCTTCAGCTCGAATTCGGCCTTAATCTTGTCGATGATGGCGCAGACGACCTCGTGCATTTTCCCGCCCTCGCTGAAGTCCGCGGGACAGATGAAGTTCACCCTCTTCTGCCTCAGCAGCTTCCTTGCAATGTTCCTTTTCCTTTCTGCCCTGGGGTTGTAGACGGCTATGGAGTTTCCCCCGAACATCTTCACTATTTTCATGCAGGGCACGTCGGTCTCCCCGTCGCCGAAATATATCATCGACGGGAAAGGTATTCTCTTGTTCTCCTCGAGCTGGCTTTCGTTCACCCTCTTGTTGTCCCTGATGCTGAGTATACCCTTGTTTATCTTGAAGAGGAACTGGGTCTTCGCGGTGTAGTCCACTGCCACCCCTGGCCATTCCGCCTCGCCCTTGTCGTTGTACAGGAAGGAACAGGCGAAGATCCTCTTGAATTCCCTGGCTATGGGGGAGCCCTCGATCATCTCTGCAAGCCCGGAGGAGTTGATATAATGCTCGATGCGGACACCTTTCGACTTCCCGTAGGCATTTATGAGCCCGAACCATTCCAGGACTCCGGGGAAGAGCTCTATCTGTTCCCCGAACTTCCGGAAATCCTCCCTCCTTAGCTTTATCCCGGCCTTCCTGGCTTCATCGAACATAAGTTTCATATATGCCAGTATGTTGCTGGCATCCTGGCCCTTGGCTATCTCGTCACTCATTTTCCAGAATTCTTCCGGGGTCTTGCCTATGGCCTGGATGAACCCGAATTCCTGCATGTTTCCCGGTGAGAGGGTCCCGTCGAAGTCATAGACGAGGGCCACTATCAACTGCTTCCTCATAATCAAAACTTTGCATATCTATCAAAGATAAGGATTTTTTGCTTATACGCAAAAAGGGCCGGTGACAACCGGTTTTTGGTAATGACGGGAAAAATACCTATATTTATACTCAATACCGCATGTGCCGGCCGGGCACCGCGGGATTGCGGGTGCGCAGACGCAGTATCCGCCAGCATATTGTGGGATGAATGATTCTTGACCGTATTGACCACGATACAAAAACTGATGAATATGAGACATTATCTATCGCGGCTGGAAGAAGTTGTCAGGAAACATTGGGACGACAAGGCTCTGGCCAATTTCAACGGGGAGTCGTTCACGTTCGGGGAGATGGCGGCCGAGGTCGCAAAATTCCATGTCCTGTTCGGCTCCATGGGCATAAGGAAAGGTGACAAGGTTGCGCTGTGCGCCAGGAATTCCGCAAGATGGGCTGTCTGCTTCCTTGCCGCCAACACATACGAGGCCGTGGTGGTCCCGATTCTCGCTGATTTCCACCCGGAAAGCATCAATTCCCTGGTGGACCATTCCGAGAGCCGTCTGCTGTTCACGGACACCGACCTCTGGAAGAAGCTGGATGCGGCAAAGATGCCTCTGCTCGAGACGGCAGTCTCGGTAAATGACTTCAGCCTGCTCTACAGCAGGTCAGGGGATGCGGAGGCGGCCTTTGCCGGACTGGACCAGGCCTTTTCCGGGAAATATCCAGGCGGCTTCTCCCCGCAGGATGTCTCCTACCCTGTGGGCAATGACAAGGATATAGCCCTGATAAACTACACTTCGGGTACCACGAGCGCTCCCAAGGGAGTGATGATAAGGTACGATTCCCTGAGTTCCAACATAGAGTTCGGTCTCGACAACATGCCTTGCAGCCCTGGCGATAACATAGTTTCCATGCTGCCTATGGCCCACATGTACGGTATGGTCTTCGAGTTCCTTTATCCCATCTGCGGGGGTGTCACGATAAACTATCTCGGCAAGACTCCGACCCCGGCCCTCCTGCTCGGGGCCATGGCCGCCCTGAAGCCGTATCTTGTGATTACCGTCCCTCTGGTCATGGAGAAGATTTTCAAGAGCTCCGTGCAGCCGGTGCTGAAGAAGCCTCTTGTGAAGGTGATGACGCACATTCCGCTGTTAAACAGGATAATATACCGGAAGATCCATGACAGGCTGATGTCGGCGTTCGGCGGCCAGGTCAGGTGCCTGATCATGGGTGGAGCCGCCCTGAACCCGGAAGTCGAGGCATGGTTCAAGAAGTTCCGCCTGCCGTTTACCGTCGGCTACGGGATGACTGAAGGTGCTCCCCTGTTCGGATATGCCCCGTGGGACGAGTTCGTGCCCCACTCCTGCGGCAGGAAGGTGGACAGGATAGAGGTGCGGATAGACTCCGTGGACCCGGTGAACGTCGTGGGCGAGATACAGGTCAAGGGCACCAACGTGATGGAAGGCTACTACAAGAACCCGGAGGCGAGCGCGGCCGCCTTCACTTCCGACGGATGGCTCCGTACCGGGGACCTCGGGGTGATAGACAGGGCGGGCAACATATTCATCAGGGGCCGGAGCAAGAACATGATACTTTCCTCCAACGGTCAGAACATCTATCCGGAAGAACTCGAGGCTGTCCTGAACAACCAGCCGTATGTGGTGGAGTCCTTGGTAGTGGACAGGGGGACCAGGCTCGTCGGGCTCGTGTACCTTGACCGCGAGAAGATGGAGAAGGACGGGATTGCCGGGGACGCTGTGGACGAATACCTTAAACCGGTATTGGCAGCCGTGAACAAGGACCTCCCGTCATACAGCAAGATAGCCAGGCTCGAGGTCATGGACCGTCCGTTCGAGAAGACCCCGAAGATGAGCATAAGGAGGTTCCTGTATAAATAGCCGTATCCTGCAACTATCTGCAAGACACTTGCATCTATTGTCCTGAAAAAAAGATAGGGACTGATGAAATCTTTTGCGGTAGCTGCATTCCTGGTTGTCATTCTCTCCGCCTCAATAACCTCGGAGGCCCGGGGCAGGGGCGGGGAGTATGACCTGAAGCATCATGAATTTTTCATAGGCACCGGCATTGTCCCCGGAAGGTATTCCTTGCCGGGGTACAACTATGGCAATATTTTTCTGAAGGGAGGCAGTTCGCTTCCCGGAGCATACAACGAGGCCAGATATTACCAGAAGGAATACACATCAGGGGTGTGGTCTGCCGGCTATACCTGTAATTTCACGAAGTTGCTTGCAGTCCAGGCCAATGTCTTCTATGAGGCCGGCTGGGTCAGATATTACGGCAGGGAAGACGGGGTCTTCGCCTCCAGATGCTTCGACTCCTATCTTTCCGCCATGGCTTCCTTCAAGGTCAACTGGCTGAACAGGAAATGGGTGCGTATGTACTCGTATGCCGGGCTCGGGCTTGCGTGGAACTACAGTAAGGATGACCCCGCCGGTGCTCCCGGACAGGGCGCCGCGGAGAACAGGGCCGTGTTCACATTCCAGGTCACCCCTGTGGGGATTGCGGTCGGCCGGAGGTTCTTCGGCTTCGCGGAATGCGGCATAGGCATGTATTACAGCGGGATATCGGTAGGGGCCGGATACCGTTTCTGAATACGGGACAGTCAGTAATATCATAAGGATGGATACAAGGATAAAATATTCCGTTATGCTTGCCTTCGCCGCGCTTTCCGTGGCCTCGTGCAAGATATACGATGACAGTGAAGTGCTGCAGGAACCGGCATATATGGTGGTATGCAGCACGTACGAGGACTGCATATCTGAAATATTCAAGGTAGCCGAGCTCGCTGACTTCTTCAGCCTGTACCAGGACATAAGGTCGGACAGGGAGGCGGCGATGGAGCTGGCGGAGTCGTATTTCCCTTACTGGATAAATGAGGACAACCTGTACTATGAGGAGGCTGATGTGTCCGGGTGGGGAAGGATTGTCCTTGAGGAGGACGGCTCGTTCTCGGTGTTTACGGACCACGGCTTCTGGGGTGACAGGTACCTGCAGGGGACCGGGGAGTTCCGCTATGTTGTTACGGAGACTGGGGAGCGCAGCTTCTCGGTCGAGCTTTCGGGTACGGACACCGGCCTGGACCTGTCCATAAGTGCCGTTGTGACCTGTGATGACGACTGGGTGACGGTGGAGAGCTGCTCGGTGTCGTATATGCCGTCCAGTACGGGCGGGTACACTGTCTCGTCCGTGGAGGGGGCCCCTGTGAAGAAGGTGACAATCGCCTCGGGACAGGATGTCTACCAGGCGTCTTCCGGCAGCCTGGCCTATTCCTATTGCCTGGACGGGACCGTCACGGATGACTTCACCCTGAGCTTCGGGGACCAGTATGTGGCCATTCTCAGGGACGGAAGGGTGGCAAAGTGCAGGCCCCTGCAGTCCTACGGAGGCTGGAGCGCGGATTATGTAATTGAAATCGAATAGGGTATTATGAATATACGCAGATTCCTTGTCCTGCTTGCGGCAGCGTCGCTGACCGCGACACTGTTCCCGCCGGTGGCCGGGGCGGCCCGGCCGGAGGATGAAAGACCGGAGGCCTGGCAGTTCAGCTACGAGGTGCGCCTCGGCTGGGGCGGCTACCCGGTGTTTGATGTGACCAGTATGCTGATGAAAGGCAGTTCCGGCATTTTCTCGTACTATGACGATGTCGGGCCTTATTACGGCTACGGTTCACTGGAGATGATATACCGGCCGTCCACCGGTCCGGGATATATGACCGGGGTCATTTCCGCAGAGTTCGATTTCAACTTCAGGAAATGGTTCACCCTGACTGTAGGCCTTTCCGGCAACGGGGCCTTCCAGGATGTATTTGACGTGATGTCCGGGGCGAAGGCCGGACGGAACCGGGGAGTGGCCATGTCCCTGCTCCCGGAAGCGAGGTTCAACTGGCTGAACAGGCCGCTGGTCCGCATGTATTCTTCCATCGGGGCCGGTATAGGAGTGACAGCCTACACCAAGGTAGGGTACGACTACCCTTCGTTCTCGTGGTATCCGGTGTTCCAGGTATCACCGGTAGGTATTTCGGTGGGACGGAGGGTCTACTGGTTCGCCGAATGCGGTATAGGGATGCAGTACCTGGGCGGGATGACCGGGATTGGAGT
>JADIMQ010000027.1 GCA_017694655.1 Candidatus Cryptobacteroides merdigallinarum
ACAAAAGGAATTTTGGGTCACCCTCAAACGTCTTTCTTCGAAAGACAAACCTTATCTCAACCCCCTGCACCCCCTATTAGGGGGATCTCGCACCTACCCGGTGCGGTCCCTCCGGGACTTTTGGGTCACCCTCTTACCACTCGGTTAAGGGGATCTCGCACCTTCCCGGTGCGGTCCCTCCGGGACTTGTTAAGGTTTTGGGGTCCCTGTCTGCCGGTCCCCGGCCTTATTTCAGGACGAAGACGGCAAGATTGCCCCGATGGTCGCTCGGCCACACGGCATCGGGGACTATAACCTGCCCTTGGTCTTCATCCGGGACAATCCGGTTCCGGACCACCGTCGCGGCTGGCCCCGTGACAGTACATGAACGCACGGAGAAGGAAGGGTCCGGGGAAAAATAGTAGATGAAGTCTATACGTTCCCTTTCATCTGCCTCCGGCGCCCAGGACAGACGGTTCAGCCCGGCCTTTTCAGCCTCGGCGTTCCCGGCAGGGTAGGTTATGCCGGGGCAGGCCACAGGGTCGGGATGGACTTTCCTGTAGGCATCCGTAAAGCCGGCTTCCTCCAGCATTGAGGAGCAGTCCCACCTGACGGATGCGCCGCGGTGGTCCCTGAGGCCGGAGGTATTCTCTCCCCAGTCGAGATGGGAAGGCTCGTTGAAATCCCCTCCGAGGATTACGGTCCGGCCCGCAGCCATGTCTTTCCCGGCCTCCTCGAGGAAGGCGCGGATGCTTTCGTCCCTGTAGCTTTCCCGGTTGCTCCCGAGTATGGAGGCCTCGTCCGTGACTGGAGACCCGAGCTTTTTCCATGTGGTCCCGCTGTAGCCGCGCGGAAAATAGCACGCGTAATGGCGGTGGTCCAGATGGGCGGAGTAGACGGCAACCTCCCTCCGTCCGATGCCGAGAATGACTTTAAGGATGGCCCTCTCCTCGTTTCCCGGGACAATGCAGGTCCATTCCACGGATTCCGGCTCTGTCCTGGTCAGCATGCACACCGGATGTCCAGAGCCGAGGACATGGTAGTCCAGGCCCCGTTCCGACAGGTCCCGGGCGAGCCTGCGGACGAGTGACGTGTCCCGCCCGGCAGTGGCTTCGCAAAGCAGGACAATATCTGCATCCATCTCCGCAAGTATGTCCGCTGCCCCGGCTTCCCCGCCAGGGACATTTGTCGTGGCTCCCCAGAGGTTGAGCTGGAAGACTTTCAGAGTTCTTCCGTCCTGAGCATTCGAATAAGTGTTGAATGCGATTAGAAAAGCCAATACAAGCAGGTACCTTTTCATATAGTGCATATCAAGTCCAATTCTGATAAATGGCAAAAATTAAGGAACTGTTTACTGATACTCCGAAATCCGCTTTTCCGACAGCCCGGTAGCCTGTCCTATGTCCCGACATGCCGGAGAGCAGAACACCGCTTTTCGAAAAACGAACTGCACTCGTCAAGTTCCTTATTGAACCGGTACAGTCCAGCAAAGATACAAACAATAGCGATAGAAGAAGTAAATCGGATAACAGAAAAAGAAAAACTTGTCCTCCGGAAGGCAACACTCGCACAGAAATACAACCCCTGCCGGGGTCAACAGTGCTCGTGTTTGTCCTTCCGGAGGACAACACAAGGAGAGATCAGGATTCACCATCTCTCCTTAATACCAACATTAAATCAACGCGATTTAAAAGAAATGCGCAATACCTTATTCGGCACGCTTGAAGGTCATGTTTAAATAACATCCTGTCGAAGCCGCAGCAGGTTTATTCTCCCTGTCATAAGTATAGCCGTCATCAAGCTCCTTCATAAAAGCATGAGGGATATAATCAATAATATACATATCAAGGAGTTCCTGCCCATTACTGTCTGTTATAATCTGAACACCGACAAGTGCCGTCTTGTCTTCACTCGTTTCTGTAGGAGAAAAATATCTGTTGATGTTATCCAGACCTATAATCTGAAGCTGTACGCCGCCTTCCATTCCAGTCCTCATATAGAAATCCCCATCGTTTGTCATATTGGATTCTCCAAGGAAATAAGTATTGAAAGTTGAGGAGAAAGATGGAGAGAACTTTCCACTTTCAGTGTCAATAGTGACGGAATCATTCTCATTGAATTCAGGAAAGCCGTCGTACGTAACAGTAAACCACTCTGGATTCCAAACCTCTTGAAAATATGCGACATCCGTAACAATTTCATTCATCACCCACTTTCCGGAAATCTTGTTCCAGTCAGGACCGGCTATGGTAATAGTCATCGTTCCTGTCTGCCCTTCATAAAATCTTGAGGACTCTTTGATCTTGAGTACAATTTTATCGTGACCGTCTTCTACCTTAATACAATTTATAGTAAGTATGCCATTCCTTTTTCCGGCATCAATAAATACTCCCTTCACACCATCGGCAAACTCGAAGTGTTCTCCTTCGACGGCTGTGGAATTCTCGGTATCTACCTCAATCTCGACTGTCTGGGCTGTTTCAGGCCTCAATGATGAACCCTCATTATCATAAAGTCCGACTGTAATGTCAAGAGAAGCTTTCAGCACGTCAGTCGCACTCACAAAGGAAGCCCAACCGACAAAACCTTCCATTTCCACCTGACACATTGGAATCTGCCCGAGGACAAAACCTGAAGGAGCGCTCAATGTCGCAGTAACACTCTTTTCTGCGCCAGATTCGGTCGGGGTGACAGTTATAGTGGTCACCGGCGATGTCCCTCCAACGACAAAAGCTTCTGCAGAAAGGGTATAATCGGTTCCTTTCACTGCGTCCCCACCGAAAACGACAGGGATTGACACCGCATCTCCAGAATAGCCGGAAACGGATATCTCTATGGTAGCCACTCCATCAGCCCAGGCAGCTACAGGCGATACAAAAGAAACTGTGGCTGTGTTCGCAGCCTCGTCAGGGTCACACGACACGAACAACACGGTCATGGCCGCCAAAATCGCGAATAAAACTTTTTTCATGATACTATTTGTTTAAAATGTTGTTTTTAATTGACAGGTCCCACGGCTACGCCCGGGATGGCGATGAACCGTTCCCGGGATGGCAACGGGACGCGCCCCGGATGACAGGGCATGAACTCAGTTGCCGGAAACTGCGGCATTGTACTCGTCCTGCAACTGCTGGATATAGGCCCTGTCCTCGGAAGTCAGGTCCACGGGGTCAGGCATGACAACTGTCGTGGCATAGCCCTCGTTCAGAGGCGGGAGTTCGTCCGCATTGTCACAGGATACAGCGGAAAAGAACGTCATTGCAGCGGCGGCTGCCACTGCCATCGTCTTGATATTATTCCTGATATTATTCATTTTCATAATCTTTACTGTCTGTTGAACAAGAAAATACTATCTGACATTCTCATAGCCCGGGTTCTGCACCAGGCCATCCACAAGCACCAGATCCCTCACCGGAAGAGGGAAGGTGTACATATAGCTGAAGGTCGTGAACTTCCTCCCCTGCTTCGCGGTCCACATCTCCGGACGGCCGTTCCGCTTGAGCTCGTACCAACGGTCGCCCTCCATGTAAAGTTCCTTCCTCCTCTCGCACAGGATGGCATAGAGGAGAGGGGTCAGGGCATCCCCGCATGCATCCTGACTGATGATATCATCCCCGTTCACAGGCGGAAGGGTCTCCATGGTGTAGTCCGTGACGCCGGTAATCCTGTTCCGGCGAAGCTCGTTAAGGGCCGCAAGGGCCTCGGTCTCCCTACCGAGATGATAGTAGCTCTCCATCAGGATTAGCTGAAGCTCGGCACTGCGGAGGCAGCCGGAAACAGCCTTGTTGTTCACCCGGGCGTTGCCGACAGAGATGGAATACCTTACGTCCGTGTCCTCCTCCCCGGCGAACAGGTCCAGGAAACGCTTGCTTATCGGCCTGGCCTGGATGTAGCTCTTGTAGCCGTTGTACATCTGCTGGTGGGTGCTCTCCACGATGACGTAGCTCTTGAATATCATATTGCCGGTCTTCTCCACCTCCGACTGCATCATGTTCCGGTACGCCTCCCCATTGATAAGAGGATATTTCTGCAGCAGGTCGGAAGCATAGGAGGCAGCCTGGCTGTAGTTCCCTGCCCAGAAGTGCAGGCGTGCGAGATAACCTTCGGCGACATCGCTGTTGAACCGGAAGACAGGGTCCTCGATATTATAGGAAATGGCAGTCCTCAGGTCTTCGTCGGCACGTGCCACTGTCTCGGAGAAGGAGCTCCTCACTGGCTGGGCTTCCATGTCGAACTCCGTTACAAGAGGCACCCCGAGCTTTCCGGAAGCATTGCCGTCCCAAGGCTCACAGAAATCCTTCAGGAGATTGTAATAGCATACTCCCCTCATCGCGTAGGCAGTCCCGAGGACGTCCTGGCCGAGTCTCGAATCCCTCTCCTCAAGATATCCGATGACAAGGTTGCAGTCCCTTATGACCTCGTATATGTTCTCGTACCGGGTCTGCTTGCCGGAGAGATTGTCCCCGATGTAAAGCGGAATGTAGTTACCCGACGGGTACTGGGTCAGTATCGACTCCAGGTTGTCGGAATAGCACTCCAGGTCCATCACGCTGCTGATGTTCCCGACGATGACCTCCTCGCCGAAGTCTATCTCATTGAGATGATAGTGAAGCAGGGAGGAGAACTCGTCCGCGGTCTTGGGGACGGTCCTGCCATAAGGCTTGATGTCGAGATAGTCCGTACACGACTGCAGCACCGCTGCTGCCGTAAATATGAATAATAGAAATCTTTTCATCTTCTGTCTTCGATAATATCTTGTATTTGTCAGAAACTGAAGCTCAAGCTGAAGGAGAACGAACGGCTCTGGGGGTAAACGGCCCCCGGAGTCTCCGGGTCCATACCGGAATAACCGGTGAATATGAACATGTTGTTCATGAGAAAACTGACATTGAAGTCTCTCATCTTCATGGCTGCGGCCCACCTGTCAGGAAGCTGGTATGTAAGGGTCATCGAACTTATCTTCAGGTAGGAGACGTCCTCAAGAAGGGCACAGTTCGTGATGGTAGCGCTCGAGAGAGGCTGGAGACTGTCGAGGTAGTTCCCGTACTGGTCCCTGATCCGCTGGCCGTAGGCATCCATAAGGCGAGGATAGCCGTCGGTCACTGGATTTGACACCGTCCACCTGTAGGTCACGTCCCTCACCACATTCAGGTGGTTTACATAGAGGTCGTTCTTCGAACTCGGTATAGCCTGTTCCGGGCTGCTGGTCCCTATGCTGGAGTAGCTTACAGGGGAGGTTATGTTGTTCAGCACCTTGGCTCCTATGGAAAAGTTCCCGGATACGCTGAGCGAGAGCCTCTTGTAGGAGAAGGTAGTGGAGAACCCGCCGGTCCACGGGGCATTCGAGGTACCCACGTAGAACAAGTAGTTCTCGTACTGCCGGTAGTCGGACACATCGGTGATGGTGATGTCCGGACGGAGGACGTATTTGTAGATTCCCGTGGCAGGGTCTATCCCCGTGGTCTTCCCGGAGAAGATATGCCCGAGAGGATAGCCTTCATAGTAGTCGCCGATGATATTGCCCGTCGGGGAATTATATTTTGTGAGCACATTGTAGTTATATGCGGCATTAGCCGTCACCCGCCACCTGAAATCCTTGATCTTCAGGATAGTGGCCCCAAGCATAAGCTCGACTCCGTGGTTGACCTGCTCGGAGGTGTTGTAGCTCTGGCTCTCGAAGCCTGTGGTCGAGGTCACGGCTACCGGGGTCACGAGGTCGAGGTTCTTGTTGTGGTAATACGACACCTCTCCGTATATCCTTTCATTCAGGAAGCCGAAATTAAGCCCCACGTTGAATGTCTGGTTCTTCTCCCAGCTCAGCTTGGGATTCGGGGCGTTGAAGATGCGTCCCATCCTGTAGGTGTCGTCCTCTGTATTCCTGAAGGATGTCTCATAGTCCATTATGAATACCGGATAGACAGTCTTGTTCACACCTCCGGTGTAGCCGAAACCAGAACGGAGGCTGAGCGAGCTGAGGACACCGGATATGCCCTGCATCCACGGCTCCTCGTCTATGTTCCATGCGCCGCTGACGGACCAGTTGACGTTGAACTGCTCGTCACTTCCGAAATTGTTGGACCCGTCGCTCCTGACAGTGCCGCTGAAGACGTACTTGTTGCGGAACGTGTAGGTGGCCGAGCCGTAGAACGAGGCATAGGCGTCCTCCACGATGGTCTGTCCGGAGCATCCGTCCAGTATCCTCTGGTACATGACAGCCTTGTCATACGTCGGGCTCGTGGTCACACCTTCTATGAGAGGGGTAGAATGGTTGCCGGTCACCGTGTCGTAGCCGTACCTTTTGCTCATTATGCCCTTGGCATAGGAGCTGCGTATCTCGGCCCCGCCTATCACGCTTATGGCGTGGTCCGTGGCGAAGGTCCTGGAATAGTTGAGCTGGCCGCGGAGCATGTATGAGGTATTGAAGGTCGACGACTGGGTTATGGAGCCGTATGTCCTCTGGGATGTGTATGTCAGCTCGAAAGGCCGGTCCTTGAAGGCGGCGTATGTATCCTTCCCGTTTATGTTCTCGGACAGGTCCCCGAAATATGAGAATGAGGCGAGGCCAGTGAAGGTCAGGCCCTTGGCTATGTTGACAGTAGTGTTTCCCTGCAGGGTGACCGAAGTGGAGTTGGCTTCGCTCGAGGTCTCGTTTATCTCGCGCATTATGTTGAAGCCGTTTGACGGCAGGGCCATTTCCTGTCCTCCGTTGGCGTGGCGCAGGGTGAAGTAGGTCTCGTCGGGCCTGTAGGAGCCGTCGGCGTTGTAGAGCTGCTCGTACGGGTTGGCGAAATAGGCGTAGTCGAACATATCCACATTGTTGGACGGGGCCAGGGCCTTCTGGTAGCTGAACTCGGTCTGCACCCCGAAAGATATCCACTTTGCAGGACGGGAGTCTATCTTCGCACGCAGGTTGTAGGAGGTGGCGCTCGTCCTCTGGACAAGGCCGTTGTTATAGTTGAAGCCTCCCGACACATAATATGTCATCTTCTCCGAGCCTCCCGATACGGAAAGGTAGTGGCTCGTGGAGACCGTGTTGCGGAAAAGCACGTCGAACCAGTCCGTGGTATGGGAACCGAGCTGCTCGATATAGGCATCCTGCTCCTCCGTGGACAAGCCTGCATACTTGCCGTAGCCGGAGCGTATCTGCCCGACAATCCCGACCACGGGATAACGGGCCGTGAGGTCCCCCGCCTGGCTGGCGGCATAGCCCTCGGCGGCAAATTCATTCCAGAGCTCCTGTTCCCAGGCGAGCTTCTCCCGCGAGTTCATCAGGTTAGGGTCCCTGGATGGCTTGGTCTGGACCGTCACCGACCCCATATAGCTGACGGATGTCTGTCCCGGGGCCCCGCGCTTGGTGGTCACGACTATGACTCCGTTTGCGGCCTGGGAGCCGTAGATGGCTGCGGCAGCCGCATCTTTCAGGACGGTTATGGATTCTATGTCGTTAGGGTTGACGTTGCCGACTCCCGTGGCGAAGATATTGTCGAAGTCCCCTTCCCTTATCTCGCTGAGGTTCATCTGCGGAATGTTCTTCTGGAGAGGGACCCCGTCGATTACCCAGAGGGGCTCGGCGTTCCCTGTCAGGGTATTCGTCCCCCTTATCCTGATCTTGGCCGCTGCTCCCGGACGTCCGGAGGTCATCTGCACGTTCACACCTGCGAGCTTGCCCTGCAGGAGCTGGTCCATGGTCTTCAGCGGCGAGCCCTTGAGTTCTTCTCCGCTTATGACACCGACCGCACCGGTGCTCTTGCGCAGTTCCACCTGCGAATATCCCGTGACTACGACCTGGTCCATCATCATCGCTTCTTCCTCAAGTACCATGTCGTACCGTTCTTTATCTGCATGGATATCCCTGGTCTCGAAGCCGATGCAGCTGAAACGGAGGACGGAGCCCCTGTCCACGGTGATGCTGTACTCGCCCTCCAGGCCCGTGCTCACACCTGTCATTGTGCCCGGGACCATCACGGACACCCCGGCAAGAGGCTCTCCGCCGGTATCACGCACTGTCCCGTGCACCGTAATCCGCGTGGTCTGGGCTACAGATGTGACGGACATGCAGGCAAGGAAGACAGTCACGGCAAGAGACACCATCTCTTTTATTTTCAGAAATGAAAACTTCATAGGCAAAATGAAATCAACGATTATTAATATCTTCGCAATCAGCCCCGAGAAGGTGCTCCGCGAAGTAAAGTCTTATGAGATTGACATAGTATTTGTCCCCAAGCCCGTGGTCAGCCCCGGGGATTATCATCATGTCGAATATCTTCCCCTGCCTTATCAGGGCGTCTGCAAGCCTCATCGTGTTCGCAGGATGCACATTGTCATCCATATCCCCGGTTATAAGCAGGAGCTTTCCACGGAGGCCGGAGGCAAGCTCGGAGGCCGTCGGGATCTCGCAGCGGAACTCTGTGGAGCCGTCTCCGGAGACCTCCGCCGACACCCCGTGGAATGACTCTCCCCACCATTGGGAATAAATGTTATTGTCGTAGTTGCCGGAAGCCGCCACCCCTACCTTATAGAAGTCCGGGCGCGTCATCATGGCGGTAGCGGTCATGAAGCCTCCTCCGGAATGTCCGTATATCCCTACCCGGGTGGTATCCGCAAAAGGCATCAGCTCCCCTATCTGGCGGATGACGGCATAGTCGTCCGCCAGGGGATAGTCCCTGAGGTTCCCGTAGCCGAAGTCATAGAAATCCCTGCCCCTGTACGGTCCGCTGCCGCGGTATGCGAAATTCACCACCACGAAGCCGAGCTGCGCGAGCGACTGGTTGTAATTGTCGTCCAGCAGGAATTCCTGGGGCACAAGGTCTACCTGCGGGCCTGGGTACACGCTGCTGACAATAGGGTACCGCCTTGTAGTGTCGAGGTCGAACGGGAGATATACGACACCGTAAAGGTCAGTCACAGAATCGGCGGCATGGAGTTTCATCACAAGGGGCTCCTTCCATCCGCGCGCATACAGGGCAGAAAGGTCGCACGGCTCCATCTCGAAGCGGACCCTGCCCTTCATGTCGCAGATCCTGTGCTGCGGGGCAAGGTCCATGCGGGACATGTTGTCCACAAGGAACCTGCGGTCCTGCGAGAGCTCCATGGTGTGGTGGCCGTTCCCCGGCGTGAGGCAGACGACCTTGCGTCCGCCGTCCATGGAGGCCTTGTAATAGAACCTGTAATGCGGGTTCACGCCCTTTTCCCTGCCGTAGCCCTCGAATATGATCTCCCGGGCCAGAGTGTCTATATGGACTATGTTCCCGGATACGAAGTCCTCGTCCGTGACCGCATTCCGGAGATTCCCTTCACCGTCGTAGAGGTAGTACCGTCCCTTCCCGGTGCGTTCGGACCACCAGAGGATGTCCTCCCCGCCGTTCAGGATATGGTAGGAGAAAAGCTGCTCGTTGTAGTGTGGCCGGCATTCCTCGCTTATGAGGGTCCTGACGCTACCGTCGGTCACGTCCACCCTGCAGAGGTCCACAGTGTCGCAGGTCCGGCTCGTCCTTATGAACCACACATACCTGTCCGAGTGGAAGAAGCGGCTGAAGCGGGGCACGACTATCTTCTGGTCAGGATATCTGTCCACATCCAGTCGCGTCATAGAGCCTTTCCCGGCATCCACGAGCCAGGCCTCGTACTGCGGGACGTACTTGTCCCCGGGCATGGCGAACTTGTAGGTTTCTGCTTCCGGCCGCGGCCCGGCAAGGCTGTTCACGAGGGTCAGGGTCCCGACCTTCCTCTTGTCTTCGCGTATGAGGAAATATTTATGGCTTGCCCCGACCCACAGTCCCGCAGGAGAAGAAAGGGCTTCCGGGGACTTTTCGGAATCCCCGCCGAGGGCATAGGAATGATAACGCTCCCCGTCGGAGGTCAGACGCACGCTGTCCCGGCCCCCGTCCCTGAAAAGGACGAGGTCGTATCCACGGGCACTCAGCCAGTAGAGGCTGTCCGCAGAGTAGTTCCTGTACCATCCACTGTTGACCTTGTAATATTCCTTTTCCGGCTGTTCCGCCAGGGAAAGGCTGTCCGTGTCCGAATCGTACCTGAAGCGGTATCCGTCATAGGAGAACCCGAGTTCGGCTACATTGTCCGGGTTGAAGTCGAGGGAATATATTTCAAGCGGGTCCTTACAGTCATGCACCCCCCCCCCGTTGACTTTTCAGGAGTTCACTGATTTTCAGGGACATATTCCTGCAGTCAAAGATTCTTTTCTTCTTCCAGGTCCTTGTGTCCACCAGGAAATGCTCCCGCCCGAGGCTGTCCTCTATACTGTAATGGAAGTAGCGGTCCGCGCAGAGCCAGTCCACGGGGATGTCCTCGTTACGGACGAGGCCTGCCAAGGTGTCGTAAGAGAATCTTTCTGCCTTGGAGACGACTTCCGGCACCCTTTGTACGGCATGAGAGTCAATGCAGAACAGGGCTATGCCGGTGAGAATTATATGAAGGGGATTTCTCATCTGCTAAAGTTCGCTGAACTGCAAATATATTATTTTTTTCTTCTGTTGGTAATGGACCGGATTATTTTTGGGAAAAATTTTTAAGGTACATCAGGCTGTCGCACAAGTCGTAGAATACATCGTCCTCATAGATGCTTTTTATGATTAGCTGGGCCAAATTTATATCCGACAGGGCACAAAAACGGTCATAAAATAGTCAAAATATAGCACATGGGACCGTGTGCCGGAAGTCCCGGAACGGAGAAATGCTTTTCCGGGTCACTTTCCTCTCCCGCCGAGGAAGACCATGTCCCTGACCATTGAATTGTATTCACTGCTGTCCAGCAGGTCCTCGAGCGTGATATGCATCCTGTACCTCCAGTAATGCCTTGACTCCGAAGGGTCGTTTATCCGCTCATCCCCGGGATTCCCGCCGTAACGCAGCCGGGCGTCGACGGAAAGCCAGTCCTGCAGGGGCAGGATGGCGAGCATGGCCGGCGATTCAAGATGCCTCCTGACAATCTCCCGGCATATTTCCGGGCTGCAGTCTGCGGGAGGCTCGCCCGTCTTTCCGAGGACCTCCCTCCAGTAGCGGCCGGTCACCTCGGGATTTTCCTGCCACCAGGCCCGCAGAGGGGTCATGTCGTGGGTGGATGTAGAACATACGCTGAGATACGGATATCCCGACGGATCGGCAAAATGCGCCCCGAAGGCCTTGGGCATACGTTCTATCTCGAGGGAAAGTATCTTGAGACCTTCCATCACTTCCGGGACGGAAGCCGGGATCATCCCGAGGTCCTCCCCGCAGGCAAGCATATCCGTGGAAGAGAGCAGGGCCGGGAGCCTGGTGAGGGCGGATTCTTTCCAGAACCCGTTGTGCCTGTGGTAGAAGAATTCCTCGTAAAGCCTGTCAAACGTTTCCTTGAGGCTGTCCGGCAATGCAGAATATGACTCCGTGTCCCTGGCGGCAATCCTCGGATGATAGTACCCGGGCCTCTTCCTGTCCTCGATGAAAAGGCAGTCCAGGAATGCGGGCTCTCCGGCCCGGAGGACGTAGCCGGCCCCTTCCATGTCGAAGCCTGCTGACCGGAGTTCCGAGGCGGAGTACGGAAGTGCGGGGCTGAAATGCCCGAGAAGCCCTCCCGGGAAGCCTGCCGGGATCTCCCATATCCTGAAGAAGCCAAGGATGTGGTCTATCCTGAACGCATCGAAGTACTCCGACATCTTTCCCAGACGCGCCTTCCACCAAGAGAACCCGTCTTCCGCCATTCTTTCCCAGTTGTATGTAGGGAAACCCCAGTTCTGCCCTTCGGCGGAGAAGTCGTCAGGAGGGGCCCCGGCACAGCTGTCCAGATTGAAAAGCGACGGGTAGAGCCAGGCATCCACACTTGTGCTGCCGACCCCTATCGGCAAGTCCCCCTTCAGGGCCACACCCTTGCTCCTGGCGTACCTGCCGGCATCCAGAAGCTGGAGGTGCAGATGATACTGGACAAAATACCAGAAGCCCACTTCATCCGGGTGGGCTTCGGCGAATGCCCGGATCTTTGCGGGGGAAGGGTTCTTCCACCCTTTCCATGCCGTAAAGTCAGCGGTACCGTATTCGTCCCGCAGGCAGCAGAAGACCGAGTACGGGACAAGCCAGTGCGAGTTTTCTTTAAAAAAGAGAAAATATTCAGCGGATTCCGCCACATTTTTCTTTTTTTTAGCATAAAGTTCCCGGAGATATGTCATCTTTGCCTTGTTTACCCTGTCATAATCGACAGTAGGCAAAGAGTTAAGCTCCTCCCGGAGCCTCCTGTAGGTGTCGTCCGCCTTTAGCCCGGCCATCTCGAGATTGATGAACTGCGGGTGCAGGGCATAGGTGGAGTTGGCATTGTAGGGGTAGGAATCCGCCCATGTACCCGTCATCGTAGTGTCGTTGACAGGCAGGAGCTGGATAATGCTCTGCCCTGTCACGGCCGCCCAGTCAGCGAGGAGCCTAAGGTCACTGAACTCCCCTATGCCGAAACTTCCCGAGGACCTCAATGAAAACACCGGGACTGCCGTGCCTGCCCCGCGCCACGGGGCTGTGTTGAAGACAGGGGGCCTGTCGTCAAGTACGTACAGTGCTCCGCCGCAGGCCCCGGACTCCCCATTCAGCAGTTCAGGGACATACCGGAAACAACGGTTCTCCCCCTGCTCCCATTCCAGTATTTCAAGTGTCGAGGCATCGGCTATCACATATTTGTATTCCGTACCGGGAAGTATTCCCGGGAACGCCGCCTTCCATACAGGATAATGCCCGTCGTACATCGGCACAGGCCGTTTCCAGGATCCGAGGATTCCGGCAGAGCCGCATATAGCGAGCACCTGTCCGGGACGGATATTTGCCGCCTCTGTAGCGAACATGACATTCCCCGGACCAAGGAGTTCACCGGGGACAGGGACTGGGGCCGGCCTCGCGAACACGGTGCCCGTGAAAAATGAAGAATAGAAAGGCTGGTCGCCGTGCATGTCGTTCCACCTGTCGGCGATTACGGCCCGTCTGCATCCTGACGGGATTCCTGCCAGGCTGTGGCCCTTCCACTCCCGCCTCACGCACCTGCCGTCGCGGACCACGGCATAAGCATATCCCTTCCGCGGGTCGAACCGCCTTATGCTGCCTGTCCACAGGCCTTCTCCGCTGCAGGACAGGGCTTCCTGTTTCTTCCCGTGACAGAAGACCAGGGTCTCACCCCAGGCCGTACGGTATCCGACGGCCACATTCAACTCGTCAAGCATTCTTCATCATTTTTTTCCAGTTGAATACAGGCAGCAGGAAAGAGATGAGGGCCGCCGTCAGCCAGAAAATGGAGACGGGGGTGAAATCGTAAACCGCATCGGCAATGTCCGCGGCCTGCTGCATGTTCCCCTCTATAAGGTAGCCGCTGGCGATATCCTGGATACCGGCGGCAAGATAACTCGATATTCCGACTATGCCCAGGGCGGCCCCGGTCGCCTTCCTCGGCACAATGTCCACAGCCATCAGTCCCGCCACTATGCAGTACAGCACCCCGACGGCAAGGCTGAACACCGAAATGTATATGATGTTCAGGACATATCCTCCCCCTGAAAATAGGAAGAGCGCAAGGGCGGCGAAACCTGTCACCCCTGAAAGTATGGCAGGCTTGATACGGTCACTCCTGAATACGGTATCGGAAAGCCAGCCGGCAAGCACGGTGCCGAGTATCCCGAACACGGCCGAGAACGCGATAATCTGGGATGCTGACTCGAGGGAGAACGCCTTCTCCTTCTGCAGGAAGAGGACTCCCCAGCCGGCTATTGCGTACTTGGTTATGTAGATGAACGCGCTCGCCGCGGCTATTATCCATATACCCGGGTGACGGAGCACGATTTTCTGCACCTCCGAAGTCTTCATGCTGTCCTCCTTCCTCATCTCTTCGGAAGAGAGGGCCTGTACGGAAGGAAGCCCCTTGCTCTCTGGGGTGTCGCTGACGCAGAACAGGATTATGAGAGTCCCGGCCACTCCAGCCACAGCGGAAAAGATGAAGCCGGACTGCCACCCGAAGGTCCCGACAATGGCACCTATCACTATGAAGGAAAGGAACTCGCCGATATAGGGACTCGCACTGAAAATCCCGTAGTAGGTCCCCCTCTTGTTCATCGGGAACCACCGGGAAAGATTGATTATCCCGGGAGGGGACCCCATGGACTGCATCCACCCGTTGATTCCCCAGAGCACCGCGAAGGAAAGGAAGAGGGCCACCGAAGCGAAGGCGGCGTCACCGTGCAGGAAACCGAGCACTCCCATTACCAGGTTTATCAGGGCCGAGACTGCAAGGCCCGTAGCCATGAAGCGCCTTATGTTGCAGTAGTCGGCTATGAAGCCGTTCATGAACTTGCCGACGGCGTAGACGAACAGCAGGGCCGACCCTATGATTCCCAGCTGACCTGCCGTAAGGAGCTCCGAGTCAATGACCGGCTGCTTCACCACGCTCAGGCTGAGCCGGCACACATAATAAAGGCTGTAACCGACGGTAGCCCCCCAGAACGTCCGGTTACGCAGGGTCTTGTAGACTGAAGGCACCCGTTCTTCCGGGACCTTCTCCGCAGATGGCTTGCTTATTCTGTAAAACGTGTACAGGCTCATGTTTCAATTACGTAGATATCTTGTCTTCTCCTGAAAAATCCTTCAAATATAAAAAACTGTTTCGATATTCCTAACCGGTGCCGGGCCAATATCTGCCCCTGATGCCGTAAAAGCCGGACGATTGAGGACAAACTGCCGTGAATTTCCTGGAAAATGTCAAAACAGTTTCGTAGATTTGCATCTTGTAAGCCCCATATAGGGAATAACACTCAACGACACAGTATAAGAAATGAAAAGAATCCTGATTTTCGCCGCCCTGCTCATGTATTTCTCCGCAGCGGCACAGAACAGCAAAGACTCCGGCTTCACATTCACAGAAGCCTCCAGCCTCAACCTCATCGGAAAGATACTTGAAGACACCCCGAACCCCTACCACAGGGTGGACACGTGCAGATACAAGGGCTTCACCCGTGGCGAGAACGAGCAGGTGAGATGCTCCGCCGGACTCGCGGTCCTGTTCAGGACAGACTCTCCGGTGATTTCAGTAAAGGGAGAATACGGATACTACAATATGGGGCCCAACACCATGGGCATAGCGCTCCGGGGCTTTGACCTCTACATAAAGAGGGACGGGGAATGGGTCTATGCGGCCTCCAAGACAGGGAACCCGGGGAAGGACGACAATGTGGTCCTTATAAAAGGCATGGACAACTCCATGAAGGAGTGCATGCTCTACCTGCCGATATACAGTGAGATGTATTCAGTGAAGATAGGGGTCAGGGAAGGTTCCGTCATCGAGAGCCTCGAGTCCCCGTTCAGGCACAGGATAGCCATCTTCGGCTCCAGCTACACCCAGGGAATAAGCATCAGCCGTCCAGGAATGTCCTACCCGATGCAGTTCATGAGGCATACAGGGCTGCAGCTCCTCAGCCTGGGATGCAGCGGCAACTGCAAGATGCAGCCGTATTTCGCTGATGTCCTTGCCGACACCGATGTCGACGCCATGATCTTCGACGCCTTCTCGAACCCGAGCGCGGAACTCATACGGGAAAGGCTCTTCCCGTTCATCGAGAGGATGAAGGAGTCGCACCCGGGCATCCCGCTCATCTTCATGCAGACCATCTACCGGGAAGGCCGTAACTTCGACATCGAAAGCAACAGGGTGGAACAGGCCAAGATGGACATGGCCGCGGAGCTCATGAAAGAGGCCGTGAAGAAATACGACGACGTGTACTTCATAATCCCGGACACCGGCGAGAACGCCAGGGAGAGTTCCGTGGACGGCACCCACCCTTCCGACATGGGATACCTCGGCTGGGCCAGGTCCATCGAGAAACCTATCCTGAAGATACTGAAGAAATACGGAATCCGGTAAGCCCGGGACAACGGATGCTCCTCATGACGGATACACCGCCGTCAGAACGCACGGAGACCGAAGTCGAAAGAGGTCCTTGCCACGGCATCCTCCATCTGTACCCGGAGAGTATTGCGGCCCTCAAGCAGATATGACGAGAAGTCGCTGATATTGAACTGTCCATAATGCCTGGTCTGCAAAAGTTCGGAATCCATCACAAGATAGCCGTTCAGCCATACCTTTACCTTGCCTGAAGCGTTCAGCCACAGGGACAGGTTCTCATAACGGCGGTCTGCCTCGAACTCCTTTTCGGCCACTGCACCGCTTCCTTTCTTCACCGTCAGCGGCAGGGTCGCCATGCCGGAAGGGGCACCGTCCATGGAAACAGAAGCAGAATGGCCATTGCCGTCCTGGGCATCGGGCACCAGTTCAACAGCCACAGCCGGCTCTACCCTGTACAGTCTCTCATGCATCGCATGGAGCAGATGCTCCGGGACCTTGACAACCTTCCTGTCGTATGTCACCAGACCGTTCACCTCGCCCTCGACATCTGTGGTCTGGGTGTATATTGCGGCACCCAGGCCCTGGGCTATGAGGGTCTCGAGATCATAGACAACTTTTCCATAGCTGTCAATGAAGGACACGGCCCCGTCGATATTCTTGTAGCCCCAGTTCCTCATGTCCGGATTCCACAGATGGCCTTCGATAGCCCAGCCGTATCCTCCGAATTCCCCGAGGACAGACACCCTTCCGCCGGTGTTCCCGGACAGGACCATGGAGGATGCAGGATAATTATGGATATCATATAGATCGCCGACACCGCGGTCTGTCCACCCTGACACCCCGTCTATGATACGGCTGCGGTCATATTCGCTCACCTTCCGCACAATTGCGGCCGTATTGTGCTGGCCCCATCCCTCATTGAAGACAACCCAGGTGGTGATGCTCGGGTAGAACCTCAAGTGGTCTATCATGCCGAACAGTTCTGACTGCCACTGTGAGGAATGCGTCTCCGGAGCATTCCAGTCTTCTGCCGCATAAGGCTTTACATGCTCCTCGGACCGCTTTGAAGTATTGAATCCGGAGACCATGTCCTGCCAGACCATCAGCCCCAGGGAGTCCGCATAGTAATAGTACAGCTCCGGTTCCACCTTGATATGCTTCCTTACAGTATTGAAGCCCATCTTTTTCAGCTCAACCATATCCCAAAGCATGGCCTCTTCCGACGGAGGCGTCAGCAGTCCGTCCGGCCACCAGCCCTGGTCCAGGGTCCCGAACTGGAAGACCGGCTCCCCGTTCAGGCATATCCTCCCGTAGCCGCACGTATCCTTCCGGATATCCACCTCGCGCAATGCGAAATAGCTCGACACCTTGTCAAGCACCTTCCCGGACCGTGTCAGAGTAGCATTGAAATGGTACAGCCTCGGGGACTCCGGAGACCAGAGCACCGCACCTGGCACCTTCAAGGTAAGAGCCTCACCAGCCTTTCCGGCAGCGGATGCCACAACCTTGCCGCCGTCCAGCACTTCCACAGAAACAGCCTCCTTCCCTGAAGGATTCCCTATGATGAACGACAGGGCTACGGAGGAATCCTCGATGTCGGCCTCCGTCCTTACATCCTTTATGTAAGTCTTTTCCACTGCCTCCATCCATACGGTCTGCCATATACCGGAAACCGGGGTATACCATATTCCCTTCGGCTCAAGGGCCTGCTTTCCGCGGGCATTAGATTCCGTATCCGTAGGATCATAGACACAGACCTCTATCAACTGCTCCCCTGAACGTTTCAGGTGACCGGTAATGTCAAAGCTGAACGGGGTGCTCCCGCCTTTATGCGAACCTGCCTCCCTGCCGTTCACCCATACCCTGCATCCGAAATCCACGGCACCGAAATGAAGGATCACGCTCTTCCCTTTCCAGTCTTCGTCCAGGACAAATGTGCGCCTGTACCATAGTGTCTCCTCCGGGAACAGGGATCTCTTCACCCCAGACAAAGACGACTCCACCGCGAAAGGCACCAATATCTTCCCCTCATATTCCACGGAAGTCCCCGGGGTCCCTTCCGGCGTCACGGCATAATCCCACAGGCCGTTGAGATTCATCCATGCTTCCCGCTTCAGCCGGGGACGGGGATATGACTGCCAGACATTTTCCGGAGTCACCTTTTCAGCCCACTCCGTCCTTATGTTACCCCACTCCGGGTTCCATCCATCCGCCATGGCATCCATCGCGGAAAGCACCGCTACCGATGCCAGAATTATTCTTATCCTGCCCATAAAAACTATTTTTCCTTGTATTCTACCAAATCCTTTTCCCTGTTCTTGTTATACGTGTTCCACACCTTCGGGAAGTACAGCACGTCTGACCTGTCCGCCCATTCGAAATATGCCTTCTCCAGCTTTGCAGCCTTGTGAGGATGACGGTCCACGAGGTTATGCTGTTCAGTACGGTCCTTCCTTATATTGTAAAGCTCCCACCTGTCCCCCTTGAAATTTGCTGAAACCAGTTTCCAGTCACCGTAGCGGACCATACGGTTGCCTTCATGCTCGTTGTAGATATATCTCTTCGGCATTTCCCGGCCTTCGACTATCGGCATGATGGACATCCCCGGTGTCGGGAGTATCTTCCGTCCCCTGTATGTTTCCGGATAGGCAGTCCCTGCAAGTTCGCAGCAGGTGGACATGATGTCGGAGAACTGGGCAGGCTGGTGGTCTATGCTTCCCTTGTCCCTTATATGGTCCCCGTAATAAATGATGCATGGCGTCGATATGCCGCCTTCGTGCGAGTAGTGCTTGTAGAGAGTGAACGGGGTGCATCCGACATTGGCCCATCCTGTACCGTAGTGATGGTAGGTCCCGGGCTGCCCCATCCCGTCGAGCTCTTTTCCCGTGTGTATCTTGTATTCCACTCCGGTCTTCCCGTCGAAACCGAACTCATGCCATTCGGCACAGGCCCCGTTGTCGGACATGAAGATGATGAAGGTATTGTCCATTTCACCGTTGTCCCCGAGAGTCTTCAGCACCCGTCCTATATTCCTGTCCATTATGTCGACCATCGCGGCGAATATCGACATCCTCCTGGCGAGATCCTTCTGCTGGTCAGGTGCAAGGGAGTCCCAGGCAGGCAGGGGATAAGTCTCGTCCATGAACATGCTTTCCGGTACGACACCACGGGGACTCAGTTCAGGATGTCCCTGCATCAGCCCCATGTCCACTATCCGCCTCCATCTCTGGTCCCTTATCTTGTCCCAGCCCTGCATATAGGTGTCCATATACTTGTCAATCACGTCTTTCGGGGCATGAAGAGGAAAATGAGGGGCATTGTAGGCAAGGTACAGGAACAAGGGTTTTGAGAGTGAATGCGCCTGGTTTATGAAGTCTATTGCATAATCTGTTATCACATTTGTCGCATAGAACTCACCTTCCCCGTATTCCCTGGGCACCCTGTCTTCCGGGAGACGGGTGTAGACATCCGGGTTCCAGAAAGAATTGAAACCTCCGAGCAGGCCGTAATATTCCTGGAAGCCCCGCTCAATCGGGTTAAAGTCCCGGCCCAGGTGCGCTTTTCCGGCCATTGCGGTAAAATATCCCGCATCCTTCAGGACCTCGGCTATAGTCACGTTGTCTGAATCGTGGCGGAAGCCTGCATATCCCCTTGGCCAGGACCTGCGGTTCCCGTCCATGTGGCCGAGACCGGTCTGGTGAGGATAAAGTCCGGTAAGCAGGTTGGCCCTGGAAGGGCAGCTCCTGGCACTGTTGTACATCTGTGTCATCCGGATACCCTGTTCCGCAAGGCTGTCGAGGACGGGTGTATGTATCTCCCCTCCGTAGCACCCGAGGTCCGAGAACCCGAGGTCGTCGGCAAGTATGATTATGATATTCGGCTGCTTCTCCTGGGCCTGCAGTATGGCCGGGACCGCCATGAGGCCGGCGGCCAGTATATTCCTGTTCATCACTTCAGATTTATTTTCCGGTATTATGGTCAGGCATGAACCTGCCTTCACTGTATATCATCGGGATAAGGCCCGGACGGCATGTCCTGGCATACTCGGCAGCCTGGGCCCCGCGAGGGTTGAAGAACATAGTCGCCCACCACTTCCCCGTCCGGTCCTGGAAGAGGTTGTTGTGCCCGCCTCCGATTATCGCCGTGTACCTCTTCCCGTATGGTCCGTACACATTGTCGGCATCCGCAATCACACAGTCATAGCTATATCTCGTGTTCTTGTCCGTCACACCCTCCTTCTCCACGTATGTATCGCCGCTTCCGGTACGATGTGACCATATAGCCTGGACAAGATGGTATTTCCCGTCCCCTGTCCTGAAGATGAATGCACCCTCGATATACGGTTCAGGGTCATACGGTGTCTCTTCTATCCGCCTTATCTCCTCGGCAAGTCCGCTCATATCCGGTTTCATCTTCGCTATATAGTGATTGTGCCCAACGAAATAGACTGTCCCGTCGGTATCCTCGAACAGGCTGCCGTCTATATTCGGGAAAAGAGGCCCGCCGCTGTTGGCCTCAATATTCTCATAGGGGCCTTCCGGCCTGCCGGTAGTGCTCCTGAGTATGAACGACCCCTTCCCCGCCGCGGACTGGTTCAGGCACGCCACAATGAACCAGTTGCCGGCACTCCTGATGTAATGCAGTTCCGGAGCCCAGACCGCAAGGAACCTGTTGTCCAGGGGGTCCCCGTTGATGGAGAGCTTGCGGTACTTCTCACCTTTCCCGTACACCTTAGGATTTTTCTGCCAGGTCCCGTCTTCCTCCATGGACCATATCCTGCCGAGAGATTCCCAGGACTTCAGGTCCTCGGAACGCCACAGATACAGGCCGTCGTTCCAGTCCCAGCAATGAACCTGTCCTGGAAACTCCCGGTCCGGATCGGCCGTGGAACCGGTCATGTAATAATATCCGTCCGGGCCGGCCATGACATAGGTGTCCCTCATCCAGTAGTCGAATGCCGGCTCCACTGAAGACGGTACCCTCAAAGAAGGGTCCTTGGTATCCACTGTCCCATAAGCCGCCTCCACGGGAGCATTACCGCATGCTGCAGAAAACATAGGGATTACTGCGGCGCAAATCAGAGATAGTCTGTCCATAATTCCTTTACTCATTGAAATGGTAGTTATATTCATTAGTCCTGAAATGGTATCGTCTTGAAGGTACAGGCAACGGGTCCTGCAGCCTGAGCTCCCAAGTGAGGAGCTCTATCATCAGGTCGTCCCTGACATCCCTGTATTTCCTGGCATAAAAGAGGTTCTCCAGTTCGGAAGGGTCCTTTTCAAGGTTATACAGTTCACCTGAGCCGTAACTGTCTATGATGAGTTTCCAGTCACCCTTCCTGACCATCCTGGATGTCCCGGACTGGGTCCATGTGTTTAGCTCGTCGAAACTTGCGACCTTTCCTTCGGTCAGGGCCCCTTCCTCCGCGAATGTGAGGGTAGAGTCAAGAGGCACTGCCTCCCCGCCGAAACCTCTCTGCACCGTTATGCTGGAGAACTCCCTCTCCGGATATGTACCTCCGGTAAGCATGGGCCAGAGGCTGCGTCCCTGCACACCGAGAGGGATATCGGCACCTATTGCAGTGCACAGCGTAGGGAATATGTCGGTAATCGAGACACAGGCGCCGAGGGGTTCCGGCCCGTCGTTGGCTATACCGTACCCCGCCCACACCATGGGAATCCTTGCAAGGTAGTCCGACAGTCCGGCGCCTTTCCTTATCAGGCCATATTCCCCGCAGTAGTCCCCGTGGTCCGAAAGGATAATGAATATGGTATTGTCGTATATCCCCTGCTCCTTGGCGGCATTGACGAGCCTGCGGATCTGGTCGTCAATAAGCCTTATCATTCCCATGTAGTTTCCACGGAGTCTCGGAAGATCCTCCGCAAGATCAGGGCAGGAAGTATCCTCCAGTTCGGCAAGTATACCGTAGGACGGGTCCTTGAACTTCAGCGCGGCCCTGTCCGAATCTGTGGCAGGCAGCTTGTCCGGCGAGAACATGGAGTAATATGGTTCGCAGACCTGGAACGGGTTGTGCGGTTCCGGGAAAGACACCCAGGCGAAGAATGGCCTGTCCTGCGCCGCCTGCGTCCCTATCCAGCCTATGGCCTCGTCCACTATCTTGTACGGCTGCTGCTCCTCAAGCGGTATGGGCGAAGGCTCCAGCCACTGCCCCTGGGCCTCCTCATTCAGGAATTCTGCGGTAGACTTTTCCGCCGCTGTGACAGGACGTGCCTTTCCCCAGTGGCCGTAGGCCGACCAGTAGTCCATGTCCCTTGGTTTCAGATACGCATGGTTCTTCCCGATAAGGGCTGTGGTATATCCGGCCTCCCTGAGGACCTGCAGCATATCTGTCCCGTAAGATATGTCGGCAAGGTTATGGTTCGTGCGGACGTCCGTCACGGAAGGATACCTGCCAGTGAACATGGAACAGCGGGCAGGCGAACTGGCCGGCATCGAGGTATATGCCTTGTCGAACCAGGCGTTCCTGTATGCCAGGCTGTCCACGAAAGGAGTGATTTCAAGAGGGAAACCTTCCCTGCCGCACAAGTCGGCACGTTGCTGGTCAGACATTATGATAACTATGTTCGGCAAGGCATTCCTGGCCTCCGAGACGGCACAGGTCATTCCTGCGAATACCGTCAGTAAAGTGAATTTCTTATCCATAATCATTTGAATCTATAGATTGCAAGGGAAAGCGGGGCCACCTCTATATGCCCCGCAAGGTCCAGTCTGCAAGAGGACCGGACAGGTGCTACACATCCGGGATCAGCTGGAGTGTTGTCCTTCATAAGGGACAGGTCAAGCAGACACACATCCGCATCCACCTTCCCGGGGAACCCCGACACCTCGGTATCCAGGATCATAGTCTTGTCACTTATATTCAACAGTTTCAGCACATACTCCCCCGCAGCCGAATCATAGCCCATAGTGGCAAAGACCTGCTGCTGACCGGAAAAATCCTTGACCCCGGACTTTATATATCTGTCTATCTTGTTATCCCTGAACATCTTCGAAAGATGGAACCATGCCGTCTTCACACTGGATGCAGTCCCGTTCTGAAGCATAGGGCCGGACTTGCGGTATCCAGAGAAATCCCAGTGTCTCATTAGCGGGCGTTCCGCAAGGAGCGGGTTCAGGTCCCCGTTCCTCTCCATAGACATTCTCACTGCACATGTTGCAAGGGCGTTTTCAGGATAACGTCCGGATATCCCGAGCTCTCCTATGAACAAGTCCGCGACTCCGCGCCTGTAACCGTCGAACCGGTAATGGTTGCGACAGGCCCACTCCACATCATAGTAGAGATGCTCGTCGAAGACCTTCACCTGCGAAGGATCCGGGAAACTGGCTATGTCCTTCCGCTTGTCCTCGTTTTCCGCACCTATTATGCTGTTCGCAATATACACGAGATCCGGATACCGGTCATGCAGGGCCTTGTAGAACATGGAATACCTTTCCCAGTATACAGGCCCGAAATCCTCGTTGCCTATCTCGACATATTTCAGAGGGAAAGGTTCCGGATGTCCGTTCGCAGCCCTTAACGCACCCCACTCCGTGTCAGTACCGCCTATAGCATACTCTATGGCATCCAGCGCATCCTGGATGTAGCTTTCAACATCCACTTCAGGCTGCCGGAAATTCCATGGAGAGACCTGCGGGACCCAGCCAGTGCAGACCATGCCTGTCGGAACCACATACATGGCATCCGCCCCGAGATATTCGCACAGTTCATAGAATTCATGGTATCCTATGCCGTCTGTCCTGTAGTAAGGAGCCCACTTGCTCCACTGCCCAGGCCTCTCTTCCTGCGGGCCGATGGTCTTTTTCCATCTGTACATGGTAGCCTCATTGACACCGTGGACTATGCATCCGCCGGGAAACCGTATGAAGTCCGGGGCATATTCCTTCAGGTTCTCCATTATATCCGACCTGAATACCGATTTTCCTCCGTCCCAGGTATCCTCCGGCATCAGCGACTCATTCTGGTCATCGACGCAAGACCATAGCGGCACACATAACAGCAATGCCGCAACAATACTTCCAACTGTCTTCATATCGTTCAGTTTTTTATTCTGTCATAAGTGAAAGGGACAAGGGCCCTACCCGTCCTGCCCACTTCTCCCATCTGGACACCAGCCTGTTGAGAAGGCCTCTGTTGTCCTGATGTTCCCAGTACATGTATCTGTACAGCGACGTTTTCTTCCCGGTGACTGCTGGGTCTTCTTTATCGCCGCCTCCTTCTTCAGGCTTCTTTATGTCGATGCCGGTGTCTTTCCCGCAAGAAAGCATTGTCATGAAAAGGAGCGGAAGGCAGGAAAACTTTTTTATTTCTTTATTCATTTGACAACAGGCTTTATTATTGAACCGGCTTCAGCTTTGATGTCATATATTCCTGTCTTTTCATCCAATGTGAAAGTAAGCGGAACCAGCCTTGTCCTTCGCGGCTCGACTTCAGTATTGCTGTGATGGACATGATAGACATACCAGTATCTTCCGTTTTTGTCCTGGAACAGGTCTCCGTGCCCGGAACCGTTCTCCCCGACAATGCTCCTGTGGATTATCGGACTGTTCTGATTTTTGGTCCATGGACCATACGGAGTCGGAGCTGTCGCGTATCCTACAGCATAATCTATGTTTCTGAAATGGTTGGCCGAATAAAACAGATAATAGACTCCGTTCTTTTTGATGACTGTCGGGCCTTCCATGATCGGCATGGACTTGTAGTTTGATGTCCATTCCCATGGCTCTGTGCAGTCAAAGCATTTTTTCAGGGTCTCCGGTCTGATTTTACCTTTTTCAATATCAAATTCCGCAGCCCAGATGTAGTTTCCTTTGTTGAAACGGACATGGTATAGATAGTATTTTCCGTCATCATCCTTGAAAAGGAAAGAGTCTATGTTCTTTTCAGACCCGTCGATAGGTGCTACGATGTCTTGAGTGTACGGGCCTTCAAGTGATCCGGATTCCGCGAGAACAGTCTGTTCCGAAGCTGTGTAGGTAAGCAGGTATTTGCCATCATGCTTGAGAATCTGCGGTGCCCAGAAGCCCTTGTCTCCGAAAGTGGAGTGGTCTTTGCGCAGTATGAGGCCAAGGGTGTCTGCTCCAGCTTCTTTCCATACACGCATGTTATCGGACTTGAGCAGCTGGAACCCGAGCGGCTCGATATTTCTTGTTCCGGTGAGATAATATGTCCCGTCCTGGACGAAGACAGTCGGGTCCGCAAAGAATATTTCCTTTCCTTGCTCCATGGATTTCCGGGCCTTTTCCTTCTGGGCCCTAACCTGATGTTCCAACGCTTTCATTTCAGTCTCCTGCCCTTTGTCTCCGCAATATTCCATCCAGCCTGTCAAGGCGTCCGACAGCTCTTTTATCTTTTTTGAGTATTTCGGATTCCCGGCAAGATTGTCAAGACAATAAGGGTCAGTCCTGATGTCATACAGCTCGCATGCCGGGCGGTGTATGTATGATTGTGTTATTTCTTTTGCCTCAGGGTCGGACTGGGCCTGCTTTTCCCATAGCCTGAACAGACTGTTTTCCGTCATGACGCATCTGAATTCAGCTTCAGGGGTTAGGTTGACTATATACCTGTACCTCCCGTCACATACAGAGCGTATGCCGTAGTATTTTGAGCCTTTGTTTATGCCGCGTGTTGTCTGCATTGAGAATGTGTACTTCTTGTGCGTCTTCTTTTGGCCCAAAAGCACATTCTTGAAACTTTCTCCGTCCATTTTCTCTACAGGTTCGCCACCTGCGATGTCAACGAATGTCGGTACTATGTCGACATACTCTACGATGGCATCGCTCTTTGTGCCAGGCTTCACTTTCCCCGGCCAGCGCACAATGCAGGCTGAATGTACTCCGGCATCGTAGCATGTCCATTTAGCGAACGGAAGACTGTTGCCCTGCTCGCTCAGGTACACTACCATTGTGTTGTCTCTCTGCTTCTTGTCGTCCAATATGCTGAGGAGAGTGCCGAACTCATTGTCCATGTAGTTTATTTCTGCCAGATAATTGGAAAAATCCGTCCTTGTCTCCGGAATGTCCACATACATAGGCGGCAGATGCAGGCTCTCTGGCTTGAATCTGGAGGCGTCTCCCTTGTTCCACGGAGAATGAGGCTGGTTTGATGCCACGAGAAGGCAATAAGGTGTATTTTCGCGTATACATTCGTCAATGAAGCGTGACAGAGCCTTGAAATCCAGGTCTCCTTCTTTGTCTGCAGGGACAAAAAGGTCAAACGGGAATACCGATTTAGGGCTGATGTGCGACTTCCCTATCAATGCTACTTTGTAGCCTTGCGGCTTAAGCTGATGCACGATACTTTTTGTGTCCTCCTCTGCGAAAGTGTGGTTCGGGTAGGCTCCGCTGCGGACCGGCCAGATTCCGGTGTAGAGGTTGTGCCTTGTCGGGGATGACATAGGTACAGCCTGATAGGCTCTGGAGAACAGCATGCCTTCTTTTGCAAAGCCGTCTATGTTCGGAGTCACCGAGTCCTTGCTCCCATAGCATCCGAGGTCATAATAAGAGCAGTCGTCGGCAATGAAAAGTGCAAAATTCGGTTTTTCTGCATTTTGCGCACTCTGCGTGTTTTGTGCGCCGGCAAGTGGGGCACATCCCAGCATTGCCAATGTAAGTATGTTCCTGTTCATTGTCTTCCTGGTCTAATATGTTTCTCCTGGAAATGGAATGAGTACATTGGTCTCTTCAGCCCATTTATCCCATTTTGCCGTGAGCCTGTCGAGAATTTTCTTGTGGTCTTTTGCGACGTTGTTGCATTCTGTACGGTCTTCTGCGATATTGTACAGTTCCCAGACCTTACCGTCCTGGTCCCATACTGCTTTCCAGTCTTTCCATCTGACAGCCCTGTTGCCCTGATGTTCCCAATAAATGTAGTCGTGAAGCTGTTTCTTTTTGCCTTTCACTGCAGGCATGAAATCCTTTCCCGCCATAGGATGGATGGCATTCCCGTTGAATTCAGAAGGGTATTCAGCCCCTGCCACGTTCAGGATCGTCGGCATGAAGTCCGGAAGAAATGCAGGTGTTCTGCACCATGTGTTGGCCTTGTCACCGAGTTTGGCTTTCCATGATATTATGAGAGGTGTCGATATGCCTCCTTCGTATGCCCTCTGCTTGTATTTGCGGAAAGGGGTATTCGACACCTGGGCCCAGGCCCTGCCGTAGGAAGGGTGCCCGCTGACCGCAGGATTGTTGATGTCTTTCTGCTTTCCTCCTCCAAGCTCGTTGTGGGGTTCTGCGCAGGCTCCGTTGTCAGACATGAAGAAAATCAGAGTGTTGTCAATCTTGCCTGTCTTTTCAAGATACTTGACAAGCTTCCCGACATTATAGTCCATCGCATGCACCTGGGCAGCATAGACTGCCATCCTGTATGCCGTGTTGTCTTTTTCCTGTTCTGTCAGTTCGTCCCAGTTTCTGTTCTCCCATTCTGCAAAACCGGTGTTCTCGTCTATGATTCCCAGGCTGACCATTCTGTCGTGGCGTTCTTTCCTTATGACGTCCCAGCCTTTTTCTCGGTACATATTGTAGAATTTGGCAATGTCTTCGTCCTTTGCCTGAAGAGGCCAGTGAGGGGCGTTGTAGGCAAGGTAAAGGAAGAACGGCTTTTCGTCCTTCTGTCCGTCGATGAAACTGATTGCATAATCAGTGAATGCATCGGTCGTATAATACGGGGCTTCAGGAGCCGGAAGCTTGGTGTTGTCCAAGGTCAGTCCGCGACCTCCGTCCGGGCGCATGTAGCTGCAGGCCCCGGCAAGTATACCGTAAAACCTGTCGAAGCCGCGCTGCAGAGGCCATTTCTCCATGCCATGCATGCCGAGATGCCATTTGCCAGTCATGTATGTATGATAGCCGGATGCTTTCAATACTTCGGCAATTGTCACGCAGTTCCTGTTCAGTGCACCTCGGTATTCTGTGATTCCCCAGTCTTTCGGATCTTTGACACCTTTGAACGGATCTTCCGACATCCATCCTATCCCGGCCTGATGCTGGTACAGCCCTGTCATGAGGCTCGCCCTTGTGGGGCAGGAACGGGATGTATTGTAGAACTGAGTCATCCTCACACCTTCCCTTGCAAGAGAGTCGATATTCGGAGTCAGTATCTCGCCGCCGTAGCAGCCGATGTCGGAATAGCCCATGTCATCAGCCAATATCATTATAATATTGGGCCTGGACTGCTGTGCATAAACATGGTGAAAAGAAAAGGACGATAAAAGCGCAATTACCGCGTTTATCCTGGTATCCATACTTATCAGTTTTAAATGTTATCGTCAGCAAATTTAGACAACTGATATTGTCCAGCATAGAATTTATGTCTATATATAAGTAATTATGTCTTCTTGCGGGCCTGGCGGCGCTGATATTTCTCGATGTAGCGTTCAAGGACGGCTGCGTCCTTCCGGGCACGGTCCTGGGCCTGGCGGAGGGCGCGGCGCTTCTTCTCACGGAGCTTCTCGGCCTTCCGTTCAGCTTTGGCATTCTCCCTGTCGGCGTCGGCCTTGTCCTTTTCAGCCCACCTTGCGTCGCGGGCGGCAATACGTTCCTTGTGCTTCTTTTCCTTCTCGGCCTTCTTCTTCTCCCGCAGCTGCTCCTTGGTGAGCACCCTGGACGGGTCGTTGAGGGCGGCAATGGAGTCGGCCTTGGCCAGGCTGTCGGCAATGGCAAGGGAGTCAGACACGGCTTTCAGGCTGTCCTGCAGGGCAAGGGAATCCGCCTTGGCGGTCTCGAGGGAGTCAAGCCGGGCAATGGCTATGGAGTCCTTTATCTGCTGCTGGCGCAGCTCCTCCTCCCGCTCCAGGCGCTGACGTTCCACCTCCCTGACATGGTTCAGGGAATCACGTATGGAAATCTGGAGGTAGATGTCGTCGATATATCCCGGGAAATAAAGGTTGGTCTGGGTGTACCTCGCCCTCGGACGGGCATTGTAGCGGGTCCGTTCAGAAGGCCGGAGATCAAGGGACGTGACGGCATGCCTGTCCTCCGGACGTCTTTCCGGGGTCCAGGAGAAACCTTTCAGCTTCCTGTCTTCCTCCGTCATCTGCACTACCGGATAGGCGTCACTGACGGCCGTGTCGAAATAGTATA
The DNA here is from genome assembly GCA_017694655.1 of Candidatus Cryptobacteroides merdigallinarum. GTDB lineage: Bacteria > Bacteroidota > Bacteroidia > Bacteroidales > UBA932 > Cryptobacteroides > Cryptobacteroides merdigallinarum. The sequence goes on from JADIMQ010000027.1 coordinate 28,925, forward strand.
TCCTGTGCAGCTCCCCGTCCTTGAATATGGCGGAAAGCATCTTGGAATCCTTCTTGTTCACCGTGGCCAGCTCACCGTTCTCCTCTATGTAAAACAGGGCCGAGGCTCCCCCGAGGGCATCGAAACGCGACAAGGTCCCCTCCCCTGCGAAGTATGCCATCATCTCCGCTCCCCTTATCTGGTTGTAATGGGCAGTGTCTTCCTGTATGTGGATGAAGGAATTGGACATGAGGCTGGCCTTTTCCATCGTATTGTTGCGGATTACGGCATATATGCTGTCGGCATTGTACTGCTGGGTGATATCGTTCCAGATCACAGGCTCCTTGAATAGCCTGGCAAGGGAGTCAAGGTCAGAATACAGCAGAGAGTCACAGACCACCTGCATGTCGTTCTTGTATATCTTCACGTTCCGCAGGGCTACCACGAACCCTATCTTTGTCGTGTCCAGGGCCGGGACCGTGTCTGCAAGGGCAAGGGAATCGGCGGCCTGGAGTCCCGGAAGGGAGTCTTGAGCAGCCAGTGAATCCGGCACCGCAAGGGAATCAGGAAGCGCAGCCGTATCGCCGGCCGGGATGGAATCCGCCGGAGACAGCAGGCCTTCTCCAGTCAGGCTGTCCTGTACAACGAGGGAATCCGCCGGCTTCAGCGCGGCAAGGGAATCCGCAGCAGCCTTTTCAGCCGCCCGCCTTTCCGCCTCCATCTTGGCCTTCATGTTAGGGTCGTTCTCCGCAGCCTCGGCCGCCTTCTTCGCAGCCTCCTCCGCAGCCTTCCTGCGGAAAGCCGAGACAGGGTCAATCTCCAGGTTAGCCTTCCTCGTGGCGGCCTCGGCTATCATGAGGGAATCTATCTCGAACATCTGCCTCGTATAATGTACAAGCGTGTCGGCACCGAAATAGACCGTATCCCTCTGCCCGTCGGTCTCCGTAACCGTGATGACGGCCGGGTCCCTGGTGAGGGTGACGGTGGAGATGGAGTCAACATAGTCCAGCTTCCCTGCCAGGCCGTAGACATTCCTGGTGGTATCTGTCATCTGCACGTTGCCGTACATCTGTATGTCAGAGGTGTTCCTGTTGAAATAGAGGGAATCGCACCAGGCCTCCTGGGTGCTGGACATCAGGTGCACGTTCTTGCAGAAGAAGAACTGCTCCCTCCCCCTGTCGTACCAGCCGCTCTCGGAAGACAGCATGTTGTCATCCTTCCAGGCGTTGGTCCCGCTGCCGAAAGTTGCCAGGGAGTTGTCGGACTGGTACCGCAGGGTATTTGTCTTAATGAAGATGGAATCCGTGAACATGTTCACGTCGGTCCTGAAGTCGAATGTACGTATCTTGGAGTCATACGTACCGTCCATGCTCTCGATGATCTGCCCGTCCTTGTCCTTCATGGACCCGCCGCGGAAAAACACTGCAACGCTGTCCTTGGTGTTGTAGTCCAGGAACTTGGTGCGCAGCGTGTTGCGGTCCTTGTCCTGGAGCTGCACCACATCCCCGCGGAACTCCGCCAGATTGGTGTCTATGTAGTATTTCATCTTCTCGCTCTGCAGCTCGGTCTGGTCCTGGATGATATGCACATTGCCTATGGCATCTATGACCCTGGTGTCCACATTCCACAGGGCCGTGTCGCAGAGCAGATAGGTGTTGTTGTGGAAGAACCTCGCCGGACCAGTTATCTTCCTGTAGCTCATCCCGTTGATCTCCAGCAGCTGCGCACTCTTTCCGCTCAGCAGACGTACAAGGCTGTCTTCCTGCTCCTCCTTCTCCTGGGCGGAAAGGCCCGCAAGGGCGGTAAGAGCCGGCATCAGCATCATCAGCGCAAATGTCAGGAATCTTCGCATATACATCCGGTTTCATGGGCGGGAGGCCCGGCCTCCCCTGTCTGGGATCAGGATCATTCGGCCGTCCGGATCTTGGACGCCCAGCCTTCATGCTCGTAAGGACAATCCTTGAAGATAGGGTCGATGATGATGTATGTCTCGTCTATCTTCTCCTTTATGAACTCGTCAATGGCATCCATGGCCCTCTCGTTCTGGGCCTGCTCGGAAAGGAGATTGTAGTCCTCCGTGAAGGAAGCCGTGTGCGCAGGAAGTATCTTGTCCACCTTTATTATCTTGTAGACCGTGTTCCCTGAGCGGCCCTCGTTGTCCCTGGATTCGAAAGGGGCGGAGATGTCGCCCTCCTTCAGGTCCTTTATGGCGTTGTAGTCCTCCGGTTTCAGCTGGTCTATCTCAAAATAGGAAGAGCCGGTATTCGGGTCTGCCATCTGCCCGCCGTTCGTCCTTGTCGCCGGATCCTGGGAATAGAACCGGGCCGCAAGGTCGAAGGACACCGCCCCGTTCTGAAGCTCCGTCTTCAGGCTGTCGAGGGTCTTGAAGGCCTTCGTCCTGTCTTCCTCGGTGTATTCAGGCTTCATGAGGATGTGCCTGGCATTGAACATGTCCCCCTTCTTCTCTATCACCTCTATTATATGGAACCCGTCCGGGGTCTCGACAATCTGGGACACAATGCCCGGCTTCAGGGACATGGCCGCATCGGAGAATGCAGGCCAGAACACCGACTTGGAAGCCATCCCGAGCTCGCCTCCCCTCCTGGCGCTGCCTTCGTCCTGGGAATATATCCTGGCGAGGACGGAGAACTTCTCCCCGTTCATTATCCTCTCACGGATAGCCAGGAGCCTGTCCTTGACCGCAAGGTTGGCGGCTTCCCGGTCCGGATAGATGCATATCTGGCTGAGCTGGTATTTTATAGGGACAATCGGGAGGTCGAGGGAATCGGTGGTCTCCACATATTTCTGGACATCGTAAGGGGTCATCTCCGGAGCCGAGGACGCCACGTTCTGCTGCATCTGCTGGGTAAGGCTCTGGTCCTGGAGGGTCTGGCGCCATTCCTGACGGAGCTTGTAGAGCGGCTTGTTGAAGTACTTCTCCACATTCTCGTCTCCACCGAGCTGGGTCCTGATATTGTCCACCCTGTTGCGCAGCTCCGACTCCACCATGTCGTTGTTGACAGTCAGGGAGTCAATCCTCGCCTGCATAAGGAAGAGCTTGGATATCATCATCTGCTCGAGAAGTTCGCACCTTATGTTCCTGTCGGAGGCCATTCCCTGGGCCCGCATGACCTGCACTTCCTGCTCGAGCTGCGAGATGGATATCATCTCGTTCCCTACCACAGCCACAGTCTTGTCTATCATGCCGTCGGGATACTGCTGCGCCGACACGGGCACCTGCATGGCCAGGACAGCCAGGACAACAGCGGATATTTCAGTTATCTTGTTCATCGTATTAAATTTTTTCAGCCGCCTTTTCCCGGAGGCCGTCAATAGATTACAAATTTACCTTTCTCGCGGGCATCCTCCAGCAGCTCCTGTTCCAGGTCGGTCACGAGCCGGTGGCGTCTTATGCCTACCAGGATACCCTTTATCTCGGCCTCGCAATATTCCACCGGAAGAGGTTCCCCGGCGGCTATGAAATCCCGGATATAGGCGACATTCAGCTTGTCGTAGTCGGTGTCCTTCACCTGGATGAAGGAGTTCCTCATGAGGGAAAGCAGGCTGCCGTAGTCCTTCCCGAAGTCTTTCGCGACCTCGGTGACGGCCACCCACCTGTCCCCGTAGGCTGTGTACCTGTCCGCCGAGGAGCCGGCAAGGCTGTCAGCCTCCACGATGTCGTCGATATTGTCCGAGGACATCTTCTTCTTTATCGTCTCTATATGAGGGGAGTCAGCGGAAATCCTCATGAAACGGGCCCGCACGACAGGGACCTCGGCGATGAAGTCCTGCTTGTGGGCGTCGTAGTACGCCTCCACCTCCCCCAGGGTGACACTGGTGTCCAGCCGCTCGTTCACATAC
>JADIMQ010000001.1 GCA_017694655.1 Candidatus Cryptobacteroides merdigallinarum
CCGGGGACCATGGCGACAATCTACAATTTTGAATATTATCCCCTCTTCTTCGAGAGGCTCGGCTACAAGAAGGAGATGGGCAGCTGGGAATATCTGATAAAGCTTCCCGACTCCCTTCCGGAGAGGTTCGGGAAGATGGCGCAGCTTGTCCTGGAGAAGCACAACCTCCGGATAAGGAAAGTGACCCCGTCCGTCATCCGCAAGGAGAAGTACGGGCACAAGATGTTCAGGCTCATCAACGAGGCCTATTGCCATCTGTATGATTATTCCCTGCTTTCGGAAAAGCAGATGGACCAGTATGTGAAGCAGTACCTCACGTTCATAGACCTCAGGATGGTTTCCTTCGTGGAGAACGCGGAAGGGGAGCTGGTCGCCTGCGGGATAACCCTCCCGTCCCTTGCAGACGCTCTGCGCAAGGCCAGGGGCAGGCTTTTCCCTTTCGGCTGGATACATCTGCTGAAGGCCCTGTATTTCGACAGGTCGGACATAGTGGACCTGCTGCTGGTTGCCGTTAAGCCGGAGTACCAGAACAAGGGCCTGCACTCCATCCTGTTCTACGACCTTATCCCTTCGCTCATCGAGATGGGATTCAAGTATGCCGAGAGCAATCCGGAACTGGAGACCAATACCAAGGTGCAGGCTCTCTGGAGTTCATTCGAGCACACCATCCACAAGCGCAGGCGCCTGTATGCGAAAAGCCTTTCCGGTGAGGAATGAGAACCGGAAAGGGAATATGGAGGCCGCGCACGGTATCTGTCAATCCGCAATCTGGCGTCCGGATGTCCTGGAAGTGTAGAGTCCGTCGATGATGCCGTCGGCGAGGCCTATTACAGGCACGTAGATATAGGTGGCTCCGGTGATGTCCGCGATTGTAAGGAATATCTTCCCGGCCGGGACTATCACGTCAGCCCTGTCCGGCTTCATGGCATATTCCTCCATGCGTTCCTCCACCGTCATGTCCTTCAGCCTGTCGTACAGCTCGTGGAGGGAGGCGACCGTCATCCGTGAATGGCGGGAGTCCCGTCCCTTGACCAGCTTTATCAGCTTGTTGATGTTCCCTCCCGAACCTATTATGTTTATACCCGGATAGGAGAGGACGAGGTCCTTCATGTCTTTCCCGAGCCTCTGCCATTCGCTTTCCGAGACGGCTCCGTTCAGGAGCCTCACCGTCCCTATGTTGTAGGAACGGGAGCAGACGAGCTCCCCGTCGGCAAGAAGGTTGATCTCGGTGCTTCCTCCTCCCACGTCCACGTACATGAAGTTGCCCTTGCGCCCTTTCATGTATTCGATGTGGTTGTTGTATATCATCCTGGCTTCCTCCTGCCCGTCGATTATCTCTATCTTTATGCCGGTCTTTTTCTCGACTGCCCTTATTATGTCCGGCCCGTTCTCCGCATCCCTCATTGCGGAGGTTGCGCAGGCCCGGTAGGCGGAGACCCCGTAGATCTTCATCAGGTTCTTGTAGGCCTTCATGAGGCGGATCATGTTCTTTTCCTTCTTCTCCGAGATCCTGCCGGATGCGAACACGTCGAAGCCCAGGCGCAGGGGCACCCTCAGGAGGAGGACCTTGCTGAAAAGAGGCTTGTCGTCGCTTTCAAGCTGCTTTATCAGCAGGCGGACTGCATTCGACCCAATGTCTATGGCGGCGTATGTCACCGCATTCTCTGTGTATCCTGTCAAATCTTCTTCCATAGTATGATTCTAATTTGTCTGTCCTTGGCAGTGGCGCAGCGGCCGATCACTGGCACTGGCTGCGGTAATAGTCGTAAAGCTCTTCCTGCGAGCCCTTTTCCAGCGGGTCTTCACATGTCCAGGGGAGATTTTCCCCGCTGCCGTCCACCAGCCGTCCCTGACGCGTGTCCCGGAGGCCGTATTCCACAATCCTCTTCATCTCTATCTTCAGGGTAGGGTCGTACACCGGGGCCACGACCTCAATCCTGTTGTCGAGATTCCTCGGCATCCAGTCGGCCGAGCCTATGAATACCTTCTCGGTGCCGCCTCCGGCAAATATGAATATCCTCGAATGCTCCAGATACCTGTCTATGATGCCGCAGATCCTGATGTGGCGGTTTTCCGGGAGGCCTTTTGTCACAAGGGAGCAGTTCCCCCTTACCAGCAGGTCTATGTCGACCCCGGCCTCTGCCGCCTGGTACAGCTTGGCGACCATGGTCTCGTCCGTGATATGGTTTATCTTTATCTTTACATAGGCCGGCTTCCCGGCTTTCCGGTTCTTTATCTCGTCGTCGATAAGGCTTATGAACTTCTTTTTCATCCCGTTGGGGGAGACAAGGAGCTCCTTGAACCGTACCGGTATGTAGGGCTTCTCGATGAATGAGAAGAGCATGTCCACGTCGGAGGTTATCCGCTGCGAAGCCGTCATCATTATGCAGTCGGTATAGGTCCTGGCGTTGCCTTCGTGGAAGTTGCCCGTACTTACACAGGCGATGGCAGGGCCCTTCTTCATCCCTATGTGCACCACCTTGGAATGTATCTTCAGGCCTTCTACCCCGAAGATTACCTTTACCCCGGCGTCCTGGAGCTTCTGTGCCCAGACCATGTTCGACTCCTCGTCGAACCTTGCGAGGAGCTCTATCACTGCCGTCACCTTCTTCCCGTTCCTTGCCGCCCCGATCAGGGCCTTGATGACCCTGGAGTCCCTGGCAAGCCGGTAAAGGGTTATCTTTATGCTCTTCACGTTGCTGTCCAGGGCAGCCTCGTGGAGCAGCCCAATGAAGGTTGAGAAGCTGTGGTACGGCACATGCAGGAACCTGTCCTGCTCCCTTATCCTGGAGATAATGCTCCCGTCTTCGCGGAACGGTGGCTGGATAAGCGGGGGCATGGGCTTGTATTTCAGGTCCTTCCTCCCGCAGTCAGGGAATTTCATCAGGTCCTTGTGGTTCTGGTACCTTCCGCCTTCCGTCACCGTGTCGCTGAGCCCGAGGTCCAGCTTCCCTATGACCCTCTTGAGGAGGTCCTGCGGCATGCTGCTGTCGAACACGACCCTGAGCGCCTCGCCTTTCTTCCTGTTCTTCAGCCCTTTCGATATTTTCTGGAGGATGCCGCTCCTCTGGTCGTCGTCTATTTCCATCTCGGCGTCTCTCGTGAACTTGAAGGCATAGGACTCGAAGCCTGTGCATCCCGAGCCGGCGAAAATCTTCGGGAGTGAGCACCTCACCACGTCGTCCAGGTACATTATGTAGCTTTTCCCGTCCTTGTCCGGAAGCCGGATGAAGCGCCCGCAGTTCTGGACCGGGAGCTCGAAGAAGGAATATTCATATACTGTCTTCCCGCTTGCCGCCGTCTTCCTGGCCCGCACCGCATGGTAGATGCTCTGGTCCGGTTCGTAGTCGAGATGCTTCACGGAGGCGAAGCGTACCGGGACTATCAGCCCGTCGAGGTGGTCCGCGTAGTAGGAATGTATGAACTCGAGCTGGTCTTCGGTGACATCCTTGTCGGAAATGATGCATATATTCTCTTTCCGGAGGTCGTCATACACCTTGTGCACCCCGTCCTCGTAGTCTTTCTGGTACACCGCGTTCAGCCTGGAAATCTGCTTCACGACGGCTCTTGCCCGGGCGGCTTCCCTGGCCCCCTGCTTGCCGTCCCACTCCGCTATCCTGGTCTGCGAGGCCACCCTCACGCGGAAGAACTCGTCGAGGTTATTGGAATATATCCCGAGGAAAGACAGCCTTTCCAGCAGCGGGACGTCGCTCCTGCAGGCCTCCTGGAGGACTCTCCTGTTGAAGTACAGCCAGCTGACATCCCTTTCCACATACGGGAATTTCTTGTTTTTCGTTGCCATATTGTTCCTGTATGAATTAACTCTGTAAGTTAGTTATTTTTCCCCGGACCTCCGGCATTTTTCAGCTTAATTTTTTGTGAATTCGTCCTTGCCTCATGTTCCGTAAGGATAAGGCTTTCATTTCGCGATATTGGTATAATTCCGGAAAATAATGCCTATCTTTACAGGATATTTATAGTCCCCTCCGGGACTTAACCTGTTATTTATGGAAGTACAGATAGGAAAAGATGCCCGTTATGCTGTGATAGGGTATGGAAGCTGGGCTACGGCGATTGTCGGGATGCTGACGCGGAACAAGACTGTCGTGGAATGGTATGTCCGCAACGGGGAGGTTCTGGAAGGGCTCCTGAACGAGGGGAGGAATCCGAAGTATTTGTATGAAATGGAGTTCGACAAGGACTACATCCATCCTTCCGGTGATATCGACAAGGTGGTCGCCGGTGCGGATGTCGTGATAATCTCCGTGCCGTCGGCCTTCCTGAAGGACTTCCTTGCCCCTCTGACGGTCCCGCTTTCCGACAAGTTCATAATTTCTGCCATAAAGGGCATAATCCCCGGCAGCTGGCAGACTGTGGCGGAATATCTCCATGACAGGTACAGCTTGAGCTTCAGGCAGATGGGGATAATAGCCGGACCCACCCACGCCGAGGAGGTATCCCGTGGAAAACTCTCTTTCCTCACCCTTGCGAGCGCGGATGAGCAGAATGCACGGACGGTAGGGGAGAAGATGGCGAGCCGGCATATCCATGTCTGCTATTCGAGCGACCTTTACGGGGTCGAATATGCTTCCATACTTAAAAATATCTATGCCTTGTCCGCCGGTCTGGCCAAGGGCCTGGGCTATGGCGACAATTTCATTGCCGTGCTCGTGTCCAACTGTGCGAACGAGATGACCCGCTTCATCGAGGAGAGCTATCCGGACTGCAGGAACACTTTCACTTCCGCATATCTTGGGGACCTTCTGGTGACTTGCTATTCTTCCTATAGCCGGAACAGGCGTCTCGGGCTGCTGATTGGCCACGGCTGCACCGTGAAAAGCGCGCTCAACGAGATGACGATGGTCGCCGAGGGGTATTATGCAGCGGAGTGTATCCGCCATATCAATCTCAAGCACAAGGTTAGCATGCCTATAGCCGACATGGTCTACGAGGTCCTCTACCGCAACAAGTCCCCGAGGAAGGCCATGGCCGAATTGAGCGCCAGGCTCGATTTCGACTGCGGCCGCCCTGCATCCCGTACGGACTCCTGTGATGACGGTCCCGGCCAGGACTGATGCAGGGACGGGAACTCTTTGTGTTGATTTTTTCATGACATCGGAATTATTGTTTTCTGATTATGGTGTAGTATTCCGCGATATAACGACTAATCCACCCTCTCTCCTCTAAATATCTGAACAGGCCTTCCTGAATCCATATTGAAAATTTCCCGAGATTGAATTCTGTCCGTGAATATTTCGGATAAACCATTGCACATCTTATTCTTATTTCATAGTCTCTTTCCAGATAACAGGGCAGGGGTGCTTTGGACAGCCGGATTTTTGGATGCTCCCATATACAAGAAACCCTCTCACATTGCTGCAAGAGGGCGTATCTAAATATATCTCGGAAATCTTATTCCTTCTCCTTTATCAAGTCGCCTACCTTTGCTATGAATGCCTTTAATGGTTCTATGAGTGGGCGCATTTCTTCCTCTGTCGTGACATATACACAGTTATAATCACTTTTCTCCCTCATTGTCTGGAGCTTGATATACAGTTTGGAAGCATCAGTCGGAAATTTTTCTGCCTGTCCCAAAAATGACAGAGCCTTTTCATATTCCAGATTTACCATTATCTGGCGTTCTTCATCATTCAGTTTCATGCCAATACGATTCCGTCCTGTTCAACATTCTTGTAAAATGGAGTAAATGAGTATTTATTCCATTCATTCTTCGTGTAAATTATCGGACTTATCTGTGCTCCGTGATCCGCTCCTTTCTGTTTATAATGCCTTAATGAGCAAGCTCATAGCCATTATAAACAGAAACCGCCGCATCCAAAGGATGCAGCGGCCTGAATGAGCGGAAAACGAGATTCGAACTCGCGACCCTCAGCTTGGGAAGCTGATGCTCTACCAACTGAGCTATTTCCGCTTGTATCTCCCCGAAAGGGAATGCAAATATACGCAAATAATTTAAAAAAGAACAAAATCTCAATTATTTTTTCAAAAAAATTCTCCTTCTCCGAAAAAGCAGCCTTTCATGCCGCTTATGCGCGGGACAGGAGTCTGGGGATATAGGATACTGCGGGCTGCACTGGAGCGGAGAATCGGCGGCCTCCATGCCGGATACTTGTAACAGACGGGAAAATATTTCCTGATTCCACGGAAAAAAATCAGGACAGTTCCTATATTTGCGCCGTTTTCCGGACAGTATGGAAAACACAGTTGAAAAGTATAATCCGAGACCAAGGAAGGCATGAAAAATCTGAAAGGCTACATCTACGGGATAGTCACGTCCATGACATTCGGGCTTATCCCGCTGTTTACCCTGCCGCTGATGCGGAAGGGAATGGAGTACGACTCGATACTGTTCTACCGGTTCCTGTTCGCTGCGGCAGCCCTTGCGGCCATGCTGAAAATCACCGGGCAGTCGTACCGGATAGCCTGGAGGGACGTCCCGGTTATAATCCTGCTCGGCTGCTTCTACACGATGTCCTCCATGTTCCTTTTCTGGGGATATGATTTCATGGGGGCAGGACTCGCCACGGCCCTGCACTTCACCTATCCGGTCTTCGTGACCCTCTTCATGTTCTTCATCTTCAGGGAGAAGACCTCCTGGGTCACCTGGATGGCCATATTCCTTGCCATCTGCGGAGTAACCCTGCTCTCGGTAAAGGGAGGCGACATGTCCCTGGCCCCGGCCGGTATCGTTGTCGTGCTGCTTTCCGCAGTGGGCTATGGCGGCTACATTACCGCAGCCAACAAATCGAGGGTCAGCAACATGAACGGCAGGAAACTCGCCTTTTACGTGTTCATAGTCAGCACAGTCCTGTTCGCGGTCAAGGCCAGCCTCTCGGGAGGGATACAGAAGATACCCGATATTTCTTCCGGAGTGAACCTCGCCCTGCTTGCAGTCGTGCCGACTGTGATCTCCAATATCACCCTGCTCATCTCGGTACGCAACATCGGCGGGACCATGACATCCATCCTCGGGGCGATGGAACCGGTGACCGCCGTGGCTGTAGGCACGCTGATATTCTCTGAAAGGTTCACCCTTCAGGATTTTGCCGGAGTCATGGTAATAATAGCTGCTGTGACCCTCATAATATTGTCGGACAGCATATCGAAGACCTTTTCTGGACTGTTCAGAAGGTTCCGTCCGCGGCACGCATGATCTCCCCGTCCCCGGCTATCACTATCCCGGGAGACATGATGTCCACTCGTGTCAGGTCCGCGATATGCCTTGCCACCCTGTCCTCATGGTCAGTTCTCGGACCTGTCCCGGGCTCCTGGATGAACGAGTGTATCTTCCCCTGCCTGAAGCTTCCGTCCCGCCCAATGCGGACTTCGATTACAGGGGCGTAGCCGTTCACTCCCGAAATATTCATCCCGAAAGGGGTGCAGAAGTTCCCGAGGCTGTATGCTATGAACCGTCCGTTGTAGACTTCCACCGCCCTTGTCACGTGGGGCCCGTGGCCGAAGACAATGTCGGCCCCGAGGTCAATGCACAGCCTGGCGAACTCCCTAAGGTTACCCCTGTCTTCCCCGAGATAGGTCTCGGTACCGTACGGTAGGTGGGACATGGCCGCACCTTCCGCCCCTCCGTGGAACGATACTATGAGGATATCACAGGAATCCCTCAATTCACGAAGGATGCTTTCCACGCAGGATTTGTCCGTGTGCCTGAGGGTGTGTGAATTGTGGCCGAAGGCACAGAACCCGAACCTTGCCCCGGCCATCTCCTTGACAGCGGACCTGCAGGCGGGAAGCCCGGCATAACCTATACCTGCACTGTCAAGTACTGCCATGGTGGACTTGAGACCTTCGTCGCCGAAGTCCCTGGAATGGTTGTTCGCTATGGAAAGGAAGTCGAATCCGGCCTCTGAAAGCCATCTTGTATAGGATACGGGTGTCCTGAAGGCATAGCTCCGTCCTTCCACTACCTTTTTCGTGCTTTTCCCGCCGTCGCACAGGACCCCTTCGAGATTGCCGGCAGACACATCCGCGGAAGACAGGATGCCGGCGCAGTCGCTGAACAGGCGTGCCCCTCCATATTCCGGCAGGCGGATCTCCGGGAAGGTGGTGCCCATCATTATGTCCCCGACAAGGGCCACCGTATAGCCGTTCCTGGCCGGCATCGCGTCTTCCGTCAGGAGCCGGGGCCACTTTATTTCCGTCTTCACGGTGTCCCTTTGCTCCAGGGGCCATACGGAGAGTAGCAGGGAAAGGAAAAGAGCCGCTGTCATTTGCATACCATTATGTCAAGTATCATGTTGTCCGTAGTCTGCATCCCCTTCGAGCCTATCTCCCCGAGATTCCGGATAGTCTTCTCTATGTCCTTTTCAATGATTCCCTCGCTTTCGGAGATACAGATGCCTTCCATGGCAAGTACGGCCGACTGAAGTGCGCTCGATACCCCGGAGGCCACCTTCAGGGCACATCCGACCTTGGCCCCGTCGCAGACCATCCCGGTAATGTTGCCTATCATGTTCTTGATTGCGGAACATATCTGTCCGTACGACCCTCCCTTGAGGTAGACAATGCCGCAGGCCGCCCCGGTGGACGCTATCACGCAGCCGCACAGTGCGGACAGCTTGCCGAGGTATCCTTTTATGTGTATGGCGACAAGGTGGCTGAGCACGAGGGCCCTGGCCAGTTTCTCGTCGTCCACGTCATATCTCAGGCTGTAGGCTATCACTGGCATGGTCACGGTGATACCCTGGTTGCCGCTGCCGGAATTGCTCATGGCCGGCAAGGTGCATCCTGCCATCCTTGCATCCGAGGCTGCTGCGGTCAGGCCCATGGCATAGCTCATGAAGTCGGCCCCGAAGACCGGCCTGTATTTCTCGGAGAGGATGGTGTGCCCGACCCTCATGCCGTAGCTGGACTCCAGTCCTTCCCTGGCAAGGGCAAGGTTCATGTCCCTGGATTCCAGGATAAAGCGTATGTCATTGTAGTCCACGCTACCGGCGAATTCCAGTATCTCCTTCACGGTGAGGTGGTAGTCGAGGGTGCTGCGGCCCTGCTCTTCCTCTCCTGTCCCGCTGCCGGAGTTCCTGTCGAGGAGACTGTTGTCGTACCAGGTCTCCACGATGTTGTCGTGGTCATCCTCCACCAGGGCAGATGCACTGTGCCCTTCCTTTGCCTTGACTGAAGCCTTCACGTAGAGCTTGTGCGGCGTGTCCGCAAGCCTTACGCATACCTTCCCGTCCGCGACGAGGCTTTTGGCCCTCGCTATGGCCGCTTCATTCAGCTCGTGCAGCACCTCGAGCCCGTATTCAGTCTTCCCGCATACGGCCCCGAGGGCGGAAGCTATATGCAGCCCCACCATGCCTGTCCCTGGAATGCCTACCCCCATGCCGTTCTTGAGGATATTCCCGCTAACTTCCACAAGGATGTCGAAGCAGGACGTCATCCTCCAGTCCTCGCTGCAGTCCCCGCATTTCTCGTCAAGTATCTCAACTGCTTTCGCCACGGCGAGAGCCACCGCGATGGGCTCAGTGCAGCCGAGGGCCGGCTTCACTTCCTTCCTTATCAGCCCGATTATTTCAGATTCCCTCCTGTTCATCTGTCACTCTGTCTTTAAAAAAGTCTATACTTGCTCCTATTATCCTGAAAATCATGTCCTCGTCCGTTATTACCTCGATAGGGAAGCCAAGGCTCACGGCCTTGCGGTCCCCGAAATCCGCGCACACGCCGGCAGAGACCCTGGTGTCCTCATATCTCAGGAATGTCATCCCTTCCGGCCCTGCCGGCGCAATCCCGTCCGGGGTCTCCACGCAGTACAGCCTTTTGTCCGGCCTGTTGTTGAACGAGAGCCTCGTGCCTGCAGGCAGCATATCCATTCCTTTCCTGCAAGGTACGGCCGATACGTTCCCGGTCTTGCAGGCATAGTTTGTCACGAACCTGAACCCGAGCACTTTTTCCGCGAAGGAGATGGCCTGTTCCCTTGCAAGGCTGTCCCGTGTCACGGGATATACCTTGCTCCACACGTCAGTCCCGATGCAGGAGCCCGAGACGAGGATGTTCCCCTGCGCCGAGGCGAACCGTTCAAGCTGGCGCTGCATCTCTTCAGGGAACACCCGGTACCTGTCCCCGATGGAGTCTGACACAGCCTTTACGGTTACCTGCTTGCCGCAGATGAGGTCCAGGCTCCATTTGCCGAGGCTTATGGTGGAGTCGGAGCAGAAGGCGGCGGCGCTGGCAGAACAGAATGGGTATCCGGCCTCCAGGATGGCTTTCCCGTGCACAGACGGGTAGTCGAACGTGTTCCCGGCAATCACAGTACCGGAGAAGTCGTTGTAGGATGCCCCGAACCCTGGGCTGTCATCGCTTATCCACGGCATGTCTCTCCGGTACTGGTACATTTCCCCGGTGAATGCAATCTCCTTCATGTACGGGACTCCGCTGTCGGTCCTGTTGTCGAATCCGGCATATCCCGGGAAGTCGAACCAGGCCGGAGCGGACACCCTGTCGAAGTTGTTTACAACCAGGATGCAGCTGTCTGTGACAGATTGGCGGGCCCCGCATTTCCCCGGCAGGGGAGTCCCTGCGCTGAGGGTCTCCGAAGGGAAGCTCCTGCCCCCGGAGTTGCAGGCCGTTATCCTGAAACTGTACAGATGTCCCGGCTCGAAGTCCACATCGTGGAAGAAACTGCCGTCCGGAGCCACGGACGCCTTTATTATTTTTCCCTCGTCGAAGGCGCCTCCGTCAATGCGGGTCTGCAGAATGAAACCAGTGGCCCTGGCCGTGGGTTCGATGCTGTCCACGGTCTCTTTCCAGCTGAGCCGGATCCGCCCGTCCCGGAATGTAGCGGCGAAGGAGCTTACCGGCAGGGGCTGGACTGCATAACGGCAGCCGTACCTGTTGCTCAGGTACTTGAGCATGCCTTTGTATATTGCCCTGGATACTGTGAACCGGAATGCCGGGTCCAGGCCGGACTTCATGTCCGCGAAGTTCTGGTGGGACAGGAGTTCGCACAGCATGGAAGGGGAGTCCGGGGTCCGGGATTCCCTGTAGCCCCTGTCCCACAGGAATCTCCTGTTCCAGGCAGGGTCGATGTTCTCCCTTACATCCCTTACTATCTGGCTCTGTACAAGGTTGGCGAATTCCCGGCTGGTGCTGCGGTCCTCTCCGGAAGGAAGCCTCCGTAGCCCTTCCGACCGTAGGGTGTATATGGCAAGGGTCCCCACCGTGGTGTCTCCCTGTGTCGTCCCGGCGTCCGAATGCAGGGCGAATGTCAGGTCCACAGGCACACCCAGCCCCTCTTTCCCGGGATTTACAGCTGAACCTCCGCTGAGGTACGAGGACCAGTCCCCGCGGCACATGAAGTCGTCCTTGTAGTCATCCTTGTCCTCGTTGAGGGAGAAGATGGTCGAGTCCATGCCGGCCCATTGCAGCCAGTACCTCGCAGCTTCAGTGAAACGCGGCATCCCGGAGATTTCCGGCACGGAAGTGCTGTCTTCCGCCACGCTTCTCGCAATGTTGCCGTAGCCCCCGCCTATCTTTACCGCATCGGCCGTGACTACCGTCCTCCTGCCTGGCTTCATCACTTGCGGGACCACATTGTCGAGGGTGACGCATCCCCCGGTCCCTTTCCCGAACTCAAATGTCCCGAGATATATCCAGGTGCCTCCGCCCATTTTCTGGTTCACGTGGAACTCCGTGGTGCCACCGAGGTGCCGGACCGTGTAGTGGGCGGCCCCGGTACTGTAGGGGAGGGACTTGTAGGAGACAT
Organism: Candidatus Cryptobacteroides merdigallinarum; assembly: GCA_017694655.1. Lineage (GTDB taxonomy): Bacteria > Bacteroidota > Bacteroidia > Bacteroidales > UBA932 > Cryptobacteroides > Cryptobacteroides merdigallinarum. Next base: position 11,738 of record JADIMQ010000001.1, read on the forward strand.
ACACGGCATATTCCCCGCGCTCCGGGATGTCCGGTGTCCATATTATTTCCGACACCTTCCCGTCTTTTTCCCTGTCACCCACGCATTCCGACATACGGGCGGTCCCCATCCTGAAGGGGTTCTCCGTCCCGGTGTATACCGGTTCCGCATCGGCGAAGCCTTCCCCTGCATCCTCCCAGGCCCCGTTCTCGTCATATTTCCCGGAGAGCCTAAGGGGTGCGGGGCTGACGTAGCCTTCATACCTGTCCCGGAAGTCCGGGTCGTTGTCAATTATTATCTCTGTCGTCTGGAGATCCCTTTCCCTCGGAAGGAAGACGTATGCCCCGGCATTTTCCAGCATGGGGACAAGGAACGGGAGTACATAGCTCTGGGTATAGAGGTCCTCCACAGTCTGGAACAGGCAAGGCCTCTGCCACTCCCACCGGGCTTCGGACTGCTCGTAATACAGGCCGTGGCTCTGCCACAGTGCGATATGCCTGCCGTCCAGCCCGTCCGGGCAAGGAAACCCGCCGGACCTTTCAACTATCTTCCTGCCGCGGGTGTGGCCTTTGACCCTGTATGAATCGGTGGCTGGCTTCCCGTCGTAATGCAGCTCGCCCGTCACAAGGTCCTCAAGCTTCTCGCCGCGGCTGCTTATCCGCCCGAGGCTGAAGTTCCTGTATTTATCCGGGAAACGTTTCCTGAGCTCGTCGCAGAACCATCTGTAGTCCTGTCCGGTCCAGGGCAGGTCGCTGAGGGAATTGCTGAAATAGAAGTCGAGGTATTTCCCCCTTTTCATCACGGCCCTGATCCCGAGCTCCCCCCTGACTGTCGTCCTTTCGTATATGAGTGTGTCGAGGCTTCTGCACACCGGCTCGAAATCATCCCTGATCCTGTCCTGTGCCGGAGCCTGATGCAGGGAAATCAATGTCAGACCTGCAAGAACTAAAAGAATCTTCATTTCTCCGCCTTTCTCCTTTTCCTTTTTATCATCTCGAATACCTGCAGGCAGATGACAGATGCAGCCAGGCCGCAGCAGTCGGCCACAAGGTCGAGACTGTCGCGGCTCCTGTAGCCTGTCCAGCCCTGTACCACTTCCGTCGCGACCCCTACTGCAACCCCGATGACGAAGACCGCGATGCAGAACCTTGTCAGCCTTGTCCCCGTGTCCCTCATCCCTGGAAATGCGCAATAGGACAGGATGGGGAAGGGGAAGAAGAGCAGGAAATGGACCACCTTGTCGCTGACGGCCCCGAA
>JADIMQ010000028.1 GCA_017694655.1 Candidatus Cryptobacteroides merdigallinarum
GATAATATTCCGGTCTCGTGGGCTCGGAGATGTGTATAAGAGACAGCAACAGGACTCTGAAATTATGGTAGATACAGCATTGTTAGGATGGTCACGGGCGCAATTCGCCCTGACCGCAGGATTTCACTGGATTTTCGTGCCGCTTACCCTCGGTCTCGCGGTTATCATGGCGGTGATGGAGACGTTGTATGTAGTGAAAAAAGATGAATTCTGGAAACGTACAGCCAGGTTCTGGCAAAAGATATTCGGAATAAACTTCGCGGTGGGAATAGCCACCGGCATCATCCTCGAATTCGAGTTCGGCACGAACTGGAGCAACTATTCCTGGTTCGTGGGCGACATCTTCGGGGCACCTCTCGCCATCGAGGGCATCTTCGCGTTCTTCATGGAGGCGACCTTCGTGGCGGTCATGTTCTTCGGATGGGACAAGGTCGGGAAGAAGTTCCACCTGGCCTCCACCTGGCTCACCGGGATAGGTGCGTCCATATCGGCCCTCTGGATACTCGTGGCAAACGGCTGGATGCAGCATCCGGTGGGCATGGAGTTCAACCCGGACACTGTCAGGCACGAGATGGTAGACTTCTGGGCGGTAGTTACCAACCCAGTGGCAGTCAGCAAGTTCTTCCATTCCGTGCTGAGCGGATGGATGACAGGGGCAATAGTCGTCATAGGTATCAGCTGCTGGTACCTCCTGAAGAAACGGGACACTGAATTCGCCAGGGCCAGCATAAAGGTGGCCTCCATCGTGGGCATAATCGGGACCTTCGCCGTGATGTTCTCCGGAGACAGCGCAGCCGTGCACGTGGCGAAATACCAGCCTATGAAGCTGGCTGCCGCCGAAGGGCTCGAGGACGGGGGACAGCGCGCGCCGTTCTCCATTGTACCGGGGCTCGAGATACCAGGGATGCTCTCCTTCCTCGCCACCCACGACTTTGACGGCTATGTACCAGGCATAAATGACCTGCTCGAGGGCTATGTCGCACCTGACGGCACCACGGAACTTTCCGCTGACGCCAAGAAAGAAAGAGGTGACATGGCCCTCGCCGCATTCAAGGCATACAGGGAGAACAAGGACACCGACCCGGAGGCTGCCGCCCTGGCCAGGAAGGTCCTTGACGAGAATGTGGAATATTTCGGCTACGGATACATCGGGGACAAGGAGGACCTTGTACCGAATGTCGGGGTCGTGTACTGGTCCTTCAGGGTCATGGTCGGCCTCGGGTGCTTCCTGCTCCTGCTGATGGCGGCCGTGCTCTGGTCTGAATACAAGGGCAGGCTCGGGAAGATGCGCTGGCTGCAGTGGACAGCCCTGCTGTCCATCCCTCTGGTGTACATCGCAGGGCAGGCAGGATGGATAGTCGCCGAAGTCGGCAGGCAGCCGTGGGCGATCCAGGACCTGCTGCCGGTGAATGCCGCCATATCGAGCCTGGACGCAGGGTCGGTGATAACCACCTTCTTCATTTTCGTGGCCGTGTTCTCGCTGTTCCTCGCGATAGAGCTCAGGATAATGTTCAAGGCCATAAAGAAGGGGCCGGAGGCCTGAAGATGTCGTCGAAATACTAATCCCGTTAAACTTTGAATAATATGTTCGAATATAGTTTTCTACAGCATTACTGGTGGTTCCTGATATCGCTCCTGGGCGGTCTGCTCGTATTCCTGATGTTTGTCCAGGGCGGCAACGCAATGATATTCCTGGCCGGGAAGAATGAGGGGCAGAGACAGCTTATTGTCAATTCCACAGGCAGGAAGTGGGAATTCACATTCACCACCCTCGTCACCTTCGGCGGCGCCTTCTTCGCGTCCTTCCCCCTGTTCTACAGCACCAGCTTCGGCGGGGCGTTCTGGGTATGGGTCCTCATACTCATCACCTTCGTGCTGCAGGCAGTCTCCTATGAATTCCAGACAAAGGCAGGGAATATCCTCGGGCCTACGGCGTTCAGGGTCTTCCTTACGGTCAACGGCTGCCTTGCACCCCTGCTCATTGGCACTGCCGTGGGCACCTTCTTCACCGGCTCTGACTTCACGGTCGACAAGGGGGCTGTCGGGGACAGTCTCGCCCCTGTGATAAGCGTATGGGGCAACGGGTGGCACGGGCTGGAGGCCGTCGCCGACGTCAGGAATGTCCTCCTCGGGCTTGCGGTAATGTTCCTATCGGCAGTGTCTGGCTGCCTGTACATGCTGGGCAACATCGAGGATGAGGGACTGTCCGCGAACATAAGGAAGCATCTGCCGTGGCTTTCGGCCTGCTTCGTGGCATCCTTCGTGGCTTTCGTCGTCTCCATATTCCTTTCCACGGGATATGCTGTGGAAAGCGACGGGACGGTGGTCCTGGAAAAGTACAAATACTGGCACAACTTCACGGGGATGCCGGCAGTGGCCGTGATTTTCCTCGCCGGGGTGCTGTCCGTCCTGTACGGGATTGGCAGGACCTGCCTGCAGGCCGGCTACCGCAGGGGGATATGGTGGACCGGGGCAGGTGCCGTGCTTGCGGTGATGGCGGTGCTCATGCTCGCCGGATACAACGGCACCGCGTACTACCCGTCCTCGGCGGACCTGCAGAGCTCGCTGACCATAGAGAACAGCTCTTCCAGCGAATTCACCCTGAAGGTGATGACATACGTGTCCTTCATCATCCCTTTCGTGCTGGCATATATTGTCTATGCCTGGAGGTCGATGGACCGGAAGCCAATTACTTCCGTGGAACTTGAGACAACCTCCGACAAATATTGATGAAGGCACGCAGCAGGTTGCATCAACACCAAGGGGCGCCAGAACGGGTGAGATGCAAGGCGCCGAAGGTGAGGGCAAAGGAGTTTACTTGCGTAAATGACTGCTGCCCTCATCCTGAAGGCAACGCAGCAGGTTGCCCGTCCTGGCGCCCCTTGCGGGCGCAGGCAAATTTTATTTGCTCTGCGCCCGCCTTATTTTTATCTTTGTTTCCCGTTACCAACAACAAAGACAACCATGAACACAGTAGAACCGGTGAGCCTCAAGGAGCTGATAGTGACTGACTACAGGGCACTCATGAGCTTCAGGGTGAGGAAGATCCTGATGATATGCAGCAACTATGACGCCTTTATACTTGAGGAGGACGGGCAGATTGAGTCCCAGATATACAAGGAATATATTGAGCTCAACCTGAGCAATCCTCCCCAGTTCGTATGGGTGACATCGTCCTCGGAGGCTGAAAAGATAATGTCGGCAGAGAACAACCATATAGACATGGTGATATGCATGTACAACGACAAGGACAAGGAGATATTCACATTCGCGCGCGACTTGAAGTCCAAGGTATCGGACAACCCGCAGGAGAAGCACATCCCCTTCATCTTACTGACGCACTTCTCAAGGGAGATACACCGGCGGCTGGAAAAGCAGGACACTTCCTATGTGGACTATGTCTTCAGCTGGAACGGGAACGCGGAGCTGATTGTGGCCATCGTCAAGCTGTTCGAGGACCTCATAAACGCAGACAACGACATACTGAAGATAGGGGTGCAGGCGATACTCCTGGTGGAGGACTCGGTAAGGTATTATTCCACCTATCTGCCGGAACTGTACAAGCTGGTCCTGAAGCAGAGCTCCGAGTTCCTTAAGGAGACCCTGAATGAAAAGCAGAAGAAGCTCAGGAAACGCTCCCGGCCGAAAATACTGCTGGCGACAAACTATGAGGACGCCGTGAACACCTACAGGAAATACAGGAACAACATGCTCGGGGTCATCTCCGACGTGGGTTTTGTCCTGCACAAGAACGACCCGCAGGAAAGCGAGAAGCCGGACGCCGGCATAGACCTCGTCAGGCTTATAAGGGAAGATGACCCGTATATGCCGATAATCCTCCAGTCGTCCCAGGGAGACATGGCTCAGGTGGCGGAAAAGCTCGGGGTCGGATTCCTGAAGAAATACTCGAAGACCCTCATAATACAGCTGTCGGAATATATCCGGGAGGAATTCGAGTTCGGGGATTTCGTCTTCAGGGACAGGGACAGGCAGGAATGCGGCAGGGCCGCCAACCTGAGCCAGCTACAGGAATGCATCATGACAATACCTGACGACGTCCTCATATACAACACCTCGAAGAACATGCTTTCCAAATGGTTCTTCGCCAGGGGGCTCTTCACCCTCGCCAACCAGTTCAAGGCCGTCCATGAGAACCATTTCACGTCTACGGCGGAGCTGCGGAACTACATTTCCCAGCAGATACATGACTACCACGCCCTGAACGGGAGGGGTATCATAGCCCACTTCGACAAGAACACCTATGGGAAATACATCTGGTTCTCACGTGCCGGGGAAGGCTCGCTCGGAGGCAAAGCCCGCGGGCTGGCTTTCCTGAACACCCTTATAGCCAAGTACCGGCTCACAAACCGCTACGAGGGGGTGAAGATATCCACACCGCGGACCCTGGTGGTGGCTACGGACTATTTCGACCGCTTCATCATAGAAAACGACCTGCAGTTTGTAATAGACGGGGACATCTCCGACGACGAGATACTCTCGGAATTCGTGTCCTCGAGGCTGCCGGAGGATCTCGTGGAGGAGCTGAAGGTCTTCCTGCAGACCGTTGACACCCCGCTTGCGATACGCTCCAGCTCCAAGCTCGAGGACAGCAACTACCAGCCTTTCGCAGGGGTGTACTCCACCTACATGATTCCCCTGACGGAAAACAAGGACCAGATGCTCCGCCTGCTGCGGAAGGCTGTGAAGAGCGTCTACGCCTCGGCGTTCTTCTCCGGGAGCAGGACATATATCCAGACCACGGGGAACCTGCTCAGCGAGGAAAAGATGGCCGTGGTAATCCAGAGCATCTGCGGGAGCCGGCACGGGGACTTCTACTACCCGATGCTCTCCGGGGTCGCAAGGTCGGTGAACTTCTACCCCATAGGGAAGGAAAAGCCGGAGGACGGGGTTGTCAACCTCGCGTTCGGGCTCGGGAAGACAGTAGTGGACGGAGGCAACACCCTGAGGTTCATCCCGAGATACCCGAAACGCATACTCCAGCTTTCGGACATGAAGATAGCCCTGGACGACACGCAGAAGACAATGTATGCACTGGACCTGCGCCCCGGAGCCTTCATGATTTCGAAGGACGACGCCGTGAACCTTGTGAGGCTGCCGGTATCCGAAGCCCTGAAGGGATACGACCATCCAGAACTCGTGGCCTCCACCTTCAGCACCGCGGACAACCGCATGGTCCCGGGCATCAATGCCTCCGGCCCGAAGATAATCACCTTCGACTACATCCTCAAGTATTCAAGGTATCCGCTGGCCCAGGTGCTGGCCGACATGCTCCAGATATGCCGCTCGGAAATGATGTGCGACATAGAGATGGAGTTCGCCATGGACGTCATCCCGGAGAGCCCGTCCCAGGAATGCGTCATAAAGCTCCTGCAGGTCCGTCCGGTCGTCGACTATGCGGAGGAACAGGACGTTTCCATAGGACAGATGGAGGAAAGCATGTCGGAAGTCTTCATCCGCTCCGGCAACGCCCTCGGCTCCGGGGAGATTTCCGGCATGACGCATATAGTATACGTGGACCCGGAACGGTTCGACAGTGCCCGGACCAAGGAAATAGCCGCCGAGATAGACGGGCTGAACAGGAAGATGAAGGCCTCCGGGAGCTCCTATATCCTCATCGGTCCTGGCAGGTGGGGGTCGTCGGACCCGTGGCTCGGCATCCCGGTCGTCTGGAGCAGTATTTCGGAGGCAAAGCTCATCGTGGAATGCGCCATACCGGGCTTCCGCATTGAACCGAGCCAGGGCACGCACTTCTTCCAGAACATCACTTCCCTGGGGGTAGGCTACCTGACCATTGACACGGTGACTGACGGGACGTCCCTGGACTCCTCTTTCCTCGGGAGGCTCAACTGTCTGGAGGAAGGAAAATATGTCCGGCTCTACGAGGCTCCGGAATCCTTCGTGGCATACATAGACAGGCGTTCCAACAGGGCTGTGGCCGGGATAATGAAAAACGGGGGCCATGGGGTTTCCGGAATGAATAAATAATAAGTGTTCGCGAATTCCTTAGTCTTTAGCAACATAAATTCGTCGAACTGACGTTAGACAGGAATAAAATTATGGGAAGGATGAAAATCGCAGCGGCAGCCGTTTCCGCAGGAATAATGGCCCTGTGTGCCCCGTGGCAGGCAGTGGCGGATGAGGGGATGTGGCTCCCCTCCCTCATCTCGGAGCGTATCGGGGACATGCAGGAAAAAGGGTTCAGGCTCGGCGCGGAAGACATATACAGCATAAACCAGGCTTCGCTGAAGGATGCGGTGGTCCTGTTCGGGAGAGGATGCACGGGAGAGCTTATCTCCGCTGAAGGCCTGCTTCTCACGAACCACCATTGCGGCTACGCACAGATACAGAAGCACAGCAGTGTGGAACATGACTACCTGCGGGACGGTTTCTGGGCAATGACACGCCAGGAAGAACTCCCGAACGAAGGCCTGACGGTAAGATTCCTGGAAAAGATGGAGGATGTGACGGGCAAGGTCCTCGGAGGATACCGGGAGGAGATGAGCCCCAGGCAGAGGGACTCCCTCGTGGAAGCGAATTCAAGGATACTCATCCGGGAAGCCGAAGCCGGGGGCAAGGGGCTGAAAGCCTCGGTGGAATCCCTCTACTACGGGAACCAGTATTTCCTCTTCCTTTACCGGGAATACAGCGACATACGCCTGGTAGGGGCCCCGCCCTCCTCGATAGGTAAATTCGGAGGGGACACCGACAACTGGATGTGGCCGCGGCATACCGGGGATTTCTCCATTTTCCGTATCTATGCCGGGAAGGACAACTACCCTGCCCCGTACTCCCCTGACAATGTGCCATATACCCCGAAAAGATTCTTCAGGATATCCACAGGAGGGATAAGCGAGGGTGACTTTACATTCATATACGGATTTCCCGGGAGCACCAGGGAATACATCATGTCCAGTGGAGTGAGATACATTTCGGAAATTTCAGACCCCATGAAAATAGGGCTGCGTACCCTGCGGCTCGGCATACAGGAGAAATACATGGACATGAGCCAGGAAGTGAGGATAAAGTACGCCTCCAAGAACGCGGGTGTTGCGAATGCATGGAAGAAATGGCAGGGAGAGTCCGGCGGGATACGGCGCCTGGGCACGGTGAGGCAGAAGCAGGAATTCGAGGAGCGGTTCTCCCGCTGGGCGGAGAATACCGTCTATGGACCTGTCCTGCACAAACTGGATTCCCTGTATTCGGCCCTGGAACCTTATATGTACACCCTCGAATACTGCAGCGAATCGGCCTTGACCGTCGAGCTCTGCAATTTTGCCGGCAAGATTGCACGCCTGTCGGAATCCTTGAGGAACGGGGCCCCGGATGCGGCGGATTCTTTAGCGCAGGACTTCAGGGAGAAGGTGGCCGTGGCTGCCGGAGCCTTCTACAAGGACTATTACCTTCCAATAGACAAGGAGTCGTTCATAGCGGTCATGGATGCTTTCGGCAGGGACATAGACGATGGCTTCAAGCCGGAGTGCTTCAAGGAAGGGATTGCCAGATACGGCAGTGCAGCGGGATGGGCGGACGAGATTTTCGGCAGGTCCGTCTTCACGGACAGCTCCAGGGTGATGGCCCTGACCGCAGCCGACTCCTCCCTCATTGCGGCGGACCCGGCAGCTGTCTTCGCAAAAGGGTTCCGGGAGTGGTACACCTCCACCCTCTACCCTGTCTGCAGGAGGCTGGAGAGTGAAATATCCCTGCTCTACAGGACCTACATGAAAGGCCTTATGGAGTTCATGCCGGACAAGACGTTCTATCCTGACGCGAACCTTACCCTTAGGGTCGCCTACGGCAGGGTGGAGGGCTACTCCCCCGCTGACGGGATATGGTATGAACCGGTATCGACCCTGGAGGGGATAATGGAGAAGGACAATCCCGGGATCTACGACTACAATGTCCCGCAGCGGCTGCGGGACGTCCATGCGTCAGGGGACTACGGCCGGTGGACAATTACAGACAGCAAGGGCGGCACCACCGTACCCGTGTGCTTCCTGGCGACGAACCACACTTCCGGAGGGAATTCAGGCAGTCCGGTAATCAATGCCGACGGCGACCTGGCGGGAATAAATTTCGACAGGGTATGGGAAGGTACCATGAGCGACATTGTATACGACCCGGAGTTCTGCCGGAATATCTCCCTGGACATCCGTTACGTACTGTTCATTATAGAAAAGGTGGCCGGGGCCGGACACCTCCTTGAGGAGATGGTGTTCGCAGAGTGACGGGGCGGCGGTTCAGCAGCCGCTCCCGTCGAGACTGCAGCATGCACCCTCCGCCGGAGAGGTACGGGGTTCCAGTCCGGCATCTTCCGGGGAAAGCGTCACTGTCCCGTCCTCCAGGACAAAGCACGGGATACCGACTGCCCCGGTCCGCCGGGCCTCGTCGAATACACTGCTGCTGTCCCGGAGCTTCAGGAAGGCTTTCAGGGTCCTGACATCCTTCCCGATGTCCACGATTTCATAAGAGTCATTTCCTTTCACCTGCTCCTCCGCATGCACGCAGTCAGGGCAGGATGGCATTCCGTAAATCCTGATCATTGTCTTATAGATTTTCATTTCCTGTTTCTACCTTCATCCACGGCGAGAAAGATACATTCGCGCCGGAAAAACATCCGGAGCCGCCCGTCACGTTGGTGTATGAGAAAGTGACAGGGGCAAGCCCGATGAAACCGAGGATATTGCTCCCCTTGTCCGCACAGGCGGTCTCGTACCGGAGCCTTTCCGCCGGAATCCGCTGTATCTCTATACGGAAATAAGAGTCTTCCCCGCCGGATGGCTTCTCGAACGGGGCTGCGACCTCGAATTCCCTGCGCATCCCTGAAAACGAGTCGTCGAAGATGCCGTAATATGTGTACCCGTCCTCCCAGCCTACATCAAACGGGCCGACATCCAGTGCAGGGTAGTCCAGCCGGGAGTCGTATATCAGGGGGAGGGTGTGTCCCGTTGCTCCGTCGTCCGGTACGGAACGCGATGTGGTGGTCCTGAAGCTGAAGGCATACGCATCGTCACTGGAGGCATTGTCTTCCAGGGAGAAACGTATCTTAAGGTTATCTCCTTCCAGGTCAAAGGACACATCCTCCAGCACTGGCGGAACCTCCGGGATGACAGTCCTCGCGGATGCCGTCGGGAAGCCCGCTGATTCCGCCGTCATGAGGATCTCATCCCCGGGCGAGACAGGAAACCTGTCCGAGATGATCCCGTAGAAAGACTGGATGGTGATATCCGGATTGGTAATGACAAGGTCTCCGTTCCGGTATATCTTCAGCGTGCATCGTGCCTCTTCGGGAAATTCCCGGTTCCCTGCCGCGGAAGGCACTGCGTACAGGTACATCTGCAGGTTGCCTGTCGCCTGGTCCGGCCACTCCGTCCTGATGTTGCCGTCTATCAGGAACAGCGGGTCAGCATCCAGGTCCTTGAAGTCGAATTCCACCTCGCAGGCCGTGGTTGCCAGGGCGCAGAGCCCGCAGGCGAGTATGTTTGCAAATCCTTTCATCGTTCAGAATTTCAAGGTATAGCTGAATGACGGTATTATCGGGAATATGGCCCTGCCTGTCCCGTACAGGCTCTTGTCCTCCCGCTCCGCGACAGCGACAAAGACGACATTCTTGCGGCAATAGGCATTGTATATCCCTATGTTCCAGATATGCCGGAGCCCCTTCCGGGATGTCTTCCGGAAATTGGCGCCGAGGTCGAGGCGGTGGTAGTCGGGCAAGTTCACGTTGTTCGGCTCCGTGTATATCCTGTCGAAGACTTCCCCCGGGTTGTAGATATGTGTGGCGACTGTCATCCACCCGCCGCTGTTGTAGTTCCAGGAAGCATACAGCTCGACCGTATTGCTGACTTTCCATCTGCCCATCAGGGTGAGCTTGTGCCGGTTGTCGTGCCGATGGGAGTACCAGTCCGTCCAGATGGCGTCGAATTTCCTCTGGCTCCAGGACAGGGTATAATATGCCGTGAGGGAAAGTTTCTCCGGATGCCAGCCGAATTCAGTCTCCAGCCCGTACGAGCGTCCCTTCCCCTTGTTGAAGGAGGTCTCCCACGTGTCGAGAGGAGGAAAGAGGGAGTTCGCCCCGGAATATTCCAGGATATTGTCCATTGTCTTGTACCAGCCCTCCACATTGAGGCGGAGATTGTACGGGAGACGGCAATAGAGTCCTCCGGCCACCTGCCGGGAGTGCATCGGGGCAATCCTGGATGTGGACGGGAGCCAGCAGTTGGTTGGGACGTCAAGATAGGTGGTGGAGACCAGGTGTGCGAACTGGCTCATTTCAGTGTAGGAGACTTTGAAGTCCACACCGGGGCGGCATTCCACATCCAGGGCCAGTCGTGGCTCCAGACGATGCCATACCTTGCCCGGGACACCGGACATGGCATACCTCAGGCCGAGGTTAAGGGAGACCCTGTCCAGGAAAGTCATCTCGTCCTCGGCATAAAGCGCGAACTCGTGGCCGGTGTAGCGCAGGGCGGAGCTGTCTCGCTCCTGGACTGAATCCACTGCCGACAGGGTACGTCTCGAGGGGCTGTACAGGTGGAGCTGGTACGATGCCCCGAACCTGACATTGTGGACACTTGACGGCTGCCAGGAAAAATCCGTGGTGAGTGCCGCATCGTTTATCCTGGACAGGTTTGTCTCATCTACCGAAGTGTTGTGCTCCGTATTGTCGAATCCCCACATGTTCATGAAATACCGGACGTCCGCACTGCTTCCCGTATAATAGAGCATAGTCCTCATTTTCAGGTTGTCCAGTATCCTGTATCTCCAGTTCAGGGAGGCGAGGGTGTTTCCCCAGCCTATGTCCGTATGTAGCCGGTCTGTCCCGTATGCGGTCCTGTTCTCCCCCTCCTCCGTGTATGCCATGGACTTCTCCGTGTCCAATTTCAGTTTCAGGTGATCCCTTCCATGGTAGAACTTGAAGGACAGGATGTTGTCTTCGCTGAACCTGTGCGTGACGGAGGCGTTCAGGTCATAGAACGAGTATGTCCCTCCGACGGTCTCCCCTTTCTGGTTCTTCCTGTTGACAAGGGAAATGACCGGGGCGAGCACCGCGTCCATCCAGCTCCTCCTGAACGCGACATTGAAGGACGTCTTCCCCTTCACTATCGGTCCCTCGAGCTGGAGCCGGCCGTCGATGAGCCCTATCATGAAGGAGCCGTGGAATTCTTCCGGGTCCCCGTCCCTGGTCGTGACATCCACGACGGAGCTCATCCGGCCTCCGTACCGTGCCGGGAACCCGCTCTTGTAGAAGTCGAGATGGTCCACAACGTCCGTATTGAACGACGAGAAAAGGCCGCCGAGATGGCTTATCTGGTACATCGGCACGCCGTCAAGGAGGAAGAGGTTGTCGGAGCCTTCGCCGCCGTGGACGTAAAGCCCGGACATAAGTTCCGTCCCTGGATTCACCCCGGGGAGGTTCTGGATGGCCTTTATGAGGTCCGGTGAGCTGAAGACGACATTCCCGTATATGAAATCGGCTTCCTCGAGCCGCTTGTGCCCTGTCTGGCTGCGGGTCTCCTCCGCGGAGTACTTGTCGGCAGTTATCATGGATTCTGTTATGCTGTCCCTCTTCTCTGCCACGGCCAGCGAGTCCGCAGGCTCGGCATGGAGGGCGGCTGCACCTGCATTCCCGCAGGTGAGAAGGATGAAGGCCGCGCATGTCCATTCCTGGAACTTCCGCCTCGCGATATGTGTCCGTGTCTCTTTTTCCATTGCCTGAATCCTGGAACCCGTCATCCTCCTCCAGGGGCATGGCTGTTCCCGGTCCGCATGCAAAGGTATGAAAATATGCGCCGGTTGGAGACAAATGCGTATATTTGTTTTCAGCGAAGTTGCCGCCTTGTTTTTAAAAATATTGTAAATCATGAAATTACCAGGACCGAACATTGTGACACAGAGGCTGGTCCTCCGGCCGTGGCTGGAATCCGACGCCGGAGCATTGTATAAATACGCCAGTGACCCCGGGATAGGACTGGCGGCAGGATGGCCGCCCCATACTTCCGTGGAAAACAGCCTGGAAGTAATCCGTACTGTCTTTTCTGCCCCGGAGACTTATGCTGTGGTCCTGAAGGAGACCGGTGAGCCTGTCGGAAGCGCGGGAATTATGTCCGGGGAAGGCCTTCACAGCGCTGAAATGAAGGCGGACGAGGGCGAAATCGGCTACTGGATAGGCAGGCCGTACTGGGGACAGGGCCTCATACCGGAGGCGGTGAGATGTCTGCTGCGGCGGTGCTTCGAAGACCTGGGCATGTCGACGGTCTGGTGCGGCTACTATGACGGAAACACGAAGTCCCAGGAGACCTGATATGTGCCGCAAGATATGCCGGCAGGGACAATGTGAATTTCATGGCGACCTTCGGCAAAGGGCTGATATGCATGCCAATGAGTCACGGGCTGACAACGAAACTCGGATTGATGCAGATGGTGGACGAGAACACGGACAATCATTGCACGGCATTCACTGTCTCCATAGACCACATATCTACGGGGACCGGCATATCGGCTGCGGAGCGTTCGGTGACAGCGATGAAATGCGCCGACCCGGATGCAAGGCCTGAGGATTTCCGCCGGCCGGGACACATGTTCCCGCTTGAAGCCAGGCCTGGAGGAGTCCTCGAACGGGAAGGACACACGGAAGCCACGGTAGACCTGATGCGTATCGCCGGTCTTGAGGAATGCGGTCTCTGTTGCGAAATAATGCGGGAGGACGGTACAATGATGCGTACCGGAGAACTGATGGATTTCGCTCACAGGCATGGGTTGAAGATCATCACCGTGGAGAGTCTTGTCCAGTACCGCAAGCATACCGAGAAATGGATGGAAAGAGTGACTGACGTGCCTCTTCCCACACGTTACGGGGATTTCCGGATGTACGGCTACGTGAACAGGATCAACGGCAAGCATCACCTGGCCCTGGTAAAGGGTGATGTCACCACCGGGGAACCTGTATTGTGCAGGATACATTCCGAATGCCTTACAGGCGACGTGTTCGGCTCTCTCAGATGCGACTGCGGGGAACAACTTGCGGAAGCCATGAGACGTATCGGGAAGACAGGCCGCGGTGTCCTGGTCTATCTCCGGCAGGAAGGCAGGGGGATTGGCCTGATCAACAAGCTCAGGGCCTACGAACTGCAGGACAAAGGGATGGATACTGTAGAAGCGAATATCGCCCTGGGCTTCCCGTCAGACCTCAGGGAATATGACACGGCTGGTGCAATCCTGTCTGACCTTGGGGTGAAGAAACTCACCCTGATGACCAACAACCCGATGAAGATCACCGGTCTGGAACACTACGGAATAGAAGTGACAGGCCGTGATCCGATAGAGATGACATGCAACGAGAAGAACATGGCCTATATGTACACCAAATACAGGAAAATGGGACATCTTCTGCATTTCACCCCCGACGGACACCAGGATATGTCATCAGAGAACGAACACGGGCAAGATTCAGACAAATAACGGACTTTTAATACTTTCAGACATTTAAAACATTCAGACTTTTAATACTTTCAGACATCAATACTTTCAGACTATAAAAATTTCAGACATCAATACTTTCATACAATGAAGACAATAGAAGGGAACCTCTCATCCGCCGGCCATAAGATAGGCATTGTGGCGGCACGTTTCAATGAATTCATCACATCCAAGCTCCTCTCCGGAGCTGAAGATTCTTTCCTGCGCCACGGAGGCAGGGCCGACGACATCGAAGTGGCATGGGTACCGGGAGCCTTCGAGATACCGCTCATAGCCAGGAAGATGGCGCAGTCAGGAAAATATGACGCTGTAGTATGTCTCGGTGCCGTAATCAGGGGTGCCACCCCACACTTCGACATGGTGGCAAATGAAACCACGAAAGGCATCGCCCTCGCAGGGCTGGAAACAGGTGTCCCGGTAATATTCGGGGTACTCACCACCGATTCCATCGAGCAGGCCGTGGAAAGGGCCGGCACCAAAGCCGGAAACAAGGGCTTCGATGCCATGACCACAGCCATTGAGATGGTAAATCTGGTCAGAACAATGGAAAAATGATAGTGGCCGAAAGGACCAGTGTAAAACACAGAAGGCATACCGCTATTGCGGCAGCG
>JADIMQ010000029.1 GCA_017694655.1 Candidatus Cryptobacteroides merdigallinarum
GGTAAACAGGAGTCGTAATTATGGCTGATTATAAAGTAGTTGAAGTCGTTTCCCGCAGGGATCTGAAGAAGTTCATCAAATTCCCGGACACTCTGTACAAGGACTGTCCCCAGTATGTCCCGGCATTGTTCGCTGACCAGAAGAAGTCCCTGACGTCTGTCCCGTCGCTCGAATATTGTTCGCACAGGATGTGGATGGTCATGGACGGGAAGAAGGTGGCCGGACGCATCTGCGGCATGATAAACCCGAGATACAACGAGAGGTACTGCAAGAAGAGGGCGCGCTTCGGGTGGTTCGACACCATAAATGACATCGAGGTGGCCAGGCTTCTGCTCGGGACGGCAGAGAAATGGGCCCTGGACAACGGTATGGACGAGATACACGGCCCGCTGTACTACAATACCCTCGGGAAGCAGGGCATGCTCGTGGAAGGCTATGACAACCTTCCCCCGTTCAACTGCCTGTACAACTATCCGTACTACAATGACCTGGTAACTGCCCTTGGCTATGAAAAGGAGTGCGACTGGGTGCAGTATAAGCTGAAGGCCTACCAGCCGGTCCCCGAGAAGATGGTGTCCATAGCCGACAGGCTTATGGAGAGATACCGGCTAGTGGAAGGGGATATAGATTCCCTGAAACATGACAAGGCCATGGTAAAGGAGTTCTTCCGGATATACAACGACAGCTTCGCGCAGAGCGTGTACAATTTCATCCCGTTTACGGACAAGGAGATAGATGAGGAGGCCAGGCAGACTATAGGCCTGCTCGACAAGAGGCTGTGCTGCTTCCTCCTGGATGAGAACAAGGAAATTGCGGCTTTCGGGATTTCATTCCCTTCCATATCCAGGGCCCTGCAGAAGGCGAAGGGCTCGATGTTCCCGTTCGGCTGGATACATTTCCTGAAGGCCTTGAAGAATGTGGAAACCATTGACCTCATGATAAACGGGGCAGCACCGAAGTGGCAGAACACCGGGGTATCTTCCGTGTACCACAACATCATGGCAAGGAAATTCCGCGAGGCAGGCGTGAAGTGGGCCATCACCAACCCCCAGATAGATACCAACAGCGCGTCCTTCGTCTGGGGCAAGTACGAGCATGAACTGTACATGCGCCGCAGGTGCTATGTCAAAAGGATAAGTCCGGACGGAGACCGGGACTGACGTATGGGGTGCCCTGGCGCGGCGCTATTGTAGAAGAAGTTTAAAATCAGATTTTATATGGCAGAAAATTCATTGCTGGAGAAGGTCATGGGCCTTCAGGAGAAATACGATGCACTGCAAGCCCAGCTTTCAGACCCGGAAGTGATTTCGGACATGAAGAAATATGTGCAGCTGAACAAGGAATACAAGGAACTCGCCCCTATCATAGCGGCCGGGAACGAGTATAAGAGGATGATGGCCGAATACGATTCGGCAAAGGAGATACTTGCCACGGAGAAGGACGAGGAGCTGAGGGAAATGGCGAAGGCCGAGATTTCCGAGATAGAGGAGAAGATACCTTCCGTGGAGGAGAACATAAGGCTCCTGCTCATACCTGCTGACCCACAGGACAGCAAGAATGCTATACTGGAAATACGTGGCGGTACAGGCGGGGACGAGGCAGCCATCTTCGCCGGGGACCTGTTCCGTATGTATTCCAAGTATGTCGAGAAGAAAGGCTGGAGACTTGAGGTCACCAACCAGTCGGAAGGTGCTGCCGGAGGCTTCAAGGAGATAGTATGCAAGATTTCCGGGGACCATGTCTACGGGACCCTGAAATATGAGTCCGGGGTGCACCGTGTGCAGCGTGTGCCGCAGACCGAGACCCAGGGCAGGGTACATACCTCGGCTGCGTCTGTAGCCGTCCTCCCGGAAGCGGACGAATTCGATATAGAGCTGAACATGAACGACATAAGGAAAGATACCTTCTGCTCGTCAGGTCCGGGCGGCCAGTCCGTGAACACAACCTATTCGGCCATCAGGCTCACGCATATCCCGTCCGGGATAGTGGTACAGTGCCAGGATGAGAAATCCCAGTTGAAGAATTTCGACAAGGCTCTCGCCGAACTCCGTACGAGGCTTTACAACATGGAGTACGAGAAGTATCTCAACGAGATTTCCGCCAAGCGCAAGACCATGGTCTCCACAGGTGACCGTTCGGCGAAGATCAGGACATACAATTATCCACAGTCCAGGGTGACTGACCACAGGATAAACTACACGATGTACAATCTCCCTGTCTTCATGGACGGCGAGATTCAGGAGGTTATAGACCAGCTTCAGATAGCCGAGAACGCGGAGCGTCTCAAGGCTGCGGCTGAATAACAAGAAAATTTTTTTATGGAAAGCGGATTCGACAGTTATGCGGAGAAGTACGATTCGTGGTTCCTTGACAACCGGAACGTACTTTACTCCGAAGCGGCTCTTGTCGCATATTTTCTAAGGAAGGGGGAGAAGATCCTTTCAGTAGGTTGCGGAAGCGGCCTTTTCGAGCAGATATTACGTGCCGACTACGGCATAGTCGTGGAGGACGGTGTGGAACCCTCTTCGGATATGGCGGCCATCGCGGTGGCCCGTGGCATGAAGGTCAGTGTCGGTACAGCGGAGGATTACGCCGGGGAACCTTCGGCCTACGATGCGGTACTGTACAACGGCTGTCCGGGGTACATCACGGACCTGGACAAGGCTCTGGCCAACAGCCATGCCACCCTCAGGAAAGGCGGTAAGGTAATCCTCATAGACATTCCCAAGGAAAGCTCATACGGGCTCCTGTACAATCTCGCGAAGGCTGTAGGCACGTGGGACCATCCTCTTCTTGAGGGTGTTGCCCCGAAAGCCCCATATCCTATAGAGCTGGTGGAGAAGGCCTGCTGGAGAACCACGGCCGAGAAGGTCGCGGCCATGGAGAAGGCCGGCTTCGGGAATTTCGAATATGCCCAGACTCTCACCCGTCATCCGCTCTACTCCGACAGCGGTATTGAGGAGCCGGTTCCAGGCTATGACAGGGGAGACTATGTGGCCATATGCGGCTACAAGCTCTGACGGCTCCTGTTAACCCCGGGACAGTATGGAATGGAGTGAATCGGCATGGAGTGCTGCAGGACCTGTGTTCAGCAGGATCCTCTGTCATCCTTTCGTCCTAGGCCTGGCTTCAGGCAAGCTGGGCCGGGAGAGGTTCCGCTATTATATATGGCAGGATTCCCTGTACCTGAAGGAATATGCCAGGGTGATGTCGGTGCTCGCCTCCCGTTTCGGGGACCCTGGCCTTACGTCAATGTTCCTGGGGTATGCCACGGAAAACCTGGAGGCGGAAAAGGCGATGCAGAGCCTCTACCTGACTGGCTCTGGCCTGGACGGCGGCCCAGGGACGGGGGCGGAGGAGCCGGAGGAGGCTTCCCCGACATGCCTGCTGTGCTCCTCCCATCTCTGGCGGCAGGCCGTGGCTTCCCCACTTGAGGTGGCCCTGGCGTCGGTCCTGCCGTGTTTCGTGGTCTATGCGAGAACAGGGAGGCATATTTTCGATAATGCTGTCCTCGAAGGCAATCCCTACCGGGACTGGATAGAGGTCTATGGAAGCGAAGGCTTCGACAGCCCGTCGGAAAGTCTGCTGAAACTCTGCGACAGTTGTGCCGCAGGGGCTTCTCCTGAAGTAAGGAAGGAGATGACAGAGGCTTTCGTCACCGGGGTGAAGCTGGAATGGCTTTTCTGGGACAGTGCATACAATATGGAGAAATGGAAGATATGAAAAGATACAAGGTCGCGCTTTCCATAGCGGGAAGCGACCCGAGCGGAGGTGCCGGCCTGCAGGCCGACCTGAAGACTTTCTCCGCCTGCGGGTGTTACGGGGCCACTGTCGTAGTCGCGGTGGTCGACGAGAACACTGTAGGTGTCACGGGAGTGCACCCGATACCTGTGGATTTCGTGAAGGGGCAGATCCGTTCTGTACTGGACGACATAGGCGCGGACGCCGTGAAGATAGGGATGCTGCATTCCTCGGAACTTATCTACGCGGTCAGGGATACCCTTTCCATGTACAGGATAGGCAATATTGTCCTCGACCCGGTTATGGTGGCCACCTCCGGTGACCCCTTGCTGGAGCCTGACGCCGTGGAGACCTTGAAGACGGTGCTGGTGCCGTACGCGAGGGTGATAACCCCTAACATACCCGAGGCCGAGATACTCCTCGGGGACAGGATTTCCTTCCAGAAGGAACTCCCGGAGTGCGCCAGGAGGCTTTCCATGGACGGACAGGTGTCGGTCCTGCTGAAGGCGGGACACCTGTCAGACGAGGAGCTCGTGGATGTATTCTACAATGCCGAGACAGGGAAGGTTACGGAGCTGAAATCCCGCCGCCTCCATACGAGGAATACACACGGCACGGGATGCACCCTCTCTTCTGCGGTAGCCTCTTTCCTGGCCAGGGGATACGGCCTGGACGAGGCTGTGGCCGGGGCAAAGGACTATATCTCCAGGGCCATCGCCGCCGGTGCGGGATATGAGATAGGGCACGGACACGGTCCGGTGCACCATTTCTTCGGGTTCTGGGAATAGGTCCCCTGCTTCCGCTCCTGATGAAGACGTACAAGGGAATCTTTTTCGACATGGACGGGGTTGTCGTGGACAGTGCTCCGCTGTGGTCCCGTATCATTGCTTCCATAAAGGGAAAATATGGCCTTGACATGACTGTCCTGGAGAATAACGGCGGCTATGAACTGACAACCAGGGAGGCGATATCAACCGTCCTTGACTGTATGGGCATTAGTTCAGCATGCCTCCTTGATACCATTGCGGGAGATATAGATGTCCTCTATGGCAGTCTGCTCGGCGATCTGGCAGTGCTGGAACCTGATATGCACAGGATACTCGGGATGTTGCGGGAAAGAGAAATCCCTGCGGTACTCGTGACAAATTCTTCCCGCAGGCAGGCCTGCATGGTGATGGACCGTTTCAGCCTGTCCGGATATTTCCTTGGAATGCTGACTTCCGACGACGCAGTCAGGGGGAAACCCCACCCGGAACCATATTCCAGGGCCCTGGAGCTTGCAGGCCTTTCCGGCAAGGACGCCCTTGCAGTGGAGGATTCTTCAACCGGGGCCGCATCTGCCCTGGCTGCCGGGCTTGACTGTGTGGTAGTCTCCGGCGGGGAAGGACCGGAAGCCCTTCCGGTGACCGTGGTGGGAAGATATGGACTGTATGACTTTTTAGATAAATCTACAAGGATATGAAAAAGGTAATCAATCCCTGGGCAGGCCTTGAATCCCAGGGCTACAACTGTTTCGGATGCGCACCGTCCAACAAGTACGGCCTCAAGATGGAGTTCTATGAGGACGGGGACGACATAGTGTCATACTGGAACCCGTCCGACGACTACCAGGGCTGGCTCCATACCCTCCATGGCGGAATACAGTCCACGCTTATGGACGAGATTGCGATGTGGGTAATCGCGAGGAAACTGCAGACCTCGGGGATGACAACCAGGATGGATATAAAGTTCCGCAAGCCGGTCCCGACCGGTCCTGATGTCAGGATAGAGGTCCGTTCCCATATCAAGGAGATGAAGCGGAACTTCGCCATACTTGACGCCCGTATCATGTTCGACGGCAATGTCTGCTCGGAGGCGGAGATCACTTATTTCTGCTTCCCTAAAGACAAGGCAGCCACGGATTTCTATTTCCGTGGCTGCGAAGTGGAGTAATACGGGAGCCTTCTTGCTCAGGCCAGGGCGAAGGAAAGGTCGCCGCGGCAGCAGAGCTTCCCGTTCACCTTCAGGGATGCTTCCGTGAAGAAGATGTTCCCTCTGCGTCCGGTGAGCTTTGCAGTGACTTCACATACATCCCCAGGGCGGACGATGTTCTTGAACTTGACATTGTTAATGCCGGTGTAGAGCGTCGTCTTCCCTTTGACTTCATCCTTTACGAGGAGCACACAGCTCTGTGCCATTATCTCGCACTGGATGACGCCCGGGACTATCGGGTTGCCCGGAAAGTGCCCCCTGCAGAAGAATTCGTCTTCCCTGATTCTGTATTTCGCGTGTGCCACTCCGTCTGAGTCGATTTCTATTTCATCGACAAGGAGCATTGGCTCACGGTGAGGCAGATATTCTTTGAGTTCTTCTCTGTTCATTTCTTCTAATGTTGTAAAGGTTCAGATTTTAATCCGTCGTTTGCCGCAGTCTTATTCAGCCTTGCGGAATGCCACGCACCCGTTGTGTCCGCCGAACCCGAGAGAGTCCGATATCGCTATGGTGAGGTCTACTTTCTCGGCCTTGTTCGGGGTGTAGTTGAGGTCGCATTCAGGATCCGGGGTGTCCAGGTTGATGGTAGGAGGGACAATCCCGTTCTTCAGCGCGAGGATGCTGGCGATAGCCTCCACTGCACCGGCTGCGCCGAGCATGTGCCCTGTCATGGACTTGGTGGAGCTGATGTGCGCCTTGCGCGCGTTCTCCTCTCCCATGGCGAGCTTGAAGGCCGCTGTCTCGGAGCTGTCGTTGAGGTGTGTACCTGTACCGTGTGCATTGATGTACAGGACATCCTTGTCATTGTAGCCGGCTTCCGTAAGGGCCATCTCTATGGCCTTGGCCTGGGTTACACCCTCTGGTCTCGGGGCGGTGACATGGTATGCGTCGTTGGTGTTGCCGTATCCGCATACTTCGGCATATATCTGTGCACCTCTTGCCTTCGCGTGCTCGTATTCCTCGAGTACAAGCATTCCGGCACCTTCAGCCATCACGAAACCGCCGCGGTTGAGGTTGAACGGAAGAGAGGCGTATTTAGGGTCTTCCGCCTTTGAAAGGGCCTTCGCGTTGGCGAAACCTGCAATTCCGAGAGGGATGGTGGCGGCTTCAGATCCTCCGGCGATTATGGCGTCCGCATATCCGTGCTTGATGGCGCGGTATGCCTCACCGATAGCGTGGGTAGATGTTGCGCAGGCCGTCACGATGTCCAGGCTAGGGCCGCAGGCCTTGTTCCTGATGGCGACATTTCCGGTGGCGATATTGGAAATCATGGTAGGGATGAAGAGAGGGGAAATCCACTTGGCCCCGTCCTTGATCATCTTCTCGGTCTCCCTGTACTGGGTGGTGAACCCTCCGATCCCGGAACCTACATAGACCCCGAACCTGAACGGGTCGATGTTCCCGCCTTCCTCGGTGCTGAGTCCGGACTGCTTCACGGCTTCGTTCGCAGCGGCTACCGCATAGACGGTGAACTTGTCCTGCTTCCTTGCGAAAGCCGGCTCGATACCATAGTCAGCCGGGTTGAAATCCTTCACTTCGCCTGCAATCTTTACAGGGAGGTCTTCGGTAGGGAATGCCTTTATGAAGTCTATCCCGCACACCCCGTCAAGGAGGTTCTTCCAGAAATCGGCAACATTGTTTCCTACAGGGGAGATGACTCCCATACCTGTCACAACTACTCTTTTATTCATCTCTTTTAGCTTTAAGTTTCAATTACACATAAGGTTATGAAAGAAATCCGCCGGCTCCGGCAAGTATTTTCTCTGCTCCGCCGATGATATCGGCCACGATGTCCCTTGCCGGCTCAATCTTCTTGACCATGCCGGCGCATTCCCCGGCCATGTAGCTTCCGTTAGGGTCACCTTCCTTGACAGCCTTGCGCAGTGCGCCTGTACCGAAGGCGAGTATCTCTTCCGGCTTCACGGACGGATCTGCCTCCATCTTCGCGAAAGTCTTGGAGAAAGGAGTCTTGAGGGACCTGACAGGATGCCCGAGGGTCTTTCCGGTCACAATCGTGGAAATGTCCGAAGCCTTGATTATCTTGTCCTTGTAATTCTGGTGCGCGGTGCACTCCTGGGCTGCGAGGAACCTTGTGCCCACCTGGACACCCTCCGCCCCGAGGATAAAGGCTGCTGCAGCCCCTCTTCCGTCGCAGATGCCGCCGGCTGCCACTACAGGAATGTCGAGGGCGTCGGCTACCTGCGGGATGAGGGCCATCGTGTGGAGTTCCCCTACGTGTCCGCCGGACTCGGCGCCTTCAGCTACGACGGCAGTTGCCCCGATAGCCTGCATCTTGAGGGCGAGCGCCACGGATGCCACCACCGGGATTACCTTGATGCCGGCCTCTTTCCACATTTCCATGTACTGGGCAGGGGAGCCGGCTCCGGTAGTGAGGATCTTGACCCCTTCTTCCACGACCATCGAGGCAATCTCCCCGGCATTAGGAGCCTGGAGCATGATGTTGACCCCGAAAGGCTTGTCTGTCATCTGCCTGCACTTCCTGATCTCGTTACGGACTGCCTCGGTGCCTGCATTTATGGACGAAATCAGTCCGAGACCGCCTGCGTTGGATACGGCTGCTGCCAGGGAAGCGTCGGCAAC
Organism: Candidatus Cryptobacteroides merdigallinarum; assembly: GCA_017694655.1. Lineage (GTDB taxonomy): Bacteria > Bacteroidota > Bacteroidia > Bacteroidales > UBA932 > Cryptobacteroides > Cryptobacteroides merdigallinarum. The sequence goes on from JADIMQ010000029.1 coordinate 8,314, forward strand.
CCAGGCCATTCCGCCCTGGAATATCGGGTATTCAATACCTAATATGTCGCAAATTCTGCTTTTGATCATATCGTTTCGATTTGGTTGGTTTAATACATTCTTACAGTTTCATTACGGCTGCCCCGGAGATGAACCCGGCCCCGAATGCGCTCAAGGCGAGCATGTCCCCTTCCTTGACTGTACCGTTCCTCCTGCATTCGTCGAGGAGTATAGGGCAGCTCGCAGATGAGGAGTTGCCGTGGTTCTCGACATTGTGCGGGAATTTCTCGGAAGGCTGGTCGAGCTGGTCCCTGATGGCGTTGATGATGCGGATATTGGCCTGGTGCAGGAGATACTTGTCCACATCGTCCGGCTTCATCCCGAGCTCGTCCAGGAGGTACTTTATGTCACCGCTGGAGGCCTTGACCGCGAATTTGAAGACGTCCTGTCCACGCATCTGGAGAGGTACGCTCGTCTCTTCCTTGGTGATGTACGGGGTTGGCTCCAGGGTCCGTATCTGGTACAGCTTGTCCGTGGCGCTTGCCGCGGAGAGCTTTGTACCTTTAATATTGTCGCCTTCCGTGAGCACGGCCGCTCCGGCCCCGTCCCCGAACAGCACACAGACGTTCCTGTCCTTCCAGCTTGTCATCCTTGTCGGCTCCTCCGCGCAGACGATGAGCACGTTCTTCACCTTGCCGGCCTTGCTGTAGGCCTCTGCGAGGTCGAGGGCATAGATGAAGCCTGCGCAGGCGCAGTTGATGTCTATGCAGGGGCAGGTGGCCCCGATGCCTCCCTGTATTATGCAGCTGAGGGAAGGCGTGATATATTCATTTACAACATTCGAGCAGATGATGAAGTCCAGGTCCCCGGCTTTCATCCCGGCATCGTCGAGGGCCTTCCTGGCAGCTTCGATGGCCATGTCCTCGAGCTTTTCGTCCGATATCACGTGGCGGACCTTTATCCCGGTCCTCGGGTATATCCACGCGTCGCTCGTGTCGAGAAATTCTGAAAGCATGTCGTTCGTGACGATTTTCTTAGGAATCACACTTCCTGTTCCAACGATTTTCATAGTAAAATACAATCAAAATATGTAAAACCGCACAAAAATAATCGGTATTTTCCGAAGTAGGAAATATTTGTGGCAATTCCTTGAAAATTGTGGTTTAGAAACTGCCGGTGTGGCGAATTTTCATTATTTGTGGTAAAATTCTTATATTTGTACAGTCGGCAGGATGCCTGCGCAAAAAATCGGGATGGCAATGAAACACAGACTTCCAGGGTACCTGGTCGGGAAGAACCAGCTTGTGGGCACAGTCGTATTCTCTGTGCTTTTCGCCTTGATTTTCCTGAATATCTACATCCCTTTCTCGGACACTGCGTGGTTCCGTCTCGGGAATTCCCAGATGTTCCTTTTCACGGCAGGCTTCGCCTTCATTTCCATCCTTATCCTGGTGGCGAGCCGGGCTGTCATGTACAAGGTGGCGCGTATCGTCGACTTCACCTATGCCGGGTACATATTGTGGTGTGTGTCGGAGGTGGTGCTGATATGCGCATTCTACACCTTCGTGACGGCCGACATGGTAGGCCTCCCTCCGGGCACGCCCATGTGGAGCATCTTCCTGAAATCCCTCCTGTACGGTTCCATATCCCTCCTTATCCCTTATATCCTTTCCGGGATGTACTTCACCATCGTCGACAAGGACAGGACCATCCGGCTGATGACTTTCCACGACATGGCAAGGGACGGGGGCGCTCCGGCCAGGCCTGACGACAAGATAACCCTTTTCGACAACAGCGGTGCGCTGAAGCTGTCGGTCAGGGCTTCAGACCTGTTCTACATCGAGTCGGACGACAATTATATAAAGGTATGGTACGCAGATTCAAAGGGGGAGATGAAGGCGTACATGCTCCGCTGCCGTCTCAAGACGGTGGAGCAGAGCTTCAAGGGCACTTCTCTTGTGCGCTGCCACAGGCAGTACATTGTCAACCTCGACAAGGTGAAGATCCTGCGGAAGGAGAAGGATGTCTACTATATGGACCTTGACAACGAGGCTGCCGTACCTCTCCCTGTATCTAGGACGTATTCCGAGGATGTCGTCTCCCGTTTCCTGAAGGAGAATCCTGAAAAGGTCCAGGATGCTGCATCCGGTTCACTGCCTGGCTCTCCTGGAGGAGCGGAGCCTTGAGGCCGCCTGGACCATGGCCTCGTCCAGGAATATGTTCCTGGCTGCGAGCAGGTCGAGGATGGCGGCAATCAGCGGGAAGACGGCCGTGAACGAGAATACCAGGTCCTTCCTGTGCGCGAGGAAGTCCACGCCGAGCCATATCTGGAACGCAATGAGCAGGAGGGCGGATATCACGCTGAGCCTCATCTGTATGTTCCTCGCCCTGAATGAGACAAGGGCGATGGCGTTGGCTGCGAACACCATGATGGTGAAAAGCAGGTAAATAACCTTCTCATGGTACATGATTGCAAGGTCTTCGCCTTCCGGCCCCACAACCGTGGCCACCTTGCTGAAAAAGAGCGAACCGACGAGTACCGTCGCTATCGCCAGGTATAATGTCTGTATTCTCTGCCACATAGACTTGAATTTCTGGAATCTGTTTTGTCCCCGCAAAAATAGGAAAAAACGGGAGAAAAAACTATATTTGGAAATTATAAGGGGGCATCTGTGGAGGTCGGGACTGCCCGTCTTCCACAGGAAGGGAGGCTTCAGGCCCGGATACGCGGCTGGAGGCCTGTCCAGGAGCCCGGATTGTAGAATGATAAACATGAACGGCCATGATTGCAGAATCTGAACTGATTATAAATGATGACGGATCGGTATTCCACCTTCATTTGAGACCGGAGGAAGTCGCTGACAACGTGATTCTCGTCGGTGATCCCGGCAGGGTGGACCTTGTGGCGGAATTCCTTACCGACAGGGAGTTCCGCCGTCAGTCGAGGGAGTTTGTCTCCGTGACCGGGAAATACCGGGGCAGAAGGCTCACGGTACTTTCCACCGGTATCGGGACTGACAATATCGATATCGTTATGAACGAGCTCGACGCGCTTGCCAACATCGACTTCTCCACCAGGGAGGTAAAGGCGGAAAAAAAGTCACTCAACATATTGCGAATAGGCACTTCAGGGGCCATACAGCCGGATATCCCCCAGGGCTCCTTCGTCTTCTCCCACATTTCCGTCGGCTGTGACGGGCTGCTGAACTGGTATGCCGGCAGGGATTCCATAGCCCTGGGCGGCATGGAGGAGGCATTCAAGGAGCATACAGGGTGGAACAGGCATCTCCCTGACCCGTATTTCGTGAAGGCAGGGGACGACATGATCTCCCGTTTCGAGGACTGTACTGTAAAAGGTATGACCATTTCGGCTTCAGGATTCTACGGGCCGCAGGGACGGGTCCTCCGAATGCCGCTTGCCATGCCGGACATGCTCGACACCTTCGCCTCCTTCCGTTATGACGGCTGGCGTATAACCAATTTCGAGATGGAGGGGTCGGCCATCGCCGGAATTGCCGCGCACCTCGGGCACAATGCAGGTACGGTATGCTGCATCATTGCCAACCGCTACCTGAAGACGGGAAATCCGGACTACAAGCCTCAGGTGAGGAAACTTGTGGAGCTTTCCCTGGAGCGCCTGACGTCTGGTCCGGTGCGGTGATTCCAGGACTTTATCTGTTTCCGTACAATTCCTTGCGGGACTGGCTGCCGGTCTTTTCTATGGAAGGGTCGCTGATGGTCATGTCGACTATGTATTTTTCCCCGGCCATGACGTTTGTCTCGAGGAAGGCGAACTGGTATGCCGTACTGTCCTCCATTATGCCGGCAATCTCATGCCCGCATCCCTCGAACCTGAGGATGTTGTAGTTGTATCCGAGCCGGCTGAACCTCTCCGCTATCTTGCATGACCCGAAGAAACCGAGGTTGAAGAAGCGGATCTGCCTGTAGTTCACCAGCTTGTCCGCCGTACCGTGGAGCATCAGGGTCGGGGCGGGGGAGACCCCGTAGCGGAGTTTCCCGTGTCTTGAGAGTATGGCTCCGGAAAAGGACATGACCCCGGAGTACCTGAACCCCTCGGGAAGGATTTCCGTATATTCCGTACCGTTGCACAGCTCGTATTCGGCCTGCATCACGGTAATCGCCCCTGCAGACGAGCCGCTTATCACGATGTTCGACGGGTCCACATCCAGCTCGGCGGCGTTGTCCGCTATGTATCTTGTCGCGCTGAACAGGTCCTCAACCGCGATATGGATGGCGTTGTCCAGGGCGTTCACCTGGCCTATCCCCACCTTGTCCATCCCTTTCAGGCCGAGCCTGTAGTCTATGGCTATGATACGGTATCCGTTGTCGGTCATCTGCCTGTACCACGGGGTATAGAAGGGGTCGTCCCTCCTCCCCTCGATGAAGCCTCCCCCGAACATGAAGATGATTGTAGGCTTTTCCTTCCCGTCCACGGTCGTTGTACTTCCTTCCGCAGGGTTGTAGACGTCGAGGAAAAGTTCACAGGTGTCCCTCTGGGCGAACATGTAGGTCCCGTCCGGATATATTGCCGGTGTACCGTCCTTTTCTGCGGCCCCGGTCGATACAGTGATGGCCATTGCCGCTGCTGTGGTTAAAATCTGTTTCAGCATGGTGTTCTCTGATTAATCTGATTCTATATGCGTCCAGGATCCTGGTCCTGGCCTATGATGGCCCGGGCAAGTTCTTCCGGGGTGTCGCAGAGCATGTCCGGATGCCTGGAACTGAGCTCTTCCCTGGACCTGAAGCCCCAGGTCACTCCTGCGGTGATCACCCCCGCGTTCTTCCCGGTCTCCATGTCCACGTCGGAGTCTCCGGAGTATATGACCTCGCCGGGGCCTGTATGTCCGTAGGCCTTTTCTATCTCACGCACTATCCCGGGATCCGGCTTTATCGGCATCCCGTCCCTCTGCCCAAGGATTTTCACGAAATTCCTCTCCCCGAAAAACCGCTTTACCAGGGCTTCGGTCCCTTCCTGGTACTTGTTGGAGGCCACGGCGAGGGCTATGCCGTGCTTTTCCAGTTTTTCCAGCATCGCCGGGATTCCGGGATACGGCTTCGTGAAGTCGGTCTTGTGCTCGTTGTAATATGGTATGAAATGGCTTTTCATCTCCATCACCATCTCTTCGCTCCGGAGTCCTTCCGGGAGGGCTCCACGGAACAGGTTGTATATTCCCCTGCCCACGAGCCTGTTGTATTCTTCCATCTTCCTTGGCGGACAACCGCAGGCTTCCAGGGCGAAGTTGCAGGCCCGCCCGAGGTCCTCTATCGTGTCGAGCAGGGTCCCGTCAAGATCGAAAATCGCAAGTTTTATTTTTGATTGTGCCATAGTCTGGTACATTTGAACGCTACCTTTGCGTCAAGATAAGGTTAAAGACATCAATTTTAAAGGATACATATCATGAAAAACACAGAATTCTCCCTCGAGTCCATCGGCTCCTTCATTTCTACGGACCAGTCTCTCGACAATCTTCTCGACCTGGTGAGGGACTTCGACCTCGAACTCATGGATGTCAGCCTTTCATGACTGCTTCCGTGCCTTTCCCGTTCCTGCCGGTGACGATGCACAGTTTCCGTAAGGTCCCGGCGCCGCCTGCGGGCCGTGCCTTGTCCGAGATTATGGATTCGGACACCGGGTCCTCGATATACTTGCGTATCGCGCGTTTAAGCGGCCTGGCCCCGTATGCCGGGTCGTAGCCGGCCTCGAGGACGGTCTTCCTGGCTGCCGCGGATATGCTGAGCCGGTAGCCTGCGTCAAGGACTCTCTTCCTGAGCCCTTTCAGTTCCATGTCCACTATCTTTTCCAGGTCCTCCATGCCGAGAGGCCGGAAGAAAATCTGTTCGTCTATCCTGTTCAGGAATTCCGGAGGGAACAGCTTCCTGACGGATTTCTCAAGGATGCCCTTCTTCTTCTCCTCCAGGGACCCGGAGGAGGTAGTGAAGCCGAGCCCGCTGCCGTACTCGTCCACCTCCCTGCTCCCGACGTTGGAGGTCATTATGAGGATCGTATTCCTGAAATCCACCGTGCGCCCGTTGCTGTCGGTCAGCCGTCCTTCGTCGAGGACCTGCAGCAGGAGGTTGAATATGTCCGGATGGGCCTTCTCTATCTCATCGAGGAGGACTACCGAGTACGGCTTGCGTCTCACCCTCTCGCTGAGCTGTCCTCCTTCATCGAAGCCTACGTATCCCGGAGGGGCGCCGATGAGTTTCGAGGACGTGAACCTGTCCATGTACTCGCTCATGTCCAGTCTGACAAGATTCTCTTCCGAATCGAAAAGGTACTCTGCCAGGGCCTTGGCGAGCTGGGTCTTGCCGACGCCGGTAGGCCCCGCGAAGAGGAATGAGCCAATTGGCCTGCCCGGGTCCTTGATGCCCGCCCTGTTCCGTCTTATGGCCCGGACGACTTTCCCTATGGCTTCGTCCTGGCCGACGATTCTTTCCTTGAGCTTCTCCTCCATCCTGACAAGCTTTGTGCGTTCGGATTCCGCCACCTTATATATAGGTATGCCCGTCATTGTGGAGATGACTGCCGCTATATCCTCTTCCGTGACTGTCGGGATGGCCCCGGGCTTTTTCCCCTTGTTCTTGAGCCTGACCATGGAGCCGGCCTCGTCCATGACGTCCACTGCCTTGTCCGGCAGGCACCTGTCGGTGATATACCTGTCGGACAGCCTGACGCAGGCTTTCAGCGCTTCCTCTGAATACGACACAAGGTGATGGAACTCGTATTTCATGTGCAGGCTTTCCAGTATCGAGAGGGTCTGTGCCGTGTCAGCCGGGGATATGATAATCTTCTGGAAGCGCCTGTCGAGGGCCCCGTCCTTTTCCACGATTTTCCGGAATTCTTCCATTGTGGTCGCCCCTATGCAGTGTATCTCCCCGCGTGCGAGCGCCGGCTTGAGGATGTTCGCGGCATCGAGGCTGCCCCCTGCGCCGCCGGCTCCCACTATTGTGTGGAATTCGTCTATGAACAGGATGATGTCGGGGTTGCTGGCTATCTCGTTAATCACGGACTTGAGCCTTTTCTCGAAATCCCCCCTGTATCTCGTGCCTGCGACAAGGGAGGCCATGTCCAGGGATATGATTCTCTTCCCCGTGAGCATCTGGGGGGCTTCCCCTCCGGCTATCTTCAGGGCTATACCTTCCACTATGGCCGACTTGCCGACCCCCGGGTCCCCGACAAGCATGGGGTTGTTCTTCTTCCTCCTCCCGAGAATCTGGAGCACGCGCTCTATCTCGGTCTCGCGTCCTGTGACAGGGTCCAGCTTCCCTTCTTCAGCGGCCTTGGTGAGGTCGTACCCGAATTTTTCCAGGGCGGATTCCTCCCGGGGTTCCTCCACCGGGCTTTCCTCTTTCTCCCCGGACTCTCCGCCAGGCTCGCTCCCCCAGTTCTTCTCGCCGCTGCTCAGGATTCCTGCGGATTCCATGTAGCCGTGCACCCGGTCGTAGTCAGTGCCCCTGTCGTAGAGCCATGTCTGGCCGTAGCCGCTTACCATGTTCTTGCAAAGGGCGAGCAGGAGGTGCTCCGGACGCACTATGTCCGTCATGCTCCTGGTGGCCTCGAGTATAGTGAGGCTGAGTATGTTGTACGCGCCTCTCGACAGGGAGACCTTCTCGAACTCCGAGAACGGTATGTACTTGTCTGTCCTGATTTTCTCGTCTATGAACTGCTTGAATTCGTCAAGGTCCACCCCGAGGGCCTGAAGTATCCTTGCCGCCTCGTTGTCCTTGTGCCGGATGATGCCGAGGAACAGGTGGTCCGGCGAGATGCCGTAGCTGCCCGTCCTCATGGCCTCGTCCCGGGCGAAATTCATTATGACGTTGAGTTCTCTCGATATCTTGATTTCCATGTTTTCCTGTTTCTTGACTGCAAATGTACAAAAACTCATTGCAATATTGTCACGGGAGGGAATTAAACTGTGAATTAAACTGCACCTGGGATTGAGGAAGAATCGAAATTTTTAGTATCTTTGCAAACTATGTTTATGTCGGGAAACGGCGCCGGGACAGGAAAGTTTCCGCAGCGGGGCCGCCCGTGAAAAATTCAGGAGATTTATATGGATAATGAAATAAATCCTATTGGACCGGAGACCCCGGCAGGCAGGATAGAGACGGTGAACATCGACAGGCAGATGAGGAGCTCATACATCGACTACTCCATGTCTGTGATAGTGTCGAGGGCGCTGCCTGACGTCAGGGACGGAATGAAGCCTGTCCACAGGAGGGTGCTTTTCGGAATGACGGGACTGGGGCTTGGCTATTCGGGCCAGACGAAGAAGTCCGCGAGGATAGTCGGCGAGGTGCTGGGTAAGTACCATCCGCACGGGGACAGCAGCGTGTACGAGGCCATGGTCAGGATGGCCCAGAGCTGGAGCATGAGGTATCCGCTCGTCTTCGGGCAGGGAAATTTCGGGTCCATGGACGGGGATTCTCCTGCGGCGATGCGATACACCGAGGCCAAGCTGGAGAAGCTCACGGAAGAGGTGATGGCCGACATCGACAAGGATACGGTAGACTTCCAGAACAACTTCGACGACACCCTGCAGGAGCCGACAGTGCTCCCGACCAAGGCTCCGCTCCTGCTGCTGAACGGGTCTTCAGGAATCGCCGTCGGCATGGCCACGAACATGGCCCCGCACAACCTCGGGGAGACCTGCGACGCCATCTGCGCATATATTGACAACCCGGAGATCACCACGGATGAGCTCCTCCATTATATAAAGGGACCGGATTTCCCGACCGGAGGCATAATCCAGGGGCACCAGGGCATCAGGGACGCCTTCGAGACAGGCCGCGGCAGGATAGTCATAAGGTCGCGTACTGAAATAGAAGTCAGCGAGTCGGGAAGAGAGACCATAGTCGTTACGGAGATCCCGTACATGGTGAACAAGAGGGAGCTCATCGAGAAGATTGTGGAGCTGGTGGAGAACAAGAAGATAGACGGCATCGTCTATGTCAATGACGAGACCACCAGGAAGGGTATGCGCATCGTCATAAAGCTGAAGATGGGCGCGAACTCGAATGTGGTCCTGAACACCCTGTTCAAGTACACCCCTCTGCAGTCGAGCTTCTCGGTGAACAACGTGGCCCTTGTCAACGGCCGTCCGAGGACTCTGAACCTCAAGGACCTGATAAAGTATTTCGTCAGGCACAGGCACGATGTCGTGGTCAGGAGGACCAGGTTCGACCTCGAGAAGGCCAGGAAGCGTGCCCATATCCTGGAAGGGCTCCTGAAGGCCCTGGACGTCATAGATGAGATAATCGCCATCATCAGGGCATCCCGCAGCGTGGACGAGGCCAGGACCCAGCTCATGGAAAGGTTCGGCTTCACGGAGGTGCAGGCCACGGCCATAGTGGAGATGAGGCTCAGGCAGCTTACCGGACTGGAGCGTGAGAAGCTCCAGGCGGAGTTCGACGATCTCATGAAGTTCATCCACTATTGCGAGGAGGTCCTGGCAAGCTATGAGAAGCAGATGGGCATCATCAAGGACGAGCTCCAGGAACTGAAGCAGAAATACGGAGACCCGCGCAGGACCGAGATAGCCATGTCGGCCGAGGAGTTCAACCCGGAGGACTTCTATCCTGACGAAGACGTCGTCATCACCATATCCCATCTCGGGTACATCAAGAGGACCCCTCTGTCCGAGTACAGGACCCAGAACAGGGGAGGGGTAGGCATGAAGGGGAGCGCCACCAGGGACGAGGACTTCATAGAGTATATCTATGTGGCCAACATGCACAGCACCATGCTCCTGTTCACCAAGAACGGAAGGTGTTTCTGGCTGAAAGTCTACGAGATCCCTGAAGGCACGAAGACCTCCAAGGGGCGCGCCATCCAGAATGTCATCAACATAGAGCCTGACGATACCGTGAAGGCATTCATAAATGTCAGGAACCTGAAGGACGAGGAGTACATAAACAGCAATTTCATAGTCCTCGCGACCAGGAAGGGTATCATAAAGAAGACCCTGCTCGAGGCCTATTCGAGGCCGAGGACCAACGGGGTCAACGCCATAACCGTAAGGGACGGGGACGAGCTCCTCGAGGCCGCCATGACCAACGGGAGATGCCAGATCTTCCTTGCCGGCAGGAACGGGAACTGCGCAAGGTTCGACGAGTCAGACGCAAGGCCTCTCGGAAGGACGGCTTCAGGGGTACGAGGAATGAATATCGCGGAGAACGACGAGGTCATCGGGATGATATGCTATGACCCGGAAGCCGGGAATGCTTCCGGAAGGACCATCCTCGTGGTGAGCGAGAACGGGTACGGCAAGCGTTCGGACTATGACGAATACCGCCTGACGCACCGCGGAAGCAAGGGAGTCAAGACCTTGAACATCACGGACAAGACCGGCAAGCTGGTGGCCATAAAGGATGTTACGGACGACAACGACCTCATGATCATAAACAGGTCCGGTCTCACCATCAGGATGCACG
>JADIMQ010000030.1 GCA_017694655.1 Candidatus Cryptobacteroides merdigallinarum
GCTCTGGCTCTATTTCCTCGGGGCCTTCGTCGCGGGCTTCTCCATGTGTATGCTGAACACGGTAGTCAACCCTCTGCTGAACTCTCTCGGGGGCGGCGGCAACAAGGGTAACCAGCTGATACAGTGGGGCGGTTCCCTGAACTCCATAGCAGCTACCATCGTGCCGTTCGTGGTCGGCTTCCTGATGGGCCGTTCGGCCGGAGCGCGTCCTGCAGAAGGTCTCCCGCATTTCGAGATTGCTGACGTTAACCCGATGTTCATCATCCTCGTGGCCATTTTCGCGGTGTCCATCCTTGTGATAATGTTCATAGATGTCCCGGAATTCGAAAGGGTGGAGACCAGGACTGCCCTGGACGAGCTCACAGGAAGGGGAGGGGAGTACAGCTGCTTTTCCTTCAGGCATTTCATACTCGGTTCCGTGGCTGTCTTCCTTTACACCGGTGTGGAGGTGGGGATAGCCAACATGACCAACCTGTACCTTATACACGAGGTAGGGGTTGACCCGCGGACGACAGGGGCCATTGTCGCCTTCTACTGGTTCTTCATGTTCGTGGGACGCCTGGTGGGAGGTACGCTCGGGTCCAAGTTCTCCAGCAGGGACATGCTGCAGTTCTCGTCCATCATGGCCATGCTCCTGATTCTCATTACTATATTCACACCGGAGAAGATTACCATCACACTCGGCCGCTACAGCCTCGGGAACATCCCTGTGAACGTGGTCTTCCTCGTGCTTACCGGACTGTTCACCTCCGTCATGTGGGGCAACATATACAATATGTCCGTCGAGGGTCTCGGGAAATATACCTCCACAGCGACGGGCTTCTTCATGATGATGGTATGCGGCGGCGGCATAGTCCCGGCCATACAGGGCATCCTTGCCGACCTTGCCGGTTGCCGGGCATCCTTCTGGATTATCATCGCCTGCCTCTGCTACCTCATGTACTACGGCTCCACGGGATACCGGAACGTCAACAGGAATATTCCTGTCTGAATCATGACGGGTTCAGGAACTATCTCGATTCCCGGACATATTCGCCGTTGGCATTGAACACCAGGGCCCTGCCTCCGGTAATCCATACCTCGAATCCCCCGAACTCCTTTTCCACCTTGTATGCCTTCGCGTCCGGATAGTTGGTGGCAATGTATGTCTCTATCCCGGAGGACAGTATGCCGGACGGCAGTATCGAATACTCGCAGTCCACGCTTGTCCAGTTCCCGTCGGCATCGAAATCGAGTTCGGTCCCGTCCGCCAGCCTCACATTGTAGTGCCTGGTCCCGTTGTCCCTCTCTTTTTCGGCAAATACCACGTCAATCCCCGGGAAATACTGTGTGATGAATGTCTGTGCTGCTCCCGGAAGCTTCTCGAACTTGATCTTGGTCTCCTCGCATCCCTGGAACAGAGTGATACCGGCAAACAATGCCGCAAAAAATAAAGCCAATTTCTTCATGATGCTTGTTTTATAATAATTAACTGCTGCAAAGCTATATGCAGAATCTGAAAAGGATTTGAAATCACCCGTTCCCGTGGTCTGCTCCCCTTCAGAAAGTGAGGGCCAGAGTCACCCCGTAGGACGCTCTCTCCCCGGACGGGCCTGGAAACAGGTTGACGGAAGGGTACAGGCGCATCCCTACCTGGGACTCCATCCTCCGGATATCCTGCCGGTACATATTCTTGACCTTGGCTACCTGGACCGCGTCCACTATGGACCAGACATATACTGCCAGAAAGCAGCAGACCCCGGCTGAAAGCAGGAAAGACGCGTCTGCCGAACTGTATGCCAGTGCGGAAGCCACAGGCGGGAGCAAGGCAGCCCCGACGGTCGCCCCGAGAAAGGCGAAACCCCTGCCCACCTCTCCGCAGATCATCTGCCCGAGCCCGGGGATGAAATACGAGGCAATTCCAGACAAGGCAGGCAGATAGCGGTCTCCCGGGGCCCGCACATATTCTGACGGTCTGTAGAGTGCCCTGTACTGCCTGTAAGGCATTCCCTGGACTACTGTCGGTACGTAAGGCTCCGGCTCCTCAAGGAAGAGATTGTCCCCATCCCCGTCCGCTTCCCTGCAGACTCCGGCCGCAGGCCTCCCTGGTGTATCCGGGAAATCCCGGGCGGAACCTGTGCCATGCCACAGGCAGGCCAGGAGCATCAAGGCAAATAATTTTTCCATATCCGATATTTTAAAACATTCCCGAAACAGTGCGCCAGGCTGCGGCCGTAACCAGTCCCGTACAGGGCTAACGGACTCCGGTCCACCTTATATCCTTGTCCCTGCCCCAATAGCTGATCTGGCGTTTTGCATAATGCCTGGTATTGCGCTGGATGAGCTCTATGGCGCGCTCAAGCGTAATCTCCCCGTCAAGATACTGGAAAATCTCCTTGTACCCCACGGTCTGCAGGGCAGGCAGGTCCCTGTACCGGACCAGCCCTTTCACCTCGTCCACGAGCCCATCCTCGACCATGGACAGGACACGGGCGTTGATGCGTCCGTAAAGCTCCTCCCTCGGGCGTACAAGGCCGACCTTCTCTATCGTGAAGCCCCTCTTCTTTGCACTGGATGTCTTGAACGACGAGAAAGGACGTCCGGTCATGAGGCAGACCTCCAGGGCCCTTACAACCCTCTGCCCGTTTGCAATGTCGAGGGTGGCGTATGACTCCGGGTCGAGCCGTTTCAGGTCCAGCCGGAGGGACTCCACGCCCTCTTCCTGCAGCCTGGCGGAAAGCCTGGCCCTCAGTTCCTCGTCGGCAGGCGGGAAATCGTCCAGGCCCCGGCACAGGGCGTCGATGTAGAAGCCGGAACCCCCGGCCATGACAAGTGTCTCGTGCCCCTGGCTGAAAAGCTCCTCTATCAGGGCGAGCGCCTCGACCTCATATCTTCCGGCGGAATACGGTTCCGTCACTGACCTGCACCCTATGAAGTAATGCCGGACGGCGGCGAGCTGCTCCGCGGAAGGCACGGCCGTGCCTATGGACATTTCCCTGTATATCTGCCTGGAGTCGCACGAAATGACGGGAGACCCGTATTTCAGGGCCTCCCTTATACTGTAGTCAGTCTTGCCGACAGCCGTCGGTCCCAATATTATTATGAGCCTGTGGTCCATCCGTCATGGTTGCGGAAGCGCCAGGGCGCTATTCTTCGTCTTCCTCGTCTTCGGCGTATATCTCCTCTCCGTCCTCGTCGTCATCCTCATCC
>JADIMQ010000031.1 GCA_017694655.1 Candidatus Cryptobacteroides merdigallinarum
GAACGTGGCAATGAAGTCAGAGTTGCCGACAGTAAGGACAACCCTCAGCGAGCGGCTCTCCTCCGAAGTGTTTTCCGTGTAGGCCAGCAGGATGTCATCCTTGCTTCCCCTGCCGGATGTCGTCGTAAGGGAAGCCCAGCCGTCCTGGTCGCCGTCATAGACTATGGAAAGCACCCACCGCCCGGAAGCCTTCACCGAGACGGTACAGGAGCCGGCGTCCGAAGAGACCGACTGTCCGGAAATCGTGATGCCTGTGTTCTCCGCGGAAATCTCCTCGCAGGACACGACGGCAGCAGCCGCCGCAGCAACCGTCACGAAGAACGAAAAGAACCATTTGGAGAACCTGGACATACCCCGCCTTCTAATAATCAAGATTTTCAAAAAGCAACCTGTTTAGAAAATCAAAGGGATGCCCGGGAGAGGGTATCCCTTTGAATATTTGAAATATAGGATATTATTCCTGGAATCTGTACAATACTGGGATACCGTACTGCGATTGCCCGATATTGGAAGGTTTGTAGAATCTGAAGTAATTCGAGTCTGACGACTTGTTATACAGCATGACATAGCTGCCTGACGCGGTTATTTTATGACCGCCCTGATCTGCTAAATATTCTATTTTGGTCAGACAGTCATCTGAATAAGTTTCAGCGCCATCAAGCCCTGCGCTGGCATCAGGATTCTTCAGATAATACCCGGAATTGGTCTTGACAGCATAACCTCCATCGACTTTTTCTATCGACACGCTATAAGTCATTATTTCATCGTCCGCCGCAATCTTGCCATCGGAAATCGTGACTGTCTTGTTGTTCAGATCCGATTTACTTCCCTTGAAATTAGTTGTACGGGAACCGTCATAAGCCTTATTCACGGATTCGCAAACAATAAGATAAGTACCCGTATAATCTTCAAGTTCTTCACTGACTTTCACAAAGGCAGCGTCCGCCGACAATGGCGCAGACTGGGTGAATTCTATCTTGAATGACTTGCTGTTGTCCTGGGAGGCCACCGTCACAGTAGCTTTTCTTTCTGTTGTCCCTTCATTTGCAGTATAGGTTACAGTCACATCATTGACGGAAGCATTTCCGGAAGCAGGGGCGACTACAAAGTTGTCCGTATCCGAAGATGTGGCAGTCCAGGCGGTATTTGCAATGATTTCAAATACATATTTTCCCGTCGCAGAAGAAACATTCTGGGTAGTGATATCCTTCCCCGGGTCTGCCGCATCGATCACATACAGGTGTGGGTTCTTGCATTCGGTCACTTCTGTCGGGATTATACAGAAATATCCAATACCGTTCCGTCCACCATAATATCCGGTGATTGTCAAGACCCTGGCATGGGTAAATTCTTCATCGAACGAAGATGACACAACGGAGCCCTTTCCACCGTCATTATCAAAGTAGATATTGGTATACTTATCGTCAATGACAACGGCAGCTTCGACAGTCACAAGCTGGGCATCCTCCACTGCGAAGTCCGCGAGTTCCTTGCCTGACAATGCCCTGGCGTCCTGCGAATTAACTGTAAATTGTTCCGAAACGGAAGCCGTTTCAGGAGATGTCAGCTGGGTCAAGCCTCCATAGTCCGAAACTAAACCGGTAACTGAAATATTGTCTCCGACTTTAACATTGACTTCAGCATCCTCACCGGCATAGACCAGGAGATTCTTTTCCCCGCCATCGTTCATGACGAAGCTGACATTGCTTACTGCTATTACCTGGCCTTTGACTGTCACCTTCATATCGGAAGTTGTGAAGACGTCTTCAATGGACTCAAGTTCAACAGCTTCCATATCACCTGCAGAAGTATGGGTCACGTAATATGTCGGAATTTTAGAGGATCCAGCCTGCTTGGTACCGTTGAATTCGGAACAGATGCCGCATATAGTCACGACATCACCTACCTTCAGACCAAGAGATGCAAAACTCTTGTCATTTCCGTTTGTCTGCTTCGTAGAGGTCAGGCCGTAGACAGCAATGCTTCCAGTGTTGTCCTCGATGGTAAGGTTACCATATTCGGCATTATCAATCTTGGTAATTGTCCCTTTCAGATAGTACCAGTCCGTCTCATTCGGCGTCTTTGCAGAGAAATCCGCGATAGTGGTAATCTCGATTGGCTTACCTTCCTGGACTATCTCAAGGGACGCTGAAGCAACAGAAGCATTGAATGTGATTGTTTCCTTACGTTCAATATCTGCATTCGGATCCACTTTAACAGTTACTGTTTCCGTAGTATTTGCAGAACCCTGTGATGGAGTCACAGTAATCCAGTCAACTGATTTCGGGATTTCCACCACCCAGTCACGATTTGCCGTCACAGTCACCGTCTTGGTCTCACCGCCCTCGACAAACTGCAATGTCCCTGGCTCCACCGTTATGGATGGAGTTTCCGGCGTGTCTTCCTTACAGCCTGTGAACAAAGCCGCAGCTGCAAGCCCGATAAAAAATAATTTTCCTAATCTCATAACTTCAAGCTATTAATGAATCCTTTTCCCTTTAGACTGGCAAATATATACAATTTAACCCCATAAAGCAAAGAGAAACTAAATTAAATTTCAGTTAAATTTTCAATTCATTACACGAAACCCCTTTTTCTCTGACAATTCATAACTTCTGCATCTCCTGTATCTTCCGGAATAGCACGGCAACCGCCACCCGCCGGGTTACAGCCCCGCATCCGGAAATTTCCGGGAATGGCCCGACATATGCGGACATCCTCTCTGATGCAGGATTCAAGGCTGTCTTCGGCGAGCCGCGGAACAAGGATATCCTGGCCGAACTTCTGAATGTCCTGCTCCCTCCGGACAGACGTGTGAAGGACATAACCTTCTCCTCGACTGAAATTCCCGGGCTCACCTTTGCCAACAAGAGCGTAAGGCTCGTATTTCATCTGTCTATTGAGCGGTGATGCCTGCATAGCAGACAGGTCAGCTCCGGAGTGGAAGGATTGCCGCTAATCCATTAATATATAAGGCCAAAAACCGCGATTATTCCATATAAATTATTTGTCGTAACTTTGCAGCCCCGCATGACGGGGGTGTGCCATGATTGCAAACTGCCAATTCCTGCACATCCTCCCGGAGCGGGAAATTTTGCAATGGATTTAAGAGCCTGTTTTGAAATTTTAAAATTTAAAACAGCATATAACATTTTATGGAATGAACGGGAAACATATTATATGGAGATATCTGATACCGGTCCTTGCAGCCATCTTGCTGTCCGGATGCGACAAATCTGAAAACCTCGCATCCTCACAGGAAGACATATATGTGGAAATGGCATTCAGCAGGGACGGCAACGGCACGAAAGCCGAAATCGGAGGCGACGGCAGCGGAGCTTTCAGCGAAGGTGACAAGGTCGGGCTTTATATCCACGGAGAGCAGACAAGGCATATCATACTTACCTTGGAGGACGGGCAATGGGCCCCGAAGCTCCGGAAAAGCGAGCTGGGTTCCGGCACTGTCCGTCTTTCCGCATACTATCCTGCCAGGGAGGACGTATCTCCGGAAACAGGCAGGCACACCCACCGTGTGTCCGAGGACCAGACCGGAGACGGATATGCGGAGTCGGATCTGCTGTGGAGCCATCTTGAACTGAAACAGGATAATCTGACGGGAGGCAGGATTGTCATGCCTTTTGTCCACGGGATGCACAGGTTGACAATAAATATTTCCAGCGACGGGGGCTCTCTTCCGGAGGACTTGTCCGTGACTGTAAGGAATATTGCAGAAGGGTCTTTTGACCTTTCCACAGGAAAGCCGGAAATCCCGTCCGGCACAACAGGGTCCATACGTCCGCGCGAACTGTCGCAGCCGGAGGGAAAATTCTCGGCAATCCTATTCCCTGGCAAACTGGAGACATACGCCGACGAATGGGTGTTGGTTTCCACCGGCGGGAAAACCTCCGTCTTCAAGGCTCCGGCTACAATCGGAGGCAGCGGACTCATGGAGAGTGGAAAGGAAACGGTACTGAACCTGAAGCTTAAATCCGACGGCGGTATCGGGACGGACCCCGTTCCGGATATGGACTATGGCGGCAAGACATGCTGGATATACGGTGTCAAGACTGACGATCTGCCTGATTATCCAAGGGACAACGAGGAGTCCGTACCTGAATGCAGCTTCCTTGTCCCGGAAAACTTTCCTGACGGAGCATGGTTCAACGTCTCCGGGACGATATGCCTGAACTGGCAGGAGGGATATTTGTGGACAGACTGTGACAAGGACAACCCGGACGGCAGCGGCAAGCATCCGGGATTCAATGACAGCGACATGTGCTGGGCAGCCGCAGCATCGAATCTGCTGCACTGGTGGACAAGGCTCAATGAACCGTATATCAAGGCATACGACAAAAAATACAATCCAGACCCGTGGCCGAAGTATCCGCGTCCGTCTTTCGTATTTTCAGACAAGGGAAGCAGCGGGATTTTCGACGTCATGAGGGAAATGAGCAAGAACAGAGGTGGAGCTGACGCCGTCGGCGTCAATTGGTTTATCTGCGGGACTCCTGGAATTCCGCCTGCAAATTCCGGTGTCTATGACAATTTCGGAGGCTATTTTACGGAAATATTCGACAATATAGATATCGCGGTCCCGTACGAAGGCGGCATGAACAAGGAGGATTTCAACCGTGTTGTCAAAGACGCTCTGGAAAACAGGCAGGCACTCGGGTTCATACAGTCCAACCTGAAAAACCCGAGCACGCATGTCATGACCATCTGGGGTGTGGAATTTGATGACGAGGGCTATGCGTCCGCCCTGTATTACGTGGACAACAATGACCACTACCGGTTCGAGACCACCGGAGGCAGCAACGACTTCCAGCACCACCGCCTTATCCGGCAGACAATCAGCTACCAGGAGGGGCTCTGGAAAATCATGATGGGGACTTCAGGCTCATACGCGATAGCCGGCATAACGGTCGTCGACCTGAAACGTGATATCTGGGCGAAAGAATTTCCCGAAGTGGAGATTTCAGAAGATTTTATCAACTAATTTCATCAGGCAAAGAAACTGCGGTTTCTAATTATGTCAAACAAAAGACAATCAATCATGGAAAATACAGTAAAATACAATTCAATCGCGGCTGCTGCGGCAGTCCTTTTCCTGACAACGACAGTCTCCTGCAAAAAGACTGACGTAGGCTACGGCGACAATACCACAAATGAGCCCGGCAGGATAGAAATACTGACATCTATCAACGCCCTTACCAAAGCTCCCGTACTTGATGAGAACGGAAAAGGGAATTTCTCCGACGGGGATATTTTCACTGTTGCAGTATCGGGAAGCGGCTTTCCAGACATAACGGAAAATTATACGACGGGAAGTCCCGGACTGCTTTGGTCTGACCTCAACCTGCCCGAGGAGACCGTAGATGTGTATTTTTCCGGCTGCTATCCGGTCCGGGAGCCTGCGGCAGACGGCACATTCACATTTACCGTATCTCCTGAAAACGAAACTGACCTTCTGCTGGCCCCTGCCGTGAAGGTCAGGAAAAACACCGGCACGGCCGTAACCCTGGCTTTCAGGCATGCGCTCCACAAGCTTGCAGTGGAATATGTGCCGGACGGACTGACAGACGGGCAGCTGACCCAGATATCCACTTCTTTCAAGGCCCTTTCCTCATGCAGTGTGGACCAGGCGAAAGGGACAATACTGGAAAATACTGCATCAGGACTCTCTGAAGTCGGGACCCGGCAAGGCAGGCAGGTATCATGCCTCATAATACCACAGGAAAAGGACAACATCACGCTGGAGGTTAGCCTCGACGGGACCGTGCAGTCGCTCGGTATTCCGGATTATACACAGGACGGCAGCCCCGTAGGGATGCTTGAGGGCGGTAAATGCCTTACTGTCCGGGTAAAGGTGTCCGCCGGCAAAATCAGCCTGGACGGAGTACAGATAGTAGGCTGGGAAGAGCAGGGCACTGTAGACGGTGAACTGGAGCTGTGAATGGGTCCAGGTTAAACTGAAGTTCCCCCTAACAGGGGGTGCAGGGGGTTAGGATGAGTCCAGTCTTTCGAAGAAAGACGTTTGAGGGTGACACAAAATCTCTTTTGTGTCACCCTCTCTCTTTCTGTGCGGATGGCGAGAGTCGAACTCGCACAGGCTTACGCCCACCACCCCCTCAAAGTGGCGTGTCTACCATTTCACCACATCCGCAGGAATCGGATTGCAAAGATAGGCATTTTTTCAAACAAACAAACTTTTTTAAAGGAAATTTTTCTGGAAAAACTGTCCGGAGGCCTGACCCTATTCAATCTTGTCCCAATACACGCTCATTCCTATGCCCATCACGGTCCCCCTCACCTTCAGACGAGCTGGAGTCTCGAAGGAGCAATTCACATTCGCCCTTATCCCCCTGGTAGGGTCATAGACCTTGGTATTTCCCCAGGTGTCCCTGTCGGCATTGTAGCTCATACTCTCTATGAGCACAATCTCATCGCACGGGACATTCCTCCGGGACTTGTCCGGGTTCTTCTCGTCCATCCTGACATTCCCGTTCCCGTCATACTTGTTCTTGACCCAGACAACCCTGGCGGAATAGGTCCCGTCCTCCTCCTTGAAGATGGAGATCCGGCTCTCCTCGCCCTCATACTCCGTTGAATAGATACCCACGATACGGTCACCGTCCCCGCCATCGCAAACACCCGCGGCGAAGAACTGCCCGGAAAGGCACAATAAAATGCACAAAAACAGGTTTCTCATCGTCTCCCGAAACTAAAATCATTCAAAGATAATCAATTTGTCTTTTGCACTTTAAAAAATTTGAGTAAATTTGCACGCTTTTCCTCGGGAAGGAAAGCACAGGTGAAATTAAAAACTTTTAAAACAGATTTACAATGGCTGTTAAAATTCGTCTACAGCGCCACGGAAAGAAGAATTTCGCATTCTACCACATTGTCGTGGCCGATTCACGCGCGCCTCGCGATGGCCGTTACATCGAGCAGATCGGCACCTACAACCCTAACACAAACCCGGCTACCATCGTCCTCAAGTCTGACAGGGCGCTTGCATGGCTGAATGTAGGGGCCCAGCCTACTCTTGTGGCCCGCCGCATCCTTTCATACGAAGGAGTCCTGCTCCGGAAACACCTCCAGGGCGGAGTGGCGAAAGGAGCTCTCACACAGGAACAGGCAGACCAGAAGTTCGACTCATGGAAAGCACAGAGAGACGCCAAGATAAACGCCAAGATTTCAGGCATCGCCAAGGCTGCGGAAGAGAACGCAAAGGCTGCCGAGGCTGCGGAAGCCAAGGTTAACCAGGCCAGGGCTGAAGCCATAGCAAAGAAAAAGGCCGAGGCTGACGAGGCTGCAAGGGCAGCCGCAGAAGCTGCTGCCGCAGAGAAGGCCGCACAGGAAGCCGCCGCTGCTGAAGCCGCTGCTGACCAGGCCGAGGAAAAGGCTGAAGCCGAGGCGTAATGCTTTCTTCCGGGCATAACCTGCTGAAAATAGCAAAGGTATTGAAATCCAACGGTACCGAAGGGGAAGTCGTGATAAGCTTCCTGGACATGGTGCCCGGAGACA
The DNA here is from genome assembly GCA_017694655.1 of Candidatus Cryptobacteroides merdigallinarum. Taxonomy (GTDB): domain Bacteria; phylum Bacteroidota; class Bacteroidia; order Bacteroidales; family UBA932; genus Cryptobacteroides; species Cryptobacteroides merdigallinarum. Next base: position 7,528 of record JADIMQ010000031.1, read on the forward strand.
TAGACACAGAGGAACCGGTATTCATCTATTTCGATGGACTGCCGGTTCCTTTTTTCTTTGATTCCATAGTACCCAAAGGCAACAGGAAAGCCGTAGTCCGGCTGACAGGCATCAGGAACATAGAGGATGCGGACGAGATTGCCGGGGCAGACATCTTCGCGGACGCGGACAAGTTCGCGCAGGAATACGGAGAGGGCGACTTCTCGTTCCTGGAGGGCTGGACCCTCGAGGATGCGGACGGGCAGGTGAAAGGGAGTGTAAGCAGGTTCCTCGACATCCCGAACAATCCCTGCCTGGAGATAGACACCGGCTCCGGGGAAGTCATAATCCCGCTTCACGACGACCTCATAAGGTCCGTCGACGAAGAGGGCCGGATCCTGAAGATGGAAATACCGTCAGGACTCTTCGACTGAAGCCACCTTTTCCATTATCATCTCCGGGGAAATACCTGAAAAACATCTGTAGTCCCCGTACTTGCAGCTGCCCTCCCCGTAAATGGAGCAGGGACGGCAAGGGAGATCCATCTGCACACAGTTCTTCACGATATCGTAGCCGTATCCCATGAATCCCGCAGCAGGATGCGTTGCACCCCACACGGACACAAGCGGTACGCCAGCAAGGGAAGCAAGGTGCATGGAGGAGGAATCCATCGTAACCACGGCATCCAGGTTGGACATAAGGGCCAGTTCACCCCATATATCCGTCCTGCCGAAAACAGCTGTGACATTCGGATGAGCCTTTTCCATTTCCCGGGCGAAATCAAGTTCCCTCCCGGGGCCGCAGAATATGAAGACACGGTCGAACTCCTCCGACATCAGGTCCACCAGGGCACGGCTCTTTTCCTCCGGATAAATCTTCATGGCCTTGCTCGCAAATGGGGCATAGCCTATCCAGCGGCCCTTCTTCCTGCCGAATACCTCCGGGACAGGACGTCTCTGCCTCTGCGGCACAGGGTCGGCTACCGGAAAACCGAGCTCGGCGAAGACATCGCAGAACTTCAGGACATTATGCCGGAAAGGAGGGATATCCAGTCCCCGGCCTTTTATCGAGGCTCTCTTCCTCCTGTTCTTGCGGAACAGGGCTACTTTGGCACCGCGCAGACGCAAACATATCCGTATAATCCTGCTACGCAGAGAATTATGTATGTCCGCCACATAGCCGACCCCTTCCCTCGCTGCCTGTCCTATAAGCCTGAACAGTGACTTCAGGGAACCTTTCCCGTCGAGGGCAAGCACCTCGGCATCCGGTATCTCCCGGTAGAATCCGGCGAACCTCTGCTTGGTCGCTATAAGGATCCTGAGCCCCGGATAGGCCTTTCTCAAGGCGGATACGGCGAAAAGGCTCATAATCACATCCCCCATGGCGGAGAACCTGACTATGAGCATACACGGTCGAGACCTGTCCCTGGCTGCCATCTATTTCCCGGATGAATACAAGACAGGGTTCAGGCTCGGGTCATTGTACATCTTCATCTGCTTGTACACCTTCATATACTTTGCACCCGAGGCAATGTCGGCGAGAAGGTCGCAGATTGCCGAAGTGAGGTCTGTCCTCTGCTGTTTCAGGACAGCGAGCTTTTCAGAACATTTCCGGATATGTCCGGCGGAAGCATCGGTCCTCGACACCTCGGCCTGCATGTGGTATATCTTAAGGGCAAGTATCGAAAGCCTGTCGATGGCCCACGCCGGGGTCTCGGTATTAATCCTGGCATCGGCAGCCGGCACCACATCCCTGAACTTGTCGAGATAGTACGAATCTATGTATTCCACCACATCGGTACGGTCCTGGTTCGAGCTGTCAATCCTCCTCTTGATGGCGAGGGCCTTTACAGGATCGATTTCCGGATCCCTGATTATGTCCTCGAGATGCCACTGCACCGAATCTATCCAGCACTTCCTATAAAGGAGATGCTCAAGTGTGCCGGGAGCGTAGGGGTTGCGGCATTCCGCATCCACATCATCAGACGCATGATAGTCCAGGACTACCTTGTCGAAAAGACCGTTGAATTCTGCAGCTTCCATAATATATCAGATAATACCTTGAATCACATTGAGATATGGATATTCGCCCAAAAATCGTCCATACAGAAATATTTCTCCACCGAAGTCTGCGTCTCGTCCGAGAAGGTCATGGAGAAATCTATGTATTCCACATTGCCGAGCTTGGACAAGTCGAATGAAGTCCAGGTGGAGACCACCGTATCCCGCGGTGAAGTCTCTGAAGCATCCTCCTGGTCCCTTTCGCCGGCGAGCATTATTTCAGCGGAGCCTGTCTCGGCACCGCCTGCGTAACCCGTCGCCTTCAGGGTCACGGTGAGGGGCTGCTCATGCGAGCCGTTGTATTCAGCAATGCCTTCCGCCACCTGCTTCGTGTTGTTTACCATGCAGGAAACCGGGGCACACGTCCCGTTGGCATAGCTGAGGAAATGAATGTGATGGAAGTCGTCTTCTTTCATCCACGGGGCTTCGTGGAAGACCGTGAACACCTCTCCAGTAGCGGCTTCCTTGGCATTGACGGCATAACGGCTGCCTGCATAGGTCCCCTCGGACAGGGCAATGGAGATAGCGAAGCCGGAATAGTCCGACTCCGTCTCATCCCGTGCAGAATTAAAGAGAAGATCCTGGTTCCCGTAGAAATATGTCTTGAAATAGACACCGTCCCCGTCATAGAACTCGTCTCCTACGTAAGACTCACTGAATTCCTCGAAGGAAATATATGCGGGATAGGTACTTTCATAAGAGCCGCCTTTCAGGCATGATACAGATACCGCAGACACTGCGGCCATCAGGAATATTCCAGTAAAAATACGTTTAGTCATAATAAAAAATCAAAGGATATCTATGTCCAGAGCTGCGAGCGTCCTTTTCATAAGCTCCGTTGTATTGGCGGAAGCCGGGACGAGCGGCAGTCTCAATATGTTCTCCATCAGGCCCATGGCCGACATGGCGGCCTTGACCGGGATCGGGTTGCTTTCCACAAAGCAGTTACGGAACAGGGGAGTAAGCCTGTGATGCAGGGCCCTTGCCGCAGGAATGTCATCGTCCAGGAGAGCCTCCGTAAGTTTCACCATCTCCCCCGGGAGTATGTTCGACACGACACTTATGACCCCGTCCGCCCCTGTCGCCATCAGCGGCAGAGTCTCCTCGTCATTGCCGCTCAGGACTGAAAAGCCATCCGGGGCATTGCGGATTATCTCGGAAATCTGGGCATAATTCCCGGATGCCTCCTTGACAGCAATGATATTCGGGATCCCGGCCAGCTTCAGGGTTGTCTCGGCAGTCATGTTCGCACCGGTGCGGCCCGGTACATTGTAGAGCACTATGCCCTTGTCGGTCGACTCGGCGACAGCCTTGAAATATTCATACAGGCCGGCCTGGGTGGGCTTGTTGTAGTACGGGACAACGATAAGGTAGGCGTCCGGGGCATATTCTTCCATCCGCCTTATGCCGGCGAGGGTCTGGGCCAGGGAATTGGTCCCGCCTCCCACGACGACAGGCAGTCCCGCACAGTGCTCCTTTGTAAGCATGAGGATACGGAGCCGCTCCTCTGTCTCCAGGCACGGGGTCTCCCCGGTAGTGCCGAGCGGCACGAGGAAGTGGACACCGGCCTTCACCTGCCTGTCCAGGAGCCTGACATACCCGTCATAGTCGACCTCGCTACCCTTGAACGGGGTCACCAGCGCTGTTCCGCAACCGGACAATTTCAAATTCCGTCTCATATTCCCTCCTGTCTAAAACCTGTTTTCCAGAGGTTTCCCGAAGACAATCTCCTTGAATTCGTGTACTCCGCTTATCTCCCCTGTCCTCAAGGCGGCCTCTACAGCCCCCCTTGCGAACCCTTCCCTGGAGAAGGCCTCGTGGGTCATCGTAATCCTGTCGTTCAGCCCTTCGAACCCTATTGTATGGATTCCAGGAATCTCCCCGCAGCGTACCGACTGTATGTCCATGGCTGTCCCCATGTTCCGGTCTATTATGTCGGCAAGGCTGCGTGCAGTCCCGCTCGGAGCATCGAGCTTGTGGCAGTGATGTTTCTCCACCATGTATGGACTGTATCCGCCGGTCTTCCCGAGCAGGGAGGATATGTAGTCCGTCACTGCAAAGAAGACATTGACGCCTATGGAAAAGTTCGAGGCGTATATCATCGGGGTCCCGCATTTCTCGAAGCAGGAGACGACCTCGTCCCGGATGTCGTCCCAGCCGGTGGTCCCGACAACAACTGCCTTGAAATTCTCCGCGAGGAAACGGTAGTTGCTGCGGAAGGCGGCCGGGACAGTAAAGTCTATGCACACGCACTCCCGGGCGAGATTCCGGTCGAAGCCGGCGATATCCTCGCTTTTACCGGCACACTCGATGCCCTTTTCAAGGAGGATCTTCTCAACCATCCTCCCCATTTTCCCGTATCCGCTAATTACTACCTTCATTTTCAAACAGATATTTATGTATCTGACGGACGGCATCCGTCAATGAGTTCCTGTCTACCACAAAACTGAGGTTCACGTATGAGGCTCCCTGCGAAATCATGTATATCCTGCAGTCGGACAATGGGGCGAAAGTCTTGCGGAGAAGGCCCTTGAGGTTTATGATGTTCTTTCCTATGACAGATATCTGCGACTTGTCCCTGTCGACATACACGTCCGCGAAAGCGGAGAGCTGTTCCACGACCCTGTCTATCTTCTGGCTCGAGTCAACCGTTACGGAGATGTTCGCTTCCGAAGTGCTTATCAGGTCCACCGACACCTTGTTCACGCTGAAAATCTCGAAAACCTTCTTCAGGAAGCCGGATGTGTTTATCATCTTCGTGGAGAAGATGTTTATCACCAGGATGTTTTCCTTGAAAGAAACAGACTTCACGCCATCGTCTATGAAGTCACTCTGCAGGATGGCGGTCCCTTTTCCGCCAGGATTCATCGAATTGAGCACATAAATCGGGATGTTCTTGTTCACCGCAGGCTCTATGGTGAGGGGATGCAGTACCTTCGCCCCGAAATGTGCCATTTCGGCTGCCTCCTCGAAGGATATCTTCTCTATGCACCTGGTGTTGTCCACCTTGCGCGGATCGGCGGTGCGGACACCGTCCACATCCGTCCATATCTCTATGGCGGTGGCATTTATAGCCATACCTATCAGGGATGCCGAGTAGTCCGACCCTCCTCGGCCGAGCACAGTAGGCTCACCCTCCGCAGTGGCCGATACGAATCCCTGGGTTATCACGGCCTCGTTACCCTCGTAGGCCGCCGAAACAACCCCCGGAACCCTGGCCTGTATCGCCTCGGAATCAGGCTCGCCTTTCAGGTACTCGTCATCCGTAATTATCATGGTCCGGGCATCCATGTATCCGGTCCTTATGCCTTTCGCGTTCATCGCGCAGCATATCACATTGGATGACAGGTACTCGCCCGTACCTATGATTACCGCCTTGCTCCTGTCGGAAAGTTCTCCCAGGGCACAGACAGCCCCAACGAAGGAATCGAGCCTGTCGCATATCTCGTTTATCCTGGCACAGGCCTGTCCACGATAGTCGGGAGCATCCGGCATAAGCTCGGCCGCGAGGTCCAGGTGCCTGGAACGCAGACGGGCAAGAAGTTCCGAAGTTTCCATCCGGTTCTTCAGGGCTGCACTGTCGGCAATCTTATAAAGGAGGTCTGTAACCTTCGAAAGCGCGGAAACCACCACGACCGGTTTCTGCTCCAGCTTGTTCCTCACGATGGCGACAGTCCGGGTTATGGCTGCACAGTCAGCCACGGAGGTGCCGCCGAATTTCATCACAATCATATCAATATCTGTTTAACGTCCACATGGACGAATTTACCACAACATCCCCGGGAGGGCAGGAAGGCCCGGTTCCAGGTTCCCTGCGAGCCCCGATATCGGAACTTACAAAATTATCCAATTATTTCCAGCACACAAAGTTTTTTCAATAAAAAAAGGAGGCCCGTCCTGGACAGTCGTCCGTGACGGGCCTCCTCGGCTAAAAGCGGGGGCCTCCTACTCTCCCACCTTCCGGCAGTACCATCGGCGCAGGTGAGCTTAACTTCTCTGTTCGGTA
>JADIMQ010000032.1 GCA_017694655.1 Candidatus Cryptobacteroides merdigallinarum
GTTTGATACATATTTTGATTTGCAACACTAAGATAGGTGAAAAATCTGACATGGCAAAATCCTGAGCAACTTTTTGTTGCTCAGGTACTTAAAAAGTTATATTTGTAATAGTGTTGCGGAATTAAGGATAATTTAACATATTTTTGCATATTCTTCCGGCCGGGGACATTCCTGTACGGCCCGGACATTATCAAATTATCGTGACAATGGGAAAGAAGAAAGACATCATACTGGAAAATGTCGAGATACAGGCTGTTGCGGCCGAGGGCAAGGCCCTGGCCAAAGTCGACGGGACCGTGCTTTTTGTCCAGTTCGCCGTTCCGGGAGACATTGTGGACGTGAAGGTGACAAGGCGCAAGAAAAACTATATGGAAGGCTATATCCTGAAGATGGTCCGGCCGTCGGAACAGAGGCTGGAGCCATTCTGCGAACATTTCGGGGTCTGCGGGGGATGCAAGTGGCAGCCTCTCCCCTACGCGATGCAGCTCCAGGCGAAACAGCAGCAGGTCTATGACCAGCTGGTGCGGATAGGTCATCTTGAAGTGCCTGAAATACAGCCGATAATACCTTCGGAGAAGACTACACGCTACAGGAACAAGCTGGAATTCACTTTCTCGAGCCGTAGGTGGATAGATGCAGGGGAAGATCCGCAGGCAATACCTCCTGAAGACAGGTGCGGACTCGGCTTCCACGTCGGAAGGTTCTTCGACAAGGTTCTGGACATCAGGACCTGCCACCTGCAGGAAGAGCCCTCGAACGCCATCCGCCTGTTCGTAAAGAAATATGCTGTGGAGCATTCCCTGCCGTTCTTCGACATAAGGGAGCATCACGGCTTCCTGCGCAACATGATAATAAGGAACAATTCGGCCGGGGACGTTATGCTTATCCTCTGCTTCTACCATGAGGACGCTGATGCACGCAAGGCTCTCCTGGATGCCGTGTCGGCCGCCTTCCCCCGGATAACCTCCCTGTGGTATGTGATAAACGGGAAGCCGAACGACTCCATCGCTGACCAGGAGTGCATATTATATAAAGGTGAGGATGCCATCTATGAGGAAATGGAGGGACTGAAGTTCAGGATAGGCCCGAAGTCTTTCTACCAGACCAATTCCACCCAGGCCCTGCGGCTTTACGAGGTGGCACGTGATTTCGCCTGCCTGCAGGGCGGGGAGATTGTCTATGACCTGTACACCGGGACGGGGACCATCGCGCAGTTCGTGTCCGGGAAGGCTTCCAGGGTCATCGGGATAGAGTATGTGCCGGAGGCGATAGAGGACGCGAGGAGGAATGCCGGGAATAACGGAATCACCAACTGCGAGTTCTACGCCGGCGACATGAAGGATATCCTTACTCCGGAGTTCATATCCGCACACGGGGCTCCGGATGTGGTTATCCTCGACCCGCCCCGTGCCGGGATACATCCGGATGTGGCGGATGTCATCCTTGCGGCGTCTCCACGCAGGATCGTCTATGTGAGCTGCAACCCGGCTTCCCAGGCGCGCGACCTTGCCGTGCTGTGCAAAAAGTACCGGATCACGGCTGTCCGTCCGGTCGACATGTTCCCGCATACCCATCATGTGGAGAATGTCTGCCAGCTGACGTTGAGATAAAAGTCGGCATAAAATTCGGCATAGCAAATAAATTTGCTCTGCTCTCGGCTTCTGCGTATATTTGCAGAATCCCGTGACTGGGAAAGTGTACTAAAAGGACTGGAAATGGGTAAATTATACGACGAACTCCTGAAGGACTACAGGGTGAAGGAAGGCCTGAAGACGTGCATAAACTGCGGCACGTGTACCGCCATCTGCCCTGCAGCCGAATTCTACAGATACGACCCCAGGAAAATAATGGACATCGTGCAGAGCCGCGATGAGGAAGAGATTGAGAAACTCCTGAAAAGCGAATATATATGGTACTGCGGAGAATGCATGTCCTGCGTGACCCGCTGCCCGAGGAAGAACGGCCCGGGGCTGGTGATCATGGCCCTGCGGAACCTCTCCGCCAAGCTCGGATACTTCGTATGCTCTGAAAAAGGGCGCCAGCTCTATCCCCTCACCCGTCTTCTCACAGGCAATATCCTGAACTACGGCTACTGCGTCTACCCCGACTCATTTAAATGGGAGGACCACAAGGAGTCCGGTCCGGTATGGAAATGGCACCTGGAGCACATAGAAGACACAATGGCCCGCGTCGGGGCCAACTTCAGGGGCAAGGGGACAGGCGTGCTCAGGAAGATACCTCAGGAATCCCTCGACGAACTCAAAAGCATATTTGACGTCACCGGAGGCACGGAAAGGATAGAGACAGTCGAGAAATTCTCCAGGGAGAAGGCTGCGGAAATGGGCATGGATATGGACGAATACTTCAGGGAGACCTTCGAGCACTCTTCGCCGGGCCACCTGAACGACGGGGACTGACCCCCGCCCCTCAAAAAACGGAAAAGAAATGATATACCAGGGTAAACAGAAAATATGGGCCGATTATCAGAAGGAAATACCTGATGATCACTGGTTCTATGTAAGAAGCTGCATCAGGCAGAACTTTTTCCCGGGAGCTGAGCACATGTTCCTGGAAATATGCCAGAAGGTTCTCGGGAAGGACTTCTTCGAGACAGAGTACCACACGACCTGCGGCGGCATCGCCTACCACTGCGACACCATACCGCAGGAGACTGTCATGACAATAGTCGCGAGGCAGTTCGCCCTCATGACCGAAGCTGGCTACGAAAATTATGTGGCCTCCTGCATCACCTCCTTCGGCAACTATGCAGAGATCATGGAGACCTGGAGGGAGTTCCCGGAAGTGGAGACAAAGATACGGGAACTGCTGTGGAAGGCCTGCCGGAGGGAATTCAAGGTACCGAAATACCTTGCACATGCAAGCGACCTAATATACAAGTACCGCAACGAGATCGCGGCCAAGGCCAGGTTCCGCCTCGTGAACAGGCATACGGGGGAACCCCTGCGTGTAGTGGAGCACATCGGCTGCCACTATTCCAAGATGTTCCCTTCAAAAGGGGTCGGTGGTGCGGAATACCCATACGTCCTCTGCGGGATGATAGAGTCGTGGGGCGGCAATGTCATTGACTACCCGGAAAGGAGGCACTGCTGCGGGTACGGCTTCCGGCAGTACCATGTAAAGGCCAACCGAGGATACTCGGTGTCGAACACATACAAGAAGTTCGAGTCCATGGAGCCATACCACCCGGACTTCATCATAACCAACTGCCCCGGCTGCCCTTACTTCATGGACAGATGGCAGTACGTGATAGCCGAGACCCAAGGAAAGACCTACGGGGAAAACGGCTTCGGTATCCCTGTACTCACCTACGAGGAGGTTGCCGCCCTCGTCCTCGGGTATGACCCGTGGGACATCGGGCTGCAGCTGCACCAGGTTGCCGTGGAACCCCTGCTGGACAAGCTCGGGATAGAATACGACCCGGAGGCCAAGTACAGGGGCCTGAACAGGAAGGACATACTGAAACCGGAGCTGCCGGGCGTCCTGAAATGCTGCTGAACAGTATAAATTGTACTGAAACCTGAATTTCAATGAAAGAGAACATAGTAATAATAGGGGGAGGTATAGCCGGGCTGGAAGCCGCCGGGCAGCTGTCGGCTCTCGGCTACAAACCGATAATCATCGAGAAGGAGGACCACCTCGGGGGACACGTTGCCGACTGGCACCGCCTGTTCCCGGACATGACCCCGGCCCGCGATGTGGTTAACGGACTCATTGCCAGGGCCGCTGACGCGAATATATTCCTGAACACCGGGATCTCGTTCGTTAACAAGCTCAAGGACAGCTACAACATCATGCTCTCGAACGGTATCTCCATAATCACCAGGATAATCCTCGTCACGACCGGCTTCTCGGTCTTCGATGCATCCAGGAAGGAGGAATACGGCTACGGGGTCTATGACCAGGTAATGACCAACAGGGACCTCGAGCACTGGTTCAACACAGGGGATGACAAGAGGGTCAACAACTGCGCCATGAACGCCGTAGGCTTCGTCCACTGCGTCGGGTCCAGGGACGAGAAGGCCAGGAACCCCCAGTGCTCCAAGGTGTGCTGCATAACGGCCATAAAGCAGGCCATCGAGATCAAGCAGAAGTTCCCTGAAGCCATGGTCTACTGCTTCTACATGGACCTGAGGATGTTCGGGAAGAAATATGAGGACTTCTACATCAACGCCCAGCGCGACTACGGGATCCGCTTCATCAGGGGACGTGTCTCGGAAGTGAGCGAGAATATCGACGGCCGCGTAATCGTCAAGGCCGAGGACACCCTGTCCGGAAAGCCGATAAAGGTGACCCTGGACCTCCTCGTGCTCATGGCAGGGATGGTCTGCAGCCCGGACAGCACCAAGGTGGCGAACATGGCCAACCTCCCTGTCGACTCGGACGGCTTCCTGAAATCCAGGGACAACATCACGGACATCATAGAGTCCCCGAAAGAGGGTGTTTTCTACGCCGGGGCCTGCACCGGGCCCAAGACTGTGCCCGAGACCCTCGCCGAAGCCAGGGCAGCCGCCCTGGAAGTGCATCTCTATATAAAAGGTCTGGAATGATGGATTTCGGGTTCAAAATATCGCCGAGTTCAGCCATAAATCTCGACAATGTGGACCTCGGGAAATTCGAGGAGCTCCACAGGGCCGAGCCGGACGTGTACAAGTGCATGGCCTGCGGGTCCTGCAGCTCCACTTGCCCTGCCTCCGGGTTCTCCGGCATGAGCATAAGGAAAGTCATACTCAATCTGCAGAGGGGCAGGGAGAAGGAGGCCGTGGCCATGATGCGGAACTGCATGCTGTGCGGCAAGTGCACCATGGTATGCCCGCGCGGCATAAACACACGGCATCTTATACTCTCCATCTGCAGGATATACAAGGAGGAGGACGGGAAATGAGGGAAAGGTTTCTTACTGGCTACAACGATTTCGTCCTGCCGTTTGTCTTCGGCATGCTCTTCGTCCTTACCTACTGCCTCGTGGGCCTGGCAAGGATAATAATTCAGCTCCCGCCACAGGACAGGAAGAGGTTCTTCATCTCCCTCGTGACCCCGAAGACCATGATAAAGAACGTCAAGGACATCTTCCTGAAATGCCTCATACATGTAGACCTCTGGAAAAGGAACAAGCTCCTCGGCTACATGCACTCCAGCATAGCCTTCGGGTGGTTCATGCTCATACTCGTGGGACACATAGAAGTGTTCCTCTACACCTCGCACCTCGGGGCCAAGGCCCTGTACTACCCTATTTTCTTCCGGTACTTTGTGGCCGAGACGGAAAGTACAATGAAAGGGGCCCTTATATTCTTCCTGATGGACTTTTTCCTGCTCGTGGTGCTCAGCGGGATAGCCCTGGCCATAATCAAGCGGGTAAGGTCCCGTTTCTTCGGGATGCGGCGCACTACCAACCCGAGTTTCCTTGACCTTATCGGCCTGTACTCACTGTGGTCCATCTTCCCCCTGAGGCTTCTCGCGGAGTCCTTCACGGCCGACATAAGCGGCGGCTCTTTCCTGACCAAGTCCCTGAACTACGTCTTCACAGAATTCCTGAGCAACCACGCGAACATGCTCCCGGCCTGGTGGGCCTATTCCTGCGCCCTCGGGATATTCTTCTTCGTACTGCCGTTCACAAGGTATATGCACATCCCTGCCGAGATACTCCTCATCCCGTTAAGGAACGCCGGGATCAGGATTGTGAACGCAAGGAAGGGCTTCGCCAGAGCACAGGTCTACTCCTGCCCGAGCTGCGGGCTCTGCATCGACGCGTGTCCCATGGGCGTTCTCAAAGGGAACCTGAAGGACACCACCGTCTACCTGAACCGCCAGATACGCCGGAACAACGAGGCACGCATCGAGGAGATAAGCGACAAATGCCTGCTGTGCGGAAAATGTACGGCCGTCTGCCCTGTCGGTGTTGAAGGGGACAAGCTTCGTATCGCCCAGCGCTCCATGCGCAGGTACAATTTCGGTCCGGACTACTCCAATATCGACGTCAGCAGGGACCTCGCATCATGTAACAAATTTGTTAAATCTAATAACTCCGATGTTTTATCGGTTAAAAATGAACGTATACTGTACTTCGCCGGATGTATGACGGCCCTGACGCCTGTCATAATGAAAACCACAGTATCCATCCTGCAGAAAGCCGGTGCGGACTACTCCCTGATGGACAAGGACGGGGGAATCTGCTGCGGAAGGCCGATGCTCATGGCCGGCAGGTTCGACCAGGCCAGGCAGCTGGTGGAGAAGAACACGGAAATCATAATGGGGTCGGGCGCGACGGTACTCCTGCTCTCCTGCCCTATCTGCTACAAGATATTCAGGGAGAAATACGACCTGCCCGGCATAGAGATAATCCACCATACGGAATATTTCGACAGGCTCATCCGCACGGGACGGCTCAAGGTACACAGGGATTCCACCAGATACGTATTCCACGACCCTTGCGAACTGGGACGAGGATGCGGAGTCTACGAGCAGCCGAGGAATGTCATTTCCAGCACCGGCGAGCTTGTGGAGGCGGCCAGGAACAGGAAGGAGAGCATCTGCTGCGGAGGCAGCCTCGGAAGCCTTACCCTCGGCTTCGACAAGAGGAAGTCAATGACGGAAAATGCCATAAGCAACCTTACTGCGGCATCCCCTGACAGGATTGTCACGGCCTGCCCTCTGTGTCTGAACACCTTCTCCCGCTACTCGGACCGTCCGGTAGAGGACATCGCGCAGGTGCTCGACAGGAATTCCGCCCCGGCGGTGGCCGGCATCGGACATCAAGAGAATTTTCAAGAAAAAAAGACGATATCATGACCTTCAAACCTACAAAGTATTCGCTGATGAACTGTGCAGACGGAAGGATATTCGAGGATTCCGGCTGGACACTTGCCGACCCGCAGGGCGAGACGCCCTCTCTGGTCAGGGCGGTATATGAAAAAAAGGAGTTCGGGCTAAGGGACGACCTGGACGGCTTCTACAAGTTCGCTGACTGGCTCCCGATAAAGCGGACCCTGAGCAATTCGTCCGCTCCCGTCACCTACAAGAGCAAGGCTCTGGCGGACTACCTGAAGCTGGACAATCTCTACATCACCTTTTCCGGCTACAACCCGGAAATCGGGGCCTTCATGCAGACCTGCTCCTTCAAGGAGACTGAAGCATATTCAGTCTGCGCAAGGCTGCCCGAGAATGAGGACAGGATTCTAGTGGTGGCTTCCGCCGGGAACACGGCCCGTGCCTTCGCCAAGGTGTGCTCCGACAACGGCATCCGTCTCCTGCTGAGTGTCCCGGAGGACAATATCCACGCCCTGTGGTTTGAGAAGCCGCTGAACGAATGCGTCAGGATTATCGCCGCTCCAAAGGGTTCGGACTATTTCGATGCCATAGCCCTTGGCGACAAGGCCTGCTCTTCCCCGAGGTTCCTTGCGGAAGGAGGGGCGAAGAACATCGCGCGCCGCGACGGCATGGGCACCACGGTGCTTTCCGCCGTCGAACATATAGGGCGGATCCCGGACTCCTACTTCCAGGCCATAGGAAGCGGTACGGGGACAATCGCGGTATGGGAGAACAACCTCCGTCTTATCGGGGACGGGCGTTTCGGCAAGCACAAGATGAAGCTCTACCCTTCACAGAACGCCCCTTTCACAATCATGTACGACTCGTGGAAGGCGCATTCGAGGGCGCTGGTGCACCTTTCCGCCGAAGACGCCCGCAGACAGGCATCCATGATAAAGGCCAAGGTGCTCTCGAACAGGAAACCGCCTTATTCCCTTGCCGGAGGTGTGTTCGACGCCCTTACCGATGCAGGCGGGGACATCTACATGATAAGCAATGAGGAGCTCGAGACCTGGAAGGCGAGATTTGCGGAGCTCGAGGGCGTGGACATATATTCCGCTGCGGCAGTGGCCGTGGCAAGCCTCGCAAAGGCAGTGGAGGAAGGCACGGTGAAGAGGGACGAGGTAATAATGCTGAACATCACGGGAGGGGGCGAGAAGCTGGCGAAGTCCCACAAGAATGTGGTGTATGCCACTCCGGACCTCGTCATAGATTCATTCCTCCCGGCAGAGGAAGTCGTGGCCAAGGTTGAGAGACTGTTCTGACCGGACTCCAGAAGGACTGTAACCGTTTCAACTAAAATATCAAAGGTATGCTGTCAAATTTTCTACAGACATCGGCTGCTACTGAAGTGACCGATACACTGGATCTCCAGAAGGCTACCACGGAATTCGTGGAGAAGATTGTCCACACTCCGGCGGACCAGCTGTTTTCCGAATTCCTGGACAAGGCCATTGCATTCGGGCTGAAAGTACTTGCCGCCCTTGCCATCTATCTGATAGGAGCCTGGATCATCAGGAAAATCAAGAAGATGATCCACAATATCTTCGTCCGCAGGAAGACGGAGCACTCCATAGCTTCCTTCGTGGAAAGCCTCGTAAGCATTGCCCTGACCGTTTTCCTGATAATATTCACCATTAGCGCCCTGGGCATAAACACCACCTCGATAGCTGCGCTGCTGGCTGCAGGAGGTATGGCTATCGGTATGGCCCTGAGCGGGACAGTACAGAATTTCGCAGGCGGGATAATGCTCCTCGTGTTCAAGCCGTTCAAGGCCGGTGACTTCATCGAGGCACAGGGCTACAGCGGTACGGTCACCGATGTCTCCATCGTGAGCACGAAGATAACCACGACGGACAACCGCAACATCATAATCCCGAACGGAACCCTGTCCAACGGAACAATAGACAATTATTCCCAGAACGTGTACCGCAGGGCTGAATGGCTTGTGGACGTTGAATACGGGGCACCTTCGGACAAGGTGAAGGCCGTGCTGAAGTCAATCGTGGACGACGAGAAGAGGATAGTCTATGCCCCGGAGGCTCCGGGAAATCCGCTTGTAGCACTCAATGCCTTGAGGGACAGCAGTGTCCAGTATATCATAAGGGCCTGGGTGAAGAAGGAGGACTACTGGGATGTCGTATACGATGTGAATGAGGTAATCTATAACCGCGTCCCGGAGAACGGCATCGGCTTTCCGTTCCCTCAGATGGATGTCCATCTGGACAAGGTGAATTAAAAGACCTTCAAATATCTTGCAGTCTCCCGGCCGCGGTCCGTTAAGGATGGCGGCCGGGACTGTTCTTTCATCAGGCTACAATGCCTCTGCAATCTTCTCCGCAAGGGCAGCCATGTCGCATTTGGCCGGAGAGTAGGCCTGAGGGAAGGACAGGCCTTCGGAGAGGAAGTCGAAACCGAGCTTGGATGCCATCTCGTTCAGCAGCTTCACCGACGCCCCGGCCCAGGTGAACGAGCCGAAAGCCGCGAAGTGCCTGCCTTTCACGAGCCTGGAGGAAACCCCGTACATGAAGTTGTATACAGGAGGGAATATGTCGTTGTTGTATGTCGGGGAGCCTACTGCAAGGGTATTGTACTTGAAGACATCCCTGTAGGCATAGGAAACATTCTCCGTACACAGGTTGTGTATGCTGTACGGCACTCCCCTCTTCTCGAGTTCGGAAGCGAGGGCCTTCGCTGCCCTTGCAGTGTTCCCGTACATGGAGGCATATACTATGCATACCCCTTTCTCACCCTCATACCTGCTCATCCTGTCATACATGGACAGGACGTCCTGCACCGAATTTTCCCACACCGGGCCGTGAGTGCTGCATATCCTGGCAATCTCCAGCCCGGACAGCTTCTTCAGGGCAGCCTGTACCGTCTGTCCGTATTTCCCGACTATGTTGGAATAGTAGCGCCTCATCTCGCTCCTGAAGGCACTGAACGTGTCCGGAGCGGCGTCAGTGCTACCATAAAGCCTTGTATCCGAATCGGTTACACCGCCTTCAAGCGCACCGAAGGTCCCGAATGCATCCCCGGAGAATATGGTCTTTTCCTCGTTAAGATAAGTCACCATCGTTTCCGGCCAGTGTACCATCGGGGCCATGTAGAAGGTAAGGGTGGAAGAGCCGAGGCTTATGCTGTCCCCATCCTTGACAACATGTATGTTGTCCCCTATCCCGTGGTATCCCTTTATCATCGGCACCGTCTTCGCGTTCCCCACTATACGTACGTCAGGATATGCCTCCCGTATCATGGAAATCAGGGAAGAATGGTCCGGTTCCATGTGGTTGACTACCAGATAGTCTATCTTCCTGTCCCCGAGTTCCGCACGTATCTTTTCCATATACTCCTTTGCGAAATCGGCTTCTACCGTATCTATCAGGGCCACCTTGTCATCAATCACGAGATAGGAATTGTAGCTCACGCCGAACGGCAGGGGCCACAGTCCCTCGAAAATGACTTTCTCCAGATCATTCACTCCGACATAACGTATTTTTCCCGAAATATTTCCCATAACGCTACTCTATGATAATTAAAATTCTGCAATCAGGCTGCAAATATAAGAAACTGTTTTAAGAAACCGGTCAAATTTTTTACGATATAGGTTTTTCTCAGAAAACGAGGGCTATGCCAAGTGTGACCGCGCTTATGTATGCATCGTTTCTCCTGAGGCGTTCCGCCGGTACATAGTTCCCGACATCCGACTCGTAGGCCCTCGGATGCGTATAGCTCTCCTGGAAAGCAAGCAGGAAGTCCATCTTGACAGACCTGTTCAGGGAAATCCTGTAGCCAGCCCCGACGCGCCCTTCCGCTGAAAGGTTCCCGAGATTCCGGAAATCGTTGAAGCCGGTGCCCGCGCTGCAGAAAAGTAACCAGCGGTTCCTCATTGGGTCATTGCCGGAAAGCCAGGTGAAACGCAGCGACAGGGGGACCATCCTCTCCCGCCTGTACACCCCGCTGTAGCCGGTATAGAGCGAAAGGTTCACGTTTCCGGAGACGTTCACCCCGGCATGGACGAGGAACTGGCCGTTGCTGAACAGGCTTGCCGACACTGTACGTTCGTCCCTGCGGCCGCCGTCAGAAGATATGAAGTTGAAATGGGAGTAGTTCAGGAAAGTAAGGGCGTAGGAGGACTCCACCCCGAAAGTGAAGCGCGGATAGGCTCTCCTCACGGCACCGGCATGCTTTCCCTCCATGTCCCCGGCCCACAGGGCAGCAGGGAAGGAGAGTATCATGCAAATTATGGCGGCAGTCCTTGACATCCCTTCAGAACCAGTATCTTATACCGAAATGCGGAAAGGCCGAATAAATGAGTCCGGCCTCGTAGAAATCCATGTTCATGTACCCGAACCTGTCCCTGTAAAGATGTATCCCAAGGTTCGGCTCGAGAGAGAGCGAGAAGGAGACAGGTACCTTGAACAGGTATTCGAAGCCGACGCAGCCCGTCAGGGAGGCCATGACACCGAACTGTCCGCGGCGGTTCCGGACATAACCGGCCACCGCCCCCGGTCCGGCGAAGAACCTGATTGCCTCTCCGGAAAGGAAATCCTTCCTGCCTATCTGGAAAAGATAGACGGCATCGGCCGACACTCCCGGGTAGATGTAGTCCCCCTCGATTACCCTGGTCATGTCAAGATTGACTGAAAGGCGGAGGGACTCCTTCTCCCTTACCGGAAGCTGGAAAGTGGCGGAGAACTCGTTGTATGCGAAGTTCAGCCCTGCCGACCTGTCCTGCCCGGACGCGCCGCAATGCCAGCAAACCAGCACCGCGACTGTCAGAATAGTGAGGCATGGCAGGGATTTCATGGCTCAAATGTTTTTCTGCATGTGCTTCATCCTGTGCCCGAGGAAGTCCCGGTATCCTACCGTAGAGAAGCCGAGCCTCAGGTACAGCGCCTCGGCCTTTGGCTTGTCCTCATCCACAATCAGGCCCACGGTCCGGAACCCGGACCCGGCAGCCCTCTGCATCATAGCGTCGAAGAGCATGGAGCCTATGCCCCTGGACCTCATGGACGGGTCCACTGCTGCCGAGTCGAGGTAGAACTCCCCGGGGCCGGTCTCCTCCACCTTGTCAAAGTCCCCTCCGGAGGCGAACCTGCTCTTCAGGGCATCCGACACCGGCTTCTTCAGGGTATGGTACATCGCCCCGTCGTAGCCGTTCATGGCCCCGACTATACGGTCCTCCGCGCCAGGGGAGGAAAGTACCGCCACCTTGGTGAAATTATATCCGTACAACGTCGTGCTGTCTTCCACGAAGGACTGTATCACCTTTGTGAAGCCCTCGAGGGTAAGGCCCTCCTGCATGGCGAGGAACTCCTCCACCGGCCAGGCAAGGACGATGAGCCTGGCTATGTCGGCCGCATCCTCCTTCCTTGCGTCCCTGACTGTAATCTTCTCCATATCAGACATATTTGAATTCAAGGTATGTTGCTCCGAGCTCGTCATTGAAGCTTCCTCCGATAAAGCCCACGAGGTCTCCAGAGGCAATCTTGCCGTCCTGCTCCAGCATGCTGATGGCGTTCTTCACGAAATCCTCCTTGCTTTTCTGTATCGGGAAGCTGTAGCAGTATATGTCGTAGGCAAGGGCGAGCTCCCTCATGGTGAACTCGTTGTAGCACATTGCATATATCGGTATCTTCGGGCGGAATTCCGAAAGGTAGCGCCCGGTCCGGCCAGTCCAGGTATCGAAGATTATGGCCTTGACCGGAAGGCTCTGCGTCGCGGCCACGAGCTCCTTGGCAAGGACTGCGGCTATCGGCTTGGTGACCTTCTCGAGGTTCAGGTCGAGGGAGATGTCTATGGACTTCTCCGCCTCCTTCGCTATCTTCGTCATCGTGGCCACGGCCTCCACCGGGTATTTCCCGCTGGCAGTCTCCCCGCTCAGCATTATGGCGTCGCTGCTCTGGAATATGGCATTGGCCACGTCGGTGACCTCGGCCCGGGTCGGCCTCGGGTTCTCTATCATGCTGTGGAGCATCTGGGTGGCGATTATCACCGGCTTTTTCCTGGCCCGGCACCTCTGGATTATCTGCTTCTGTATGAGGGGTATCTTCTCGGCCGGTATCTCCACGCCGAGGTCCCCCCTTGCCACCATGACGGCATAGCTGTGCGTGAGTATCTCGTCGAGGTTGTCTATCCCCTGCTGGTTCTCTATCTTCGAGATTATCTTGATGTGGCTGGAGCTGGAGTCCAGTATCTCCTGTATCTCCATCAGGTCTTCCTTACCCCTGACAAAGGAGTGCGCTATGAAGTCGAGGTCCGCGTCGATAGCCCATTTCACGAACTTCTTGTCCTTTTCCGTCAGGGCAGGCAGGGCGATGTGCACGTTCGGAACATTCACGCTCTTCTTCCCCTTTATGAAGCCGTCGTTCTGCACTTCGCACAGGAGCTTGTCATTGTCCTTGCCGGTGATGAAAAGGTCCACTGTCCCGTCATCTATAAGGACATGGGAGCCTACAGGCACGTCCGACACGAAATTCGCGTAGCTGGTGTACAGTACCGGGTAGCTGCAGAGCCTGTCCGGCCCGTTGTGTATCTCTATCCAGTCCCCCTGCCTCACCTCGAAGCCTTCAGGGTCCTCCGTGGCCGTCAGCCTTACTTCCGGCCCCTTGGTGTCAACAAGAATCCCTATCTTGTCCGAGACCGCACGGACGTTATCCACTATTTTTTGGGCACCTTCGACCGAGGCGTGCGCGGAGTTTATCCTTACGATGTTCATCCCGCTTTCAAACAGCTTGGTGAGGAAGTTCACGTCGCACCTCAGGTCGGATATGGTACATATTATCTTTGTCTTTTTCTCTACCATCTTATTATCCTTAACCGGGTGCGAATTTAAGAAATTATTTTCGTATTTTTGCTAAATTCAAAATGGACTGATATGGATTTTGAAGATAATGCAGGAAGGAGCAGGATGCTTCCTCCGCTGCCTGAAAGGATGAGGCCGGCGACGCTGTCCGACTATGTGGGACAGAAGCATCTTGTAGGCGAGGGGGCCGTCATATACCGGATGATACAGAGCGACACCCTGAAGTCCTTCATACTGTGGGGGCCTCCTGGTGTGGGCAAGACTACCCTCGCCAGAATCATAGCCAGGACCCTCGACAGGGAGTTCTACACCCTTTCTGCAGTGAGCGCCGGGGTCAAGGACGTCCGCGAGGTGATAGACAAGGCGAAATCAGGGTCCATCTTTTCCAGGGCACACTCCCCCATCCTGTTCATAGACGAGATACACAGGTTCAGCAAGTCGCAGCAGGACGCCCTGCTCGGGGCCGTGGAGGAAGGGGTCGTCACCCTTATCGGGGCCACGACCGAAAACCCGTCCTTCGAGGTCATCACCCCTCTGCTGTCAAGGTGCCAGGTGTTCGTCCTCAAGCCTCTGGACAAGGAGGACCTGGACACCCTCCTGCACCGGGCCATCTCCGGGGACGAACTCCTGAAGAGGAGGAAGTTCGAGATAAGGGAGACCGGGGCCCTGTTCAGGTACAGCGGGGGCGATGCACGCAAGCTGCTGAACATAATAGACCTGATAGTCTCCACTTTCAGCGGGGACGAAACCGTGGTCATAGACGACGCCGGGGTCACTTCCAGGCTCAACGAGCATCTCTCGGTCTACGACAAGGGCGGGGAGATGCATTACGACATAATCTCGGCCTTCATCAAGAGCGTCAGGGGTTCCGACCCGAATGCCGCCGTGTACTGGCTCGCGAGGATGCTGAACGGAGGGGAGGATCCCCTGTTCATAGCCCGGAGGCTCTGCATCCTTGCCGCGGAAGACATCGGCCTGGCAAACCCAAACGCCCTGCTGCTGGCGAATGCCTGTTTCAGCACAGTACATAATATAGGTATGCCCGAGGCAAGGATTCCCCTTTCGGAAACCACGATATATCTCGCCACCTCCCCGAAGAGCAACTCCGCATACATGGCCATAGACAAGGCCATGACTGTGGCGGAGCAGACCCAGGACGCCCCTGTGCCCCTGTACCTGCGCAACGCCCCCACCAAGCTCATGTCCGAGCTGGGCTACAGCGACGGATACAAGTATGCCCACGACTATCCCGGGCACTGGACCGACCTGGAGTTCCTTCCGGACAGTCTTTCAGGGACTACCTTCTACGAGCCTGCAGACAACAGGAGGGAAGAGGAGACCAGGACAAGGCTGTCGGGCATGTGGCCCAAGTACTACAAGAAACAAGGCTGAAGCCTGCACATCTTAAATGGGTTGTGTACACACCCTTGATGTCCGGTCAGAAGAGAGGGGTGAAGTTCCTCGCTATCCAGAAGACGAGGACCAGCACAAGCACTATCCGGACCGCCGTCCCATGATACATGGCAAGCCTGATCCCCGAGGCTGTCCTGCGGAGGGAAGCTTTGGCCGGGAACCTTGAAATACAGAGCAGAAGGAAGTAAAGCAGGATATACGGTATGGCCAGCGTCACCAGGAAGTTGTAGTGCAGAGCCCCAGCCAGGTCACCCGTCAGGAGGCAATGCAGGGCCCTCTGGGACCCGCATCCCGGGCATTCGAGGCCTGTAAGCAGGTGGAAAGGGCATTTAGGCCAGTACAGGCTGTCCGAAGGGTCGAACATCGCATAGACAAAAACCACCGCAGCCAGGACCGTGGCTGCGGCAATTGTCAAGACCGCCTTCAGGACAGGACGAGGTCTGCGCATCTCCTCCGCTCCAGGATCAATACAGGCACCTTGTGAAGAACTCGCTGCTGCCGTTCTCCCACCAGCTGGCCCATGATACCCCGGCTATGATGAGGGCAATGTAGACGATATAGAACAAGAGCACCAGACCTATGCCCCACAGGCACCAGTTCCGGGCCTTGCGCGAGAAAATCCATGCGTCCTCGTAATTGCCGGCATTCCAGGCCGGGTCCACCTTCGTGGCATAGACTATGCCCACGACCCCGAAAGGGACGCAGCACATCACCGTGGTTATTATCGAAAGCACGAGATTACTGGATGGCCTCTGTAACCGCCCCGGGTTCGGCCGGCTGTACTGTTGAGCCGGCGCGTTAAGGTCATATCCGCAGTTGATACAGTAGCGGGCATTCTCGTCCGTCTCCGCCCCGCAGTTCTTGCAATACATATCTTGTTCCTGTCAGTTTTGCCGCAGGGCCGGAAATCCGTTCCAGACAGAATGTGCCCCTCTCCCGGCCTGCAGCGTGTTCAAAATCATCAGAACAACGGGAATGTCTTGTCGTTGTCCACGTATTTGGTATTGAAGTCATCTTCAGCCATCGTGAGCATGAGTATCCCCTGGATAAGGGTAACGATGGACCATACCCCGCAGCTGCAGAGCGAGATGACGATGCTCAGGATACCGGCAGTAGTCTTCCCGAGGTAGAAATACTGGATACCGAGATATCCGAGGAATATGGCGAGGAGACCTGCCACGGTCTTGTCCTTGCCCCTGGCACCGGCGGCCGTGCCTGACTTTGCGACAGGTGCGCCGCAGGAAGGGCAGAATTTCACGTTTTCCGGAACCTTGGTCCCGCATTTCACACAAAATACATCCTTGACAACGGGAGCACCGCAGTGAGGACAGACGTTGGCGGTATCGGATATTTCCTGCCCGCATTCCTTGCAATTGATAAGAGCCATAAATGAGTACTTTAGATTAAAAATACAGGTCAAATTTCTTTTCCCATTCTTCAAATATAGTGATTTATTCTGGAATTCCTCCATTTTTCATGGATATTTAGTTCTTCATGTTCAGCTCTGCGCATCTTCATGGACAGTCAGCTCCAAATGATGTGAATTTTATGCAATAATGATCCTGTATTGCACAAAATAACATATATTTTATGCAGTATACATTGTTGTTTGAATAAAAAAAAGTAATATTACATTTGAATAACAATATAGGAGATGAAAACAATCATTCTAAATCAGCGCAAAGAACGTGATGAACTGATGTCTCGTCCGTATTTGGTACGTAAGAGCATCCAAGATACAGATTTGTTATTGAGTAGCCATCTGATCAAGTTGATAACAGGTCCTCGGCGGGTGGGCAAATCCACTCAGGCATTATTGATGCTGCGAGACAAGAATTTCGCATATCTGAACTTCGACAATTATCAATTGTTGGAAACTTGGGATGCGAACCTGGTCATGCGGATGCTGGATGATGTCTATCCTGGGTATGAATATATCCTGTTGGACGAGGTCCAGAAC
>JADIMQ010000033.1 GCA_017694655.1 Candidatus Cryptobacteroides merdigallinarum
CTATTGTGCTGGCTGCCAGACGTATGTCAAAGCCGTCCCCTCCCTTGTACGAGAGGAGGAGCCTCGTGGTGTCGGCATTCTCGTTTTCAGTTACGAATCTGGCGAAGTCATTCATGGCAATATGTCTTGAACTGTTTCCCGGAGAGACGCGCTGCCAGGAAGAGCCCCGTCTCCCGCAGCCGCCCACGTCCTTCGTCCTGCAAAATTACCACAAACTGTCCGTATTTTCAGAAAAATAATTTGACAATAAGCTGAAGTTCCTTTTCAATGTCATGTCTCATGTCCTGAAATTTTTCTAATTTTGCATGTCTGGAATACGGATATATGAAGTATCGTATGGGAATATACACAGTTCAATACAGGAACAAGATTCATGACTTTCACTCTTGGGGAGCGGCTGCGCTGATCTAGCCTCCGGCTTCCTTTTTCCATACAATCGTACTTATTCAGTAACTATAAAATAATCAGTAATTTATGAGCAATGAGAAAAGGCTCATAGGGTTGTTGTGCACTGCAATCCTATGTAGCCAGGGGGTGTGTGCCCAGCCCCGGAAGATGGGCATAGAGGAACTCTTCCGCCTTGCGGACGGGCAGAGCGTGAGTATCCAGGCATGCAGGACCGCAGCGGAAGCCGCCGGGGAGGCCCTTAAGGCGGCCAGGGCGCAAAGGCTTCCGGATATCGGCGTGTCCCTGTCCGCCAGCTACCTGGGCAACGGCAGGCTATGTTCCTCTTCCTCCTGTCCCTTCTGTACGATACCCCGGTGCGAAGGGGCCTGAAACGGATGCCGCTCTGGCAGAAGATAAGGAAATCCATGCCGGAAAGCCGCTTGAAAGAATTTTTGAAAAATTTCAAAACTGTTTCTAAATTTGTATGATAATGTTTCCGGACAGGAATATACGTGACCCTTCCCTCCGGGAAAATGCCTTGAAGACTGAAAATATATTAACGCTATATTTAAACTAACGATCAATCATGGAAAAAGATTTCAGAGCGGTCGCCCAGAGCTGGCTCGACGGCAACTATGACAACGCGACCAAGTGTCAGATCATCGAATTGAGGAACACCGACCCTGCAGGTTTCGAGGACGCTTTCTACCGTAATCTCGAATTCGGTACGGGAGGACTCAGGGGAATAATGGGTGTGGGTACCAACAGGATGAACAAATACACCGTAGGTATGGCCACCCAGGGCCTGGCGAACTACATCAGGAAACACTGCACCGGGGACGACATAAAGGTCTGCATCTCGTTCGACAGCAGGAACCACAGCAAGGAATTCGCGAAGATAACCGCGGATGTCCTCTCTGCGAACGGCCTCCATGTCTTCATATTCGACAATCTCCGTCCGACGCCTGAACTGAGCTACGCCATAAGGAAGAAAGGCGCCCAGGCCGGGGTGATGGTTACGGCATCGCACAACCCGAAGGAATACAACGGCTACAAGGTCTTCTGGTCAGACGGGGCGCAGATAACCTCCCCTGTGGACAAGGACATCGTCGCCGAGGTCAATGCCATCACGGACCCGTCTATGGTGAAGTTCGAGGCCACTGACGAGTGCGGTGAGATAGAGACCATGGGTGCGGAGATGGACAATGCATACCTCAACGATATCCTGTCACTTACCCTCTCTCCTGAATCCAGGGCAAGGCACAAGGACCTGAAGTTTGTCTATACCCCGCTTCACGGTACAGGCGTGCGCCTTGTCCCGGAAGCCCTGAAGAGGCTCGGCTTCGAGAAGGTCTACCATGTCCCTGACCAGGATGTGAGCGACGGCAATTTCCCGACCGTGGCCTCACCTAACCCGGAGGAGCCGTCGGCCCTGAAGATGGCCATCGAGGTGGCTGACAGGGAGAACGCCGACATCGTCCTCGCCACCGACCCGGATGCCGACAGGATGGGTATCGCCGTCCGTGACAACGACGGGAAGATGGTGCTTTTCAACGGCAACCAGACCGGTGCAATGCTCACATACTATATCCTCACGAGATGGCATGAGCTGGGCAAGCTGGATTCCACAAAGTATGTCGTGAAGACCATTGTCACCACAGAACTGATACGTGCCATTGCCGAAAAGTTCGGGGTGAAGGTATACAATGTCCTTACCGGCTTCAAGTATATCGCCGAGATAGTGAAGCAGAACGAGGGCAAGGGCGAGTTCATCTGCGGTGGAGAGGAAAGCTACGGCTTCAACGTCGGGGAGTTCGTCCGCGACAAGGATGCCATGATCGCCTGCTCGATGGTCGCCGAATGCGCATGCTGGGCTGCCGACCAGGGGAAGACCCTCTACCAGCTGATGCAGGACATATATGCCGAGTTCGGGTATTACAGGGAGTCCCTTACATCCCTCGTCCGCAAGGGTAAGGCCGGTGTGGAGGAGATAGCGAAGATAATGTCGGACCTGCGGGCCACCCCTCCGGCAGAGCTTGCCGGCTCTCCTGTCGTCAAGGTAATCGACTACGAGAAGCCGGAGGAGACAGGACTGCCGAAGTCCAATGTCCTCCAGTTCTTCAGCGCAGACGGGGATGTGGTTTCCGTACGTCCTTCCGGTACCGAGCCGAAGATCAAGTTCTATTTCGGTGCCAAGGGAGATGACGCGGACGCCAAGACAGAGAAGCTGAAGGCGCAGTTCATAAAATAACGTCCCTCCAGCCTGCGGGAGAGACGTCTCCGGACTGGGCCTGGTCCCTTGCTGGACTTGCCATGCCCCTCCCGGTACGTCTGTACGTCAGGCTACGCTTATGGAGATAATACTCGAAAACGCAGTGGCGAGGTTCCCTGAATTCCGTTTCAGGGAACCTTTGTCATGGAATATGGCCGAGGGTGAGAACTGGGCCGTGACAGGGCCGAACGGGGCCGGGAAATCCCTGTTCATGGACACTGTCCGGGGTGCCGTTGCCCTTAAGGAGGGCAGGGTACGGTGTCTCGGCAGGAACGGGAAAGAAGTCAGGGGCGGTATCCGCACCCTCGTCTTCCAGGACATATACTCCATGCCCGGAGCAATGCCTTCCTATTACCAGCAGAGATGGAATTCCCAGGATTCGGCGGACTCTCCTCATGTCTCTGACTTGCTTGACGGTGGTCCGGGAGCCCTTTCCATGGAGGATATGGAGCTTTTCGGCATCAGGGAGCCCCTGGGGAAAAAGGTCCTCTCGCTTTCGAGCGGGGAACTCCGGAAGCTGATGATAGCTCGGGCCCTGATGTCCGGGCCTTCTGTCCTTGTCCTTGACAACCCGTTCATAGGCCTGGACGAGGGCTCCCGCAGAGTCCTTGACAACATGCTCTCCTCCATGAGCAGGAAGAAGGGCCTGCAGGTCATCCTTGTGCTTGGCCGCCATGAGGACATCCCCGCCTGGATAGACAAGGTCCAGCCGGTGCTCGACAGGCGGCTTCTTCCGCCGGTGACAAGAGGCGTGTTTTTCTCCGGAGGCTATGTGGAAAGGCTTTTCGGCCCTGCTTCCGGCACCATTCTGCATGTAGGCCGCCTGCCAGGGAACGGTCCGGCACCTGCCGAAGACTACAGGAATGTGCTGGAAATGAGGAATGTGACAGTGAAGTATAAGGAAAAGACCATACTTTCCGGCCTGGACTGGTCTGTCGGGAAAGGGGAGTGCTGGGCCCTGCTCGGGAAGAACGGCTCCGGGAAATCCACCCTGCTGAGCCTTGTCTGTGGCGACAATCCGCAGGCCTATGCCAACGATATCGTACTTTTCGGCAGGAGACGGGGGACAGGGGAGAGTATATGGGACATAAAGCGGAGGATAGGCTACCTCAGCCCGGACGTCCACACCTGCTATATGGAGGATATACCCTGCCGGGAAGTCGTTGAGAGCGGTTTTTTCGACTCCGTAGGCCTTTTCAGGGAATGTACTCCGGAGCAGAGGGCGAGGGCCCTCGCGTGGATGGAGATCTTCGGGGCAGAATCACTTGCCGGCCGCTCTTTCGTGAAGGTCTCGTACGGGGAGCAGCGCCTGGTCCTCCTTGCCCGGGCCTTCGTGAAATCTCCTGAACTTCTGGTCCTGGACGAACCTCTCCACGGGCTCGACTCCGGCAGGAAGGCCCTTGCCCTGGAGATAATAGACAAGTATTGCGCAGACCCGCGCGTCTCCCTCCTGTACGTTACCCACTACCGGGATGAAATCCCTTCCTGCGTGACCCGCGCCAGGACTCTTTAGGGCCTATCCCTCATTGTCGTGGTCCGAGATTATCAGAAGCCTGTCCCCGGCCTGGAGCTCCACGCTCCCGTTAGGGACAATGAACTTGTCCTGCCTCTTTATCATCATTACCAGCATGCCCTCCGGCAGCTTCAGCTCCTTCAGGGTGTTGCCGTGCAGCAGGGACTCCTCCGTGAGGGTTATCTCCACCAGTTTCCCGGCCTCTTCAGGTACCTCCACACCGAAGGTGTTCTCTTCTTCAGGCATGTCCTCGTTGAGCTTGAGCAGCCTGGCGCTCCCGGTGATGGAGCTGCCCTGGATTATGAGGGAGAGGAGGGTTATGAAGAACACGATGTTGAAGATGAGGTCAGCCCCCTCCACATTCTCGACCACAGGGTAGGTGGCGAAGAGTATGGGTGCGGCCCCACGGAGCCCGACCCACGATATGAAGCTCTTGGAGGCCGTGGATATCTTCCTGAACGGGGCCAGGGAGATGAACACGCTCAACGGCCTTGCCACCAGTATCATGAATATGCCAATCAGCAGGGCCACAGGACCGGTCTTCAGCATTTCGTGCGGGTTGACCAGCAGCCCGAGGATGAGGAACATGAATATCTGCACCAGCCATGTCATCCCGTCGAAGAAGGACAGGATATCCTTCCTGTAGGGGATTGACTTGTTCCCTATTATGATGCCGGCCAGGTACACGGCCAGGTAGCCGTTTCCGGAGAGGTAGGTGGTGGCGGTGTAGGAGAAGAACATCACGCTGAGCAGGAGTATGGCGTACAGCGGGGCGTTGTTGAGGTTCACCCTGCGCAGGAACCAGACGCTCGCGAACCCGAAGACAGCACCCCCGAGTATGCCCACCCCGAACTGCAGCAGCAGGGTCCTGAACGCGTCGCCGGCCACTGACCACGAATCCAGGCTCCCGGCGCTGTCCCCCGTCAGGGCGTTTGCCAGCTGGATCAGGATGATGGTCAGGATGTAGGCCATGGGGTCGTTGCTCCCGCTCTCGAGCTCCAGCATCGGCTGGAGATTGTTCTTCAGGCGCATCTTGCTGTTCCTGAGTATGTTGAATACCGATGCCGAGTCGGTGGAGGACATTGTGGCGGCAAGCAGGAGGCAGGTCACCAGAGGAAGGCTTATCGGGCACCTGTCCCACACGGACAGGACGAATATGAACAGTCCGGTGAACACTGTGGTGAGCACCACCCCGAGCGTGGACAGCATGAGTCCCGGTGCGAGCACAGGCCTTATTTCCTTTATCTTCGTCTCCATGCCTCCGGAGAACAGTATTACGCACAGGGAGCACATCCCTATGAACTGGGCCTGCTTGACATCGTTGAACTGCAGCCCGAGCCCGTCCACCCCGAAGAGCATGCCCGCCACCAGGAACAGCAGGAGGGAAGGCAGCCCGAAGCGGTAGCCGGCCTTGCTTATAAGGATGCTGCTGAAAATCAGTACTGAAAGTATGAGCAATACATTTTCTGAAGTAAATGTCATTTCCTGTCCCCGTTTTTCGTTTCCTGTTCTTCTGAATATCTGCACCATCCCCTGATCTGGCAGTTCGCGCAGTCAGGCCTGACGGCCTTGCATACGTAGCGCCCGTGGAGGATAAGCCAGTGGTGTGCCATCGGCCTGAGCTCCGGGGCAATGTTTGCCGTGAGCTCCTTCTCCACTGCCTCCACCGTCTTCCCGTCAGAGAGCCCGAGCCTCCTCGCGACCCTGAACACATGGGTGTCTACCGCAATCACCGGCTTGTCGTAGACTATGGACGCTATCACGTTCGCTGTCTTGCGCCCGACCCCCGGAAGCCTCACGAGGTCCTCCGTGTCCTCGGGCACCTTTCCCTCGAATTCATCCACCAGCATCCTGGCCATCCCGACAAGGTGCCTGGCCTTGCTGTTGGGGTAAGTGATGGACCTGATGTCCTCGCGGACCTCGTTCTCGTCGGCCTCCGCCAGCCTTTCCGGGACAGGATATTTCCTGAATATGTCCGGAGTATGCATGTTCACCCTCCTGTCGGTGCACTGGGCCGAGAGTATCACGGCCACAAGCAGGTGGAAGGGGGTGTCATAGTCGAGTTCCGTCTTCACGTCCGGCATGTTCTTCCCGAACCAGTCCAGGATGCCGGAATATCTTTCCTTCCTGTTCATGCCTCTATTTCCTTGCATTCCTCGTTCCTGCACTCCATCACCCTTCCCCTGTACTTGCCGAAGATTGCCCTGTTGTGGGTGACCATGACTACTGCCGTGCCCCTCTCCCTGTTTATGGACGTGAGCAGGGCCATTATCCCGTCCGCCGTCTCGTTGTCGAGGTTGCCGGTGGGCTCGTCGGCAATGATTACCTCCGGGTCATTCAGGAGGGCGCGGGCTATGGCCACTCTCTGCTGCTCCCCTCCGGAAAGCTGGTGGGGCATCCTGTGGGCCTTGTGTTCCATGCCCACAGCCTCGAGAACTTCCACTGTCCTTCTGTCCATGTCCGTGCCGCTCTTCCATCCAGTGGCCTTCAGGACGAAAAGCAGGTTCTCCTCCACGGTCCTGTCCATCAGGAGCTGGAAGTCCTGGAAGACGACCCCGAGCTTCCTCCGCAGGAAGGGTATCTCCTTTTCCCTGATGGAGCCGAGGTCGAAGCCGCAGACCTCCCCGCGGCCCTTCACCAGGGGGGTCTCGGCTATCATCGTCCGTATTATCGAGGTCTTGCCGGTCCCTACCTTCCCGACTATGTACAGGAAGTCCCCTGGATATACGTCCATGTCGAGGCCGTATATCACCGTACTATCGCCGCCCTTTATGTCGGCATCCTTGAAAGATATTATGGGTTTATTGTTTTCCATCGTATAATAAAATCAAGCACATTCTACAAAAATAGTAAAAAAAGCCTATTTTTGCGGAAAAATGTGATAACTTATGAGCTATATGAAGTTTGTGGCCGTCTGTCTCCTGGCGCTTTCCTCCACTCTGGCGGGCGCCCGTGACGCAGGATATGCGGAAGGAGCCGGCGGGCAGCCACACACGGCACAGTACAGGGAAGCCCTCGACCTCTACGGGAAGGGGATGTACGACAGGGCTATGCTCCTTTTCAGGGAACTGGCGCAGGCCGGGGATGACGAGAATGCCGCAGGTTACTATGTCCTCACGGCCACACATCTCCGGGTGCCGGGCTACGAGGCTCTGATAGAGGAATTCACCGCCCGTTCACAGTCTTCCGGACTGATACCGCAGATACGCTACAGGTATGCCCTCAACCTCTTTGACGACAAGGATTTCCGTGGGGCGGCGGCCCAGTTCGCGGAGCTGTCGAGGCACAACCTTTACAGGAAGCAGGTCCCGGAGTTCCTTTTCAAGCGTGCCTACTGCGACTTCGAGCTCAGGTATTTCGACAGGGCCCTGCTCCGCTTCAGGGACCTTGCCATGCGTTCCCATTCCGACTATACGGCCCCGGCGGAGTATGCCATAGGCTACATATACTATGAGCAGGAGGATTTCGCCGACGCCGTGGAGTGGCTCGAAAAGGCGAAAAAGGACAGCCGCTTCACCGGCATAGCCTCCTTCTATCTCCTTGAATGCCGCTTCATGCTCAAAGAGTACGGGAGAGTCCGGGAGGAAGGCCCGCAGCTGATGGAGACGGCGCCGGAGGACAGGAAGCCATATATCGCCCGCTTCATCTCGGAGGCCTGCCTCGTGCTCGGGGACAACGAGACCGCGAGGAAGTATTTCGACCTCAGCCGCAAGTCCCTTTCCCCGCGCTCCCGTTCGGACTTCTTCTATGCCGGTTCAGTCCTCTATGCCGTGAAGGACTACCAGGGGGCCATCGACAGCTTCTCCATGATGACGGACAGGAGCGACTCCCTCGGGCAGATAGCCAACTACCATCTCGGGTACTCCTTCATAAAGACCGGCAACAAGGTCGCCGCCATGGGGGCCTTCAGGGATGCCTCCATGACCGGTTTCGATGCCGGAATCAAGGAGGACGCCTTTTTCAACTACGCCAAGCTCGCCTTCGACCTGAACACCGACTCCTCCGTCTTCTACGACTATCTCGAGGAATATCCCGGGACAGGGAAGACCGGGCAGATATACAGCTACATAGCCATAGCGGCCCTTTACGGGCGGGACTATGAGGGGGCCATAGAGGCCTACGACCAGATAGACGAGCTGGACCCGGACATGAAGTCCAACTACATGAAGGCAAACTACCTCCGGGCGAATGAGCTTATTTCCAAGGGCTCCTGGAGGGCCGCGGCGGACTGCCTCCGGGCGGCCGCCTATTATTCCGACCGCCGGACATATTTCAACCAGATGTCGCGCTACTGGCTCGCCGAGTCCTACTACAGGAGCGGGCAGTACGGCAACGCCCTGTCTGTCCTGATGGACCTGTACAATACTTCTGCCCTGTACGGCAAGGAGGAGTCTTCCCTGATACCTCTGAACATCGCCTACTGCCACCTGAAGGAAAACCGCTATGACGACGCCGCCAGGTGGCTTACAGAATATCTTTCCGGCGGCACCCCGAAATGGAGGAAGGAGGCCCTTGTCCGGTACGGGGACTGCATGTTCATGCAGCAGAAATACCGGGAGGCCGCTGCATCCTACGACAAGGTGCTGAAGGACTATTTCGATGCCGACGACATCTATCCTTACTACCAGGATGCCCTGGCCTACGGTCTGGCGGGCGACCTCTCCCGGAAGACAAGCCTGCTCTCCAATGTGCTGGAAGCCTCCCCGTCCGCCCCGTTCTATCCGGAGGCGATGTACGAGTACGGACGTTCCCTCGTGGCCTCCGGCGAGCCTGACAAGGCTGCCGGCTGTTTCAATACCCTTGCCGCCACTGTACGGGACAGCAGCTTCGTCGCCAGGTCCTACATAGAGCTTGGGATGATATGGAGGAACAAGTCGGACAACGCGAAGGCCCTTGCCTGCTACAAGAAGGTGGTCGAGGACATGCCGCTTTCCGTGTATGCGGACGAGGCCCTGCTTGCCATAGAGTCCGTCTACAAGTCCGAGAACACCCCGGAAGAGTACCTCGCCTACATAGACAGCATCGGCAGGTCTTCCCTCAAGACCGAGGCTGAGAAGGAGATGATGATATTCAACGCCGCCGAGCAGATATTCCTGTCCGGGAATTATCCAAAGGCCATGGCATCCCTCTCGTCCTATATCGGGAAATACCCGGAGGGAGGCAGGATTTCCGACGCGGAATACTATCTGGCCGAATGCTACAGGGGCACCGGACGTCCGGAGGATGCCTGCGACCATTATCTGAAGGTCATGGAATACGGTACGGGTTCATTTACGGTACAGGCTGCCCTGAACTATGCGGAGCTTTCCTATTCCATGCAGA
Organism: Candidatus Cryptobacteroides merdigallinarum; assembly: GCA_017694655.1. Lineage (GTDB taxonomy): Bacteria > Bacteroidota > Bacteroidia > Bacteroidales > UBA932 > Cryptobacteroides > Cryptobacteroides merdigallinarum. Next base: position 9,495 of record JADIMQ010000033.1, read on the forward strand.
AATACCGGGAAGCCTTCGACGCCTATGCCTCCCTGTACTCCGGTCCGGAAGAATACCGTTTCACGGCCCTGGTCGGGCTGATGCGGTCGGCTTACCGTTCCAGGATGTATGACGAGGCCATAAAATATGCCGGTATCCTTGCGGAGTCCGGTCAGGCAGGGGAGGACCTTGCGCGTGAGGCCATGTATGTCGACGCCAAGTCCCTTCTGGCGACCTCCCGCAGGGACGAGGCCATGGAGGTACTGGCCCGGCTCGCGGAGTCCACTTCCACCCCGGAGGGTGCCGAAGCCGCTTTCCTGAGGATACAGGACAGCTACGACAGGGGAGCCTTCGACGAGGTGGAGACACGCGTCTATGCTTTCTCGGACTCAGGTACGGGGCAGAACTACTGGCTAGCGAAGGCGTTCGTGGTGCTCGGTGACTCCTTCGTGGACAGGGACAACCTCGAGCAGGCCAGGGCGACTTTCGAGAGTGTGGCGGAGGGCTATACCCCGGAAGCCGGGGATGACGATGTGCTGGAGAGCGTACGCATGCGCCTGGAGAAGCTCGGAAAACTTATGGAAGAATCCGGCGGGACCGAGCTGTAGCCGGGCAGGACAGTTTTATAACAGTATTTGGAAATGAAGAATACCGCAAAATATCTTATTCCGGCGCTGCTGTTTCTGCCGGCCGTCGCATTTTCCCAGGACCTGAACCCGACGGTGGAGGTCTCGAGGCAGTACAGGGGAGCCCTCATGGATGTGGACAAGCCTTCGCTGGAGATGGCCCTCCCGGACAGCGTGCAGAGGTTCAACCTCGAGTTCGACTATTCCGTCTTCGACAATCCTTTCCGCGGGGCATACGAATTCCGTCCTTTCCTCATGGACATGGACCTGGCCCCGGGGGATTCCGGGGAACGGACACTGTACCTGCGGGCTGGGGCCGGATATACCCTGCACCCTACCCTGGATTTCGTGTGGTCGCCCCTGAAAGGGGACAGGTTCCGCCTGTCCCTGTATGCGAAACACCGTTCCTACGTCGGGAAGTACCGCAGCCTCGCCCCGGACATGTCCGCACCTGTGGCATCCGTATCCCCGGACGGGGGACGCTTCTCCGGCTACGACCTGCTTTCCGAAGCCGGGGTGGACGGCTCCTATGACTGGAACAAGGGCCTTTTCCGCTTCCAGGCCGGGTACTACGGCACCGCCCTGAAGGACACGCTCGTGAAACGGGCCTACGACGGTGTGGACCTGAAGCTCGGGGTTTCCTCGAAGGAAAGGATCGAGAGCCACTTCGTCTATGATGTGGAGGCACGCTACCGATATGCGGAGGACAAGGCCTCCTACCAGATGCTCCCGTCCGCAGGCAGGCTCTGCCTCACGGAGCACGACTTCAGCCTGGACGCATCCCTGGGCGGCATGTTCAAGTCCGGCCACTCCATCATGCTGGACGCCGGCGTGGACTTCGCCTCGTACGGGGGCCTTTATGCCTCGGATGCGGGAAACATATCCTTCACCCCGCGCTATGTCTTCTCGAATAGCCGGTGGGACGTCAACCTCGGTGTGAAGCTGGCTTTCCTGCTGCGCAACAACCGCGAAGGTCTCCTCCATCCGATGAACACGGCCCGCGGGCAGGTCGTGTACCCGGACATAAGGATTGACTTCACCGTGATAAGGAAATATCTCGACCTGTACCTGACGGCAGGCGGAGGCCCGGACATAAACGCCTATTCTTCCCTCCTGGAGAGGAACAGGCATGTCTCCCCGCTGTACAATGTCTACATGGACGGGGTTCCCGGGACAGGACCCCTGCTCGACAATACTGTGGAAAGGGTTTCGGCCGCGCTGGGCATCGAGGGGAACATCGCCTCCCGCCTGCGCTACGACCTCAGGGCCGGCTACAGGAATTTCGCGAATGCCCCGTTCTGGACTGGCCTCCTGCTGGAGGACTCCGGGGTGTCCCGCCTTTCCCCCGGACTCGGATATACCCCCTGCCAGATCTTCTTCACCAGGCTCGACTTTTCCTGGACTTCCCAGGATGTCAGGGTCGGAGGCTGGATGCAGTACCTTGCCACGGACCTGGCCGGACGCGGGGCGCAGGTCTTCTCCCCGGCACCCTTCTCCGGGTATGCGGACATCGTCTACAACTGGAAAGGCAGGATATTCGCCGGTGTGGACTGTGCCTTCGCGACTGAACGCCGCGGCAATCTCCTGACCCTCTCCGGCGTGCCGTCCATGCAGGCAAGGATACCGGGGTATGCGGACCTGGGAGTCACCCTCGAATACGCCTTCACGAGGAAGTTCTCCTTCTGGCTGCGCGGCGGCAACCTTCTCGACATGACTGTCCAGCGCACGCCTCTCTATGCGGAAAGCGGCATATATTTCACGGCCGGGATCTGCCTGAACCTGTAGTGCCGGGACAGGCTTCCTCCAGGGACGGATTTTGTCCGGGAAAGTCCCGGCAAATAATTTTTTTGATGAAATTTAGACATCTATCCAAAGCAGTTTCTGATAAAATGATTAAATTTGTCCGCTTATAATCGGAATCCGGCGGCGAGCCGGCTGATATTAATTATTTTTATTTGGAAATGAACGACAACGAAGTGAAGAACAGTGCGGAGAACCAGTATTCCGCAAGCAGCATCCAGGTGCTCGAAGGTCTGGAAGCCGTGAGGAAAAGGCCTTCCATGTATATAGGTGACATAGGGGAGAGAGGACTGCACCATCTTGTGTATGAAGTCGTGGACAACAGTATAGACGAGGCGCTCGCCGGATTCTGTACGGATATAGAGGTCACAATCAACGAGGATAATTCCATTACTGTCAGGGACAACGGCCGAGGCATACCTACCGGGATGCATGAGAAGGAGCACAAGTCCGCGCTCGAGGTCGTGCTCACGGTGCTGCACGCCGGAGGAAAGTTCAGCAAGGACAGCTACAAGGTCTCGGGCGGTCTCCACGGAGTCGGCGTATCCTGCGTGAACGCGCTTTCGGACTACCTGAAGGCTGAAATCCACAGGGAAGGGAAGGTATTCGTGCAGGAGTATTCCAAGGGCAAGCCTAAGGCCGATGTCGCCGTCACGGGCGAGGCCTCCGATACCGGGACCATCATAACCTTCCATCCGGACCCGGAAATATTCACCGTTACCACAGTCTACAAGTACGACACCCTCGCCGCGAGGCTCCGGGAACTGGCCTACCTGAACAAGGGGATAAGGCTTACCCTGACCGACCGCAGGGAGAAGGCCCTCGACGCCAACGACGTCCCTACCGACGAGTTCCGCAGCGACGTCTTCTATTCGAAGGAAGGCCTGAAGGAATTCGTCAACTACCTCGACGGGGGCGCGGAAAAGCTCATAGAGAACCCTATCTATCTTGAGACGGACAAGATAATCCCTATCGAGGTGGCCATGCAGTACAATACCGGGTTCTCCGAGAAGATTTATTCCTACGTGAACAATATCAACACCATAGAGGGAGGCACGCATCTCCAGGGATTCAAGATGGGACTTACCAGGACCCTGAAGAACTATGCGGACAAGAACGGCCTCCTCGCCAAGCTGAAGTTCGACCTTGCCGCGGATGACTTCAGGGAAGGCCTCACGGCCGTGATCTCGGTGAAGGTCGCCGAGCCGCAGTTCGAGGGCCAGACAAAGACCAAGCTCGGGAACGGGGAGGTGGTCTCCGCCGTCTCCCAGGCTACCGCCGCCGCCCTCGAGGCCTATCTCGAGGAGAACCCGAAGGATGCCAAGGCCATAGTGGACAAGGTGATACTGGCGGCTACCGCGAGACATGCCGCGAGGAAGGCCCGCGAGATGGTGCAGCGCAAGACCGTGATGTCCGGTGCAGGAATGCCGGGAAAACTGGCTGACTGCTCCCTGCGCGACCCTGAACAGTGCGAACTCTTCCTTGTCGAGGGAGACTCCGCAGGCGGTACGGCCAAGCAGGGCAGGGACAGGATGACCCAGGCCATCCTTCCGCTCAGGGGAAAGATACTCAATGTGGAGAAGGCCATGGAACACAGGGTGTTCGAAAGCGAGGAGATACGCAACATATACACTGCCCTCGGGGTAACCGTCGGTACAGAAGACGACCACAAGGCCCTGAACCTCTCCAAGCTCCGCTATCACAAGGTCATCATAATGACCGATGCCGATGTCGACGGGAGCCATATCGCCACCCTGATACTCACCTTCTTCTTCAGGTATATGCTTGACCTCATAAGGAACGGCTATGTCTATCTTGCCACCCCGCCTCTCTACCTCGTGAAGAAGGGCCGGGAAGAGATATACTGCTGGACCGACGACGAGAGGCGTGCAGCCACCGAGAAGCTCGGCAAGGGCACCGACAAGGGCGTGACCGTGCAGAGGTACAAAGGTCTCGGCGAGATGAGCGATGTACAGCTTTGGGAGACTACAATGGACCCGTCGAGAAGGCTGCTCCGCCAGGTGACCATTGACAATGCCGCCGAGGCAGAGAGGACCTTCTCCATGCTTATGGGGGATGATGTACCGCCGAGGAGGGAGTTTATCGAGCAGAATGCTCATTATGCCAATGTTGATGCGTAAAATTTTTTCCGACGGTGATTTCGGCGTTATGCTTGGCTCGGAAATCCTCATTTACGGAAGTAAACTCCGGTTTCCTTGCCGTCGCAGGCCTTGAAATCCCTCGCCGGAAAAGAATTTTACCGGAAGGGCGGTGATTCCGGCGAAGAAGATATGAGAATGTATTAAAACTTAATATTAGTTATGGATATTTTTGACAGAATTGCGAGAGACTCGGGCGGTCCTCTCGGACAGTACAGACAGAAAGCTTTCGGATATTACATGTACCCGAAACTCGAAGGGGAAATCGGACCTCACATGAAATTCCGCGGGAAAGAAGTCCTCTGCTGGAGTCTCAACAATTATCTCGGGCTTGCCAATCATCCTGAAGTAAGGAAGGCCGACGCGGAAGCAGCGGCGAAATGGGGGCTCGCATACCCTATGGGAAGCCGCATGATGTCCGGCCACACTTCCCTCCACGAGCAGTTCGAGAGGGAACTCGCCGATTTCGAGAAGAAGGAGGATGCCTTCCTGTTCAACTTCGGATACCAGGGTATAATTTCCACCATAGACGCCCTCATGGACAGGCACGACATTATCGTATATGATTCCGAGGCCCACGCCTGCCTCATCGACGGTGCACGTCTCCACATGGGCAAGAGGATGACCTACCGCCACAATGACATAGAAAGCTGCGAAGCCACCCTTAAAAGGGCTTCCAAGCTCTGTGAGGAGACAGGGGGCGGCATCCTCCTCATAACCGAAGGAGTCTACGGCATGACCGGCGCCCTCGGCATCCTGGACCAGATAGCGGCCCTCAAGAAGAAATACAACTTCAGGATACTCATCGACGACGCGCACGGGTTCGGCGTAATGGGCGAGCACGGACGCGGCACTTCCGAGCATTTCGGGGTTATGGACGAGGTGGACCTCTACATCGGGGCTTACGCGAAGTCCATGGCCAGCATAGGAGGGTTCGTGGCCGGGCCTAAGGTCATAATAGACTACCTCAGGTACAACCTCCGTTCCCAGATATACGCGAAGTCTCTCCCTATGGCCTTCGTGGAAGGCGGGCTCAAGAGGCTCGAGATTATCCGCAGCGCCGAGGGCGACGAGCTCAGGAAGAAGCTCTTCAACGTGACCCGCACCCTCCAGGACGGGTTCCGCAAGCTCGGCTTCGACATCGGCCCGGCAGAGGCCTGTGTGACCCCTGTGGCTATCAAGGGAGGCGTTGGCCAGGCCACGAGGATGGCCGTTGACCTCAGGGAGAACTACGGCATCTTCTGCTCCATAGTCGTATATCCTGTCATACCGAAGGGAATGATAATCTTCAGGGTCATCCCTACGGCCGCCCACTCCATGGAAGATGTGGAATACACCCTCAAGACCTTTGCCGAGATAAGGGAGAAGCTCGAGAAAGGGGAGTATGACGGTGACGACGTTGTCGACATGGCAATACACCAGTAGCAAGTTCCACGTTTTCATCAGTTCCCGTAATGAACAGGAGATTCTTTGAAAACAAGGTGATGATAATAACAGGAGCCAGCTCAGGAATTGGGTTGGCTTCTGCCGAATTATTCGCATCCCTCGGGGCAAGGCTTGTCCTGGCTGCAAGGTCCGCGGAAAAGCTTCAGGAAATTGCGGAGAAACTTTCCTCCAGGACCGAGACAATGTGGGTCAGGACGGACGTCTCGTCCGAGGAGGACTGCAGGAACCTCATAGAGAAGGCCGTGGAGAGGTTCGGCCGGATAGACATCCTGGTGAACAACGCCGGGCTGTCCATGCGCGCCATGTTCCGGGACGTGGACCTTTCCGTGATAAAGACCCTTATGGACGTCAATTTCTGGGGGACTGTCTACTGTACGAAGTACGCCCTCCCGTGGCTGCTCAAGTCCCGGGGCTCGGTGGTCGGGGTCATCTCCATCGCCGGTTTTGCAGGGCTGCCGGGCAGGACTGGATATTCTTCCTCCAAATACGCCATACGCGGCTTCCTGGACACCCTCCGGATAGAGCATCTTTACGACGGCCTTCATGTGATGGTGTTTGCGCCCGGGTTCACTGCCTCCAATGTCAGGAACGCCGCCCTCACGGCGGACGGTTCCGCACAGGGCACCACCCCGCGGGACGAGGGCAGGATGATGACGGCCGAGAAGGTGGCCCGCTATCTTGCCAAAGGCCTCGCCCGCAGGAAGAGGGAGATGGTGCTGACCCCCCTCGGCTGGCTGACAGTCCTGGTGCACAAGTTCTGGCCGTGGCTCACCGACAAGGTGGAGTTCAGCTACATGGCCAAGGAACCTGACAGTCCTTTCCACAAATAAATCCATTTTTACGGCATGAGCAAGGATTATCTGACTCCCGACCTTCTGGGAAGCATGTACCTGTATTCCGGGTCCGACAGGTCCGGTTCCGCATTCTGCTACGTCGTAAGCCTTACCATGACTGTGGACATGGCTGTCATGGAGCGGGCCCTGGAGGACCTTATGCCCCGCTTCCCCCAGCTGGCGCTCAAGGCGGTGCCGCAGGAGGAGTCCATCGTCTACAGGGGCATGGATTCCCCGGTGCGGGTCTATCCGCTCGGTGAGAGGTCCTCTTTTGCGGCTTCAGGGGCCTTCGGCCATGACTGCCTGTTTGCCGTATTCGCGGACCACAAGACTTTCTACTTCGATTTCCACAAGTCCCTGACAGACGAGAAGGGGGTGGTCCCGTTCGTGAGGGCGGCGATTTTCCGCTATCTCCTCCTCAGCGGATACGATGTGGAGAACGACGGCAGCGTGATAACCCCGGAGAGCGAATTCCACGACATTGAGGCGGACGACGCCTTTGTCAGGCTGGACGATATCCCGGCATCCCGTCCTGTATGGTATATGGACGCGAAGGCCCTCAACATCGACGTTACGTCCATGGACGGGGACTTCAGGGTCACACAGATACATGTCCCCCTCCCGAAGGTGAAGGGGGAGGTGCGCGGATATTGCCCTGTGCCCTCCACGATAATCTCGCCCTTCTTCTCGCATGCCCTCCTCCAGGAGTATCCGGAGAAGGATGTCCAGGGGGAATACGCCGTCTCCTGCATACAGGTGAACCTGAGGCAGTATTTCCCTACCACGACCCTGAGGCCGTTCTTCGTGAATCTTCCTCTTGCATACAACAGGAGGCTTTCGGAATATCCGGTGGCCACTGTCCTGATGTCGCAGAAAAAGCTCCTTGAGGCGCAGCTCCGGACCGACGCCCTTGCCTACAACGCGCAGAGGCGTATCAGTGTCCTGGACAGAATCTCTGACCTGGGTACCCTGCGGGAGAAGGTGGAGGCTGCCGGGAAGACCATGGAGGAGCAGGCATCCAGGGCCACATTCTCGCTCTGCAACATCGGCAGCGTGATAATGCCGGAGACAATGCTGCAGTATATCACGGAGTTCTACCCGGTGGTGACCCCCTCGATGTTCCCGTACAGCATATCCACCATCAACTTCAGGGGTGACCTCATCGTCACTGTGGCCTCCTCCCTGCCGGGGGACGGCGTATGCCGCAGGCTCACGGCCCTGATGAAGGAGTACGGCATACCGGCGTTCATATCTGAAAGCTACTCTATCAGCCCGTTGAAATACAAACCTATATTGTGATGAGCAAAATAAGGATCGAACACTCCTACAAGGTGTATCTGCCCCTGGCGATACTGTTCCTGACACTGGTCCTCATATTCCCGAGGATGGGCAAGTTCAACTATGACTACAGGAAAGGCTCGCCGTGGATGTACGAGACACTGATAGCCCAGTTCGACTTCCCTGTCCTCAAGACGGACGCCCAGATCCAGGCGGAAAAGGAACTGCTGGGTTCCAGCGTCATACCCTACTTCCGCTATTCAGACCAGGTGGGGCACACCCAGATAGGCCTTGTCGAGAAGCTCGACCTTGGAAAGGCCAACAGTTTCAAGCCGGAGATAATCAACGCCTTCGACCGGCTCTACGGCAGCGGCATCCTTGCCGAGTCCGGTTCGGGATACCTGCCGGAGGGAAAGTCCCTGGACGGCAATGTCATTTTCGTACAGAAGGACAGGAGGGCCAGGAAGGTGCCGTCTTCGGAGGTGTACACAGTGGAGGAGGCCCGGGATTTCCTTCTCCTCTTCCTGACGGAGACAAACCTCGGATGCAACGTGGATTCCCTCTGCAGGGCTGCCGGCCTGTATGACCTTGTGCAGCCGAACCTCCTGTTCGACAGGCAGACCACGGACCTCGTGCACGAGGAATCGGTCGACTATGTGTCCCCGACCTCCGGGGTGGTGAACGCCGGGCAGCTCATTGTCTCGAACGGGGAGATAATCACGGCCGAGATAGAGCAGCTGCTCGACTCGTACAAGGCCGAATACGAGAGCAGCCTCGGCTACAGCGGCCCGAGAGTGTGGCTCTGGCTCGGGAACATCCTCATAGCCCTGGGGCTTGTGGTCGTCCTTTTCTTTGCCCTCTACTTCACGAACTACAGGATATACGGGGACTCCAACAAGTATATCTACTTGCTCGTCATCTTCCTGCTTGCCACTGTGCTTGCCCTGGTCGTGGACAAGGTGGACCCGGCCCTCCTCTATATGACCCCGTTCACCCTCATCGCCCTCTATCTCGTGGCCTTCTTCAAGAAGAGGGTGGTCCTTCCGGTGTACATCATCTCTCTCCTGCCCCTGCTCATCTTCTCCCACAACGGGGTGGAGCTTTTCGTGATGTTCCTTGTGGCCGGGGTGGTCACCATCTTCCTCGCTGAAATATACAACAGGGGATGGAAGCAGTTCATCACAGCCGTGGCCGTATTCTTCATAATGCTCCTTGTCTACCTGGGTTTCCGGCTTATAGACGGCATAAGCGGCTTCAACGACTTCCGTACAATCCTCTTCCTGTTCATTGGGGCCTTCCTTTCCGTGGCTGGCTATCCTCTCATATACCTTTTCGAGAGAATCTTCATGCTTGTCTCCAACACGAGGCTCACCGAGCTCACCGACACCAACAACCGCCTCCTCCGCGACCTTGCGCACAAGGCTCCGGGTACCTTCCAGCACTCTCTCCAGGTCATGAACCTGGCGGATGCCGCTGCCCGTTCCATAGACGCCAATGTCCTTCTTGTCCGTGCCGGTGCCCTTTACCACGACATAGGCAAGATGGTCAATCCCCAGTGCTTCATAGAAAACGAGACCCTCGGCGCCAGATATCACGACGGCCTCACCCCGCGCGAGAGCGCCATGGAGATTGTCAAGCACGTCCCTGACGGAATGGCCCTTGCTGACAAGGCCAAGCTCCCCGGCATCGTAAAGGATTTCATCGTAACCCATCACGGCACCACCTGCACCGCCTATTTCTACAACAAATACCTCAAGGAAGGCGGTGACCCCTCCGACGCCGGCGACTTCTATTACAAAGGCGTTAAACCCACCTCCAAAGAGCAGATTATCGTCATGCTCTGCGACACCCTCGAAGCTGCTTCAAGGACCCTCAAGGACTATTCTTCCAAAACCGTCTCCGACCTCGTCGAGCGAATTGTCAAATCCAAAATGGATGACGGCCAGTTCGAGAATGCCGATATTTCCATAAAGGAGTTAAATATTGTCAAGAATGTGCTGAAGGGGTATTTGCAGCAGATTTATCATGCGAGGATTACTTATCCTAAACGCCCTTGATCCGGTGCGTGAAAACGGGCGGGGTGCGGCGTTGCAGCTCGGGCTCGGAAATCCTCACATACGTTAGTATGCTGCGGTTTCCTCGCCTCGCGCGCCTTGCAGACCGCCCGTTTTGACGCACCGGCCGTGGTGGAACAACGTGGTGTGGGTTGCGCGCCTGCGCTTCGCGCTGCGGCGTTGCGGTTATTATTGCCGGTTCGGGGATGCTCCATGCTGCGGGATATGTGGGCTGATGCGGGACAATTGTGGGACAACTGCGGGACAACGTCGTCACGTTTTGTTATTATCGGGAAATTGATTATATTTGCGCCCTTGCGCCGGGCGGCTTCTCCGGGGAGGGGAAGCGGCTGGCAGGGCTGGTACGGAAAGTTATGAATAATTAAATAATACCATGAAATTAGAACAGAATAAAATCGACGATCTCAATATCGAGCTTACGCTGTCGATAGGGAAGGACGACTATTCCGAGAAAAGGAAGAAAAGGCTGAACAACCACAGGAGGAATGCGGAAATCAGGGGATTCAGGAAAGGCATGGCCCCTGTCAGCCTCATCGAGAAGATATACGGGCAGTCCTGCCTGGTAGATGCTGTGAACGACATTATCGCAGACTCGCTGAACAATTTCATCAAGGAGAACGACCTCAAGGTCATAGGGGAGCCGCTCCCTGCGGAGGGCCAGCCGGAGACAGAGTGGAAGGACGGCAACGACTTCACATTCAAGTTCGACGTCGCACTCTCCCCGAAAGTTGAGCTCGAGCTCTCCAAGGACGACAAGATACCTTATTACGAGATCGGGATCACCGACATTGCCAGGAAAGAGATGAAGGAAAACCTTCTCAAGCAGTACGGCTCCCTCGAGGAGGGACAGGCCGCCGGGGAGGAAGACTTCATAATCGTGGACCTCGAGCAGGGGGATACCAAGGTTGAAGGGACATACATCGCCCTGCGCAACGTGGCAGAGGCGGTAAGGCCGTCATTCGTGGGTCTCAAGGCCGGCGACAGCATCGAGGTCAACGTCAACGAGGCCTTCACGAACGAGGCCGACAGGGCTTCCATGCTCAAGGTCGAGAAATCCGAGCTCGCCTCCCTCGACCCTCACTACAAGATGACTGTCAAGAATGTCAAGACTTTCGTGTCCGCCCCTATGACCCAGGAGACCTTCGACAAGATCTTCGGGGAGGGCAACGTGAAGTCGGAGGAGGAATTCGATGCGAAGATAGGGGAGAGGCTCGCCGCCGAATATGCCCAGGAGTCCGAGTTCAGGTTCGCGTCCGACGTCAAGGACTACCTTGTGAAGAAGGCCGGCCTTGCCCTCCCGGAAAAATTCCTGAAGAGGTGGATATATGTTGCCAATGAAGGCAAGTTCACCATGGAGGACATCGAGAAGGAGTTCGACCTCTTCCTCCGGGACTACCGCTGGCAGATGGTCAGGAACTACCTTATGGAGAAATACTCCGTGAAGGTGGAAGAGTCCGACCTGCTTGCGAGCGCAAAGGCTTTTGCCGCATACCAGTTCGCCATGTACGGCATAAACAACGTGCCTGATGCCGAACTCGAGAACTATGCAAGGAACATCCTCGCGCAGGAGAAGGAAGGCCGCCGCGTGCTCGAGCAGGTGGAGGATTCCAAGACAATCTCTGCGGTAAAGGATGTTGTAACCCTGGACAGGAAGAAAATTTCAGTGGAGGAATTCCGCGAACTGAAGTAAGATGGACAAGGAGTTTGACAGATACGCAAGGCTGCACTGCGGGATCAGCTCCATGACCCTGCACAGGTACGGGTCCGCACTCGATTCCTACATCAACCCGACGATAATAGAGGAGCGCAAGCTCAACGTGGCCTCCATGGACGTGTTCAGCCGTCTGCTGATGGACAGGATCATCTTCCTCGGGGTGCCTATCGATGATGATGTGGCGAATATTGTGCAGGCCCAGCTGCTGTTCCTTGCCTCTACGGACAGCAAGAGCGACATCTCCATCTATCTCAATACCCCCGGCGGCTCTGTCTCCGCAGGCTTGGGTATTTACGATACCATGCAGCTCGTGGAGCCGGATGTCGCCACCATCTGCACCGGCATGGCCGCCTCCATGGGTGCCGTGCTGCTGTGTGCCGGGGTCAAGGGCAAGCGTTCAGCCCTCACCCACTCGAGGGTAATGATACACCAGCCTCTCGGAGGGGCCAACGGGCAGGCCTCCGATATAGAGATTGCGGCACGCGAGATAATGAAGATAAAGAAGGAGCTCTACACCATAATCTCGGAGCACACCGGCAAGCCGTACAGGACCATAGAGGCTGACGGCGACAGGGACTTCTGGATGAGTTCCCGTGAAGCCCTGGAATACGGGATGATAGACGAGATACTGTCCGGGAAGAAGCCGAGATAAAGATTTTCCTATGGCAAAAGGACGAAACTACAAGGAAGAAAGACATTGTGTATTCTGCGGCAGGAGCGAGAGTGAAGTCCCTCTCCTGCTGCAGGGTCTTGATTCGGCCATCTGCAGCGACTGCGTGAAGCTCTGCCATGACTATATCACCAACCTCGAGAAGTCGTCGGAGCCTGCCCCGGACAAGATAACCAGGCTGATGACGCCCAAGGAGATAAAGGAATACCTCGACCAGTACGTGATCGGGCAGGACAGGGCCAAGAAACTGCTTTCCGTGGCCGTGTACAACCACTACAAGAGGATAAACAACAACCTTTCCGCCTCCGGGACCGGGGATCTCGAGCTTGAGAAGTCCAATATCCTGATGGTGGGTCCGACAGGAACGGGAAAGACGCTTATGGCCAAGACAATAGCTAAGCTGCTTGAAGTCCCGTTCACCATCGTGGACGCTACCGTGCTCACGGAGGCTGGCTATGTCGGGGAGGACGTGGAGAGCATCCTGTCGAGGCTTCTGCAGGAGGCTGACTACAACGTCAAGCTTGCCGAGAGAGGCATAGTCTTCATTGACGAGATTGACAAGATCTCAAGGAAGAGCGACAATCCCTCCATCACCAGGGACGTCTCCGGAGAAGGGGTGCAGCAGGCTCTGCTGAAACTCCTCGAGGGGAGTGTCGTGAATGTGCCTCCGAAGGGCGGACGGAAACATCCGGAGCAGGAGTTCGTCCAGGTGAATACCCAGAATATCCTGTTCATCTGCGGGGGAGCCTTTGAGGGCATCGAGAGGAGCATTGCGCAGAGGCTGAACACCCAGGTGATAGGCTACGGCTCCATACACAGGCAGCAGGTCGACAAGAACAACCTGCTCCGCTATGTCTCGGCCCAGGACCTGAGGTCATACGGCCTTATCCCGGAGATAATCGGACGTCTTCCTGTCGTGACCTATCTCGACCAGCTCGACAGGGCAGCCCTGCTGAGGATACTCACGGAGCCGAAGAACGCCATTATCCGCCAGTACGAGAAGATGTTCGAGCTGGACGGGCTGAAGCTGCAGATAGAGCCGGGCGTGCTGGAGCTCATAGTCGATACGGCCATAGAGAACAAGCTCGGAGCTCGCGGCCTGAGGTCTATATGCGAGCGGATAATGACTGACGCCATGTACGAGGCACCGAGCTCGAGAAAAAAGACATTCGACCTCACATTGGACTATGCCAAGGCGAAACTCTCCGGAGACGGCACGACTTTGTAAGGACACAGGTATCCGTTAAAATTCCTTTTATGAAAAAATATATCGAAGAAAACAGGGACAGGTTCCTTGAAGAACTGTTCTCCCTGCTCAGGATTCCGTCAGTCAGCTCCCTCGAGAAGCACCGTCCGGACATGCTGGAATGTGCGGAACGTCTTGCGGAACTGCTGAAAGAGGCCGGGGCGGACACTGCGGACGTATATCCGACCAAAGGCCATCCGGTCGTGTTCGGACAGAAGATACTGGACCCTTCATACGGCACTGTCCTCGTCTACGGGCACTATGACGTGCAGCCGGTGGATCCCCTGGAACTCTGGAAATCCGACCCGTTCGAGCCGGAAATACGCGACGGGGCAATCTACGCACGGGGCGCCAACGATGACAAGGGGCAGCTTTTCATGCACCTGAAGGCTTTCGAATACATGCTCCGTGAAGGGAAGCTCCGCCACAACGTGAAGTTCATCTTCGAAGGTGAGGAGGAGATAGGCAGCCCGTCGCTTGCGGAATGGGCGCAGGAGCACAGGGACCTTCTTGCCGCTGACATCATCCTCGTATCCGACACCACCATGATCTCGGAGCAGGTGCCTTCGATAAACTGCGGTATGCGCGGTCTTTCATATATAGAGGTGAAGGTCACAGGACCGGACAAGGACCTGCACTCCGGGCACTATGGCGGGGCTGTAGCCAACCCGATAAATGTCCTGTGCGACATGGTCTCGTCCCTTATCGACAAGGACGGCAGGATAAACATCCCCGGATTCTACGACGATGTCGTGGAGCTTTCCGCAGAGGACAGGGCGAAGCTCGCGAGGGCGCCGTTCGACCTGGAAGAATACAAGAAGTTCCTTGATATCAAGGAAGTGAAAGGGGAGAAGGGATATACCACCCTTGAGCGTACAGGAATACGCCCGTGCCTGGATGTCAACGGAATATGGGGAGGCTACACCGGAGAAGGCGCCAAGACAGTCCTTCCTTCCGTGGCCTATGCCAAGATATCCATGCGACTTGTCCCGAATCAGGACAGCGACAGGATTACGGAACTCGTCATGGACCATATCAGAAATATCGCGCCGGACTATGTGAAGGTGGACGTGAAGCGCTACCACGGAGGCAACGGCTTCCTGATACCCATCTCGTCCCCGGCATATCAGGCGGCGTCAAAGGCCATGGAAGAGGTCTACGGAGTCGAACCTGTGCCGAGCAGAGGAGGTGGAAGCATTCCGATACTTGCTGACCTGCAGCGGATTCTCGGCATTGACCCGCTCCTTATGGGCTTCGGCCTCGAGCGTGACACCATCCATTCCCCTAACGAGAGCTACCTGTTGAGCCAGCTGTTCAAGGGAATGGAGTCGATAGCCCTGTTCTATGAATATTACGGGAAGCCGTCAAAAGAATAGCGGAGCCGCCTGATTGAGAAAACCGGAAAACATATACCGGAAAGTACATGGAAAGGATTTTTGTGAAAAATTCAGACAGCTTCTAAATCTATATTATCGGAATTGGACCGAGATATCATTATATTTGCCGGAACAACCACATTCCGGCAATTTTTATGGATAATCTTTCAAGACACTTCCTTGCAGCACTTCTCGCTGCAGCATCATTCATTTTCCCAGCCGCAGCAGGCGACAGCACTGACAACCTCCAGGGGACCGCTGCCCCGATACCTTCCGACAGATGGGAGACCCTCAAGGCCGGACTTCCTCCATGCGTTTCACGCGAGATATCCAAGGCAGAACAGGCGGAGCTTACGGAAGAGGAGTCCGTGTACCTCGAGTTCCTGTACCGGTCGATGCCCCTGCCGGACATGGCGGGCTACCCGTTCGAATACTGGCTTGCGAATGTCCGGGAGGCAATCAAGGCAAGGAAAGCCGTTTCCTGGGAAATACCGGAGAGGGAATTCCGTCACTTCGTCCTTCCGGTGAGGGTCAACAACGAGGCCCTGGATGATTTCCGGACCCTGTATGCGGATACTCTGCGCGCCCGCGTGCAGGGGATGACCGCTGAACAGGCAGCCCTCGAGATCAACCACTGGTGCCATGAAATGGCGACGTACGCACCCTCTGACGCCCGCACCCTGCCTCCGACGGCCACGATAGCTGCGGGACTCGGCAGATGCGGAGAGGAATCAGTCCTTGCTGTGGCGGCCCTGCGGGCTGCCGGGATTCCTGCAAGGCAAGTCTACACTCCGCGCTGGGCGCATACCGACGACAACCATGCCTGGGTGGAGGTCTTCGTGGATGGGAGATGGCACTTCATGGGTGCCTGCGAACCGGAGCCTGTACTCGACTTGGCCTGGTTCAACGCCCCTGTTTCCAGGGCCATGCTTCTGCATACCCTCGCCTTCGGGGATTACCGAGGCCCGGAAGATGTAATCCGCAGGACAAGGTCGTTCACGGAGATAAACGTGATAAAAAGCTATATCCCGACAAGGCGCACGACCGTCAGGGTGCTGGATACGGACGGCAGGCCGGTCCCCGGGGCGGAAGTGGAATTCAAGATTTACAATTATGCGGAATTCTATACCGTCGCGAAAGCCGTTTCGGACGGGGACGGCAAGGCCGGGCTCGATACAGGATGCGGGGACATGCTCGTCTGGGCGCACAAGGACGGCAGGTTCGGGATAGCCAGGGCTTCCGGGGAGACTACTGACATAGTCCTGGACCACAATACGGGAGACTCGTTCGGCCTCGATTTCGAAATTGTCCCTCCGCCGGAAGACCCCATCCCGTCCTCTGCCACGCCGGAAGCTGTCCAGCGGAACACCCTGCGGCTTGCGTACGAGGACTCCCTGCGGAATGCAAGGCCGAAGGGCAACGCTGCCGTGCTCGACGCTTTCAGGCAGAAATATCCGGGCGCAAAGGCGGAGGAGCTGCTCGGCTCTCTTTCCTCCAAGGACCTTGTGGATGTCAGGGCCGACGTGCTGGAGGATGCCATGGCCCATTGCCCTGGGGAATTCGTCCTGTACCGGGACTGCCCGAGAGTCAGTTATGAACCCCTGCTTCCATATTTCAGGGAGATAGGGGAAGGTTTCCATGCCGGGACAGCGCGTGAGATATTCGCCTGGACACTCGCCAATGTCGAAGTCAGCGACAGCCTGAATCCGCAGCTGATATACATTCCTCCGGTGACAGTGTGGCGGACAAGGACGGCGGACTCCCGTTCCCGTGACATATTCTTTGTCGCAGCCTGCAGGAGCAAGGGCATAGAGGCGAGGATAGACAGCGTGACTGGAAAGACCCAGTACAGGGAAGACGGCCTCTGGAAAGATGTCAGGTGGACCGAGGAGACCCCGGAAACAGCCCGGTACGGAGAAGCCCGTGCGACTTACTCTCCTGTTTCATGGCTCGGTGACCCTCTGTACTACAGGCACTTCACCCTTTCACGAATCGAGGACGGCACAGCCTCTCTCCTGACTTTTGACGAGAGCGGGGAAAGCAGCTGGAAAGGCCTGCTTTCAGAGCCGAGGAAGCTGGAGGAAGGCTATTATATGCTCACCTCCGGCATAAGGAAGGCTGACGGCAGTGTCTCGGCTCACCTTGAATTCTTCGAGGTCACACAGGGGGCATCCGCTACCGTTCCCCTCGTCCTCCGGCACACGGCCGGAGAGATAGCCGTCATAGGCAACATAGATGCGGAGGCGGCCTTCATCCCTGAAGGGATACGGGCGGAGGACACAGCCGCTTCAGCAGAGCCGCAGACAATACTTTCCGCCACCGGCAGGGGATATTTCATGCTTGCCCTTGTCCAGGATTTTTCAGAACCGTCCATCCATGCCCTGCGTCAGCTCGCCTCCATGCCGGATGTCCTGGACGCGTGGGGCAGGCAGATCATAGTCCTCGGTGCAGATGAGGACGGGTGCCGGCGTATGGACGGATATCTCGCCGATGTCGCCAATGTGCACTACGGGACCGACCCCGACGGCAGGATAAGGAAGATGATTGCCGACGGCTGCATGATTGATTCCCTGCGGCTGCCCGTGGTGGTCATCGCCGACAGTTTCGGCAGGGTCGTCTATTGTTCGCAGGGATACAATACCTCCCTGTCTGAACAGCTGAAGACAGTCATCAGCCGGCTGTAGCCGCGAAAAACTGCCGGCCGGACCTTTTGTCTTGCCGGATGCGCCCCTTTTTCAGACGTTTCCGGCAAGGATTGCAACGACATTCCTGTCGGTAGTCCCGCGCTCCGAGTGTGCCGAACCATGGTATTCAGGGGCGCGGGTCACTTTTTCTATCTCGGCGATATTCGACGGTCGTATCCCTGCGCCAGGCATGATGACTATCCTGTTCCCTGCGGCAGCGACAAGCCTGGCAATAAGTTCCCGTCCTTCGTATGCCGATGCCGCAAGACCGGAGGTCAGGAGCCTGTCGCACCCGAGGCCGATTATGTCTTCAAGGGCCCTGAACGGCTCACTACAGCAGTCGAATGCCCTGTGGAAAGTGACGGAAAGCGGCCGGGCCTCTTCGATGAGGGTGCGCATGGTCCCGGTGTCCACGCTCCCGTCGCTCCGCAGGGCCCCGATGACGACTCCGTTCACATTCATCCGCTTGCACATGGCTATGTCCGCGAGCATCCTGTCCCGTTCTTCCCCGGTGAAGACAAAGTCTCCTCCGCGCGGGCGCACCAGTACATTCACCGGCAGCGGACATACCGCCAGCGTATTCTCCAGCAGCTCCAGGGACGGGGTCACCCCTCCGGCCGCCAGGTTTTCACACAGTTCTATCCTCGATGCCCCTCCGGCTGCCGCCTCCAGCACCTCTCCGGTGTCCGTGCAGCAGCATTCAAAAAATCTCCTTGCCATATCTGCCTTTTTTACCTTCCCCAAAAGTAATACTGATAAAGTTCATCTCCAAGAAAAGCCTTCCACTTCCGCCCCGGTGCGGAGGCCGTTCCCGCCTGTTGCATATCCGCAGGAAAGTTGTATTTTTGAAGACAGGAAAAATTAAACCAGACAATATGAAATCCAGGACTATCCTGACGGCCATGGCTGCCGTCCTGCTCGCTATCCCTGAAGCCCTCTTTTCGCAGCCCCTCCCGTCCCGGGACGGGAACCCTTATGTCCCTGCCGACGGCAACCTTGAGGCAAGGACCGGGTTCCAGGATGCGAAATTCGGAATTTTCCTGCACTGGGGACTTTACTCCATGCTCGGTACAGGAGAGTGGACCATGACCGTGAACAACATTAACTACCTCGAGTATGCTAAACTGGCGAATGCCTTCTATCCGCACGACTTCGACGCCGGAGAATGGGTGTCGGCCATAAAGCACTCCGGGGCCGGGTACATCTGCTTCACCACGAGACACCACGACGGTTTCTCCATGTGGGATACGGAGCAGTCGGACTACAACATCGTCGACGCCACCCCTTACGGGAAGGATGTCGTGGCGGCCCTTGCCCGGGAATGCGCGGCCCAGGGCCTGAAGCTTCACCTGTACTATTCCCTTATCGACTGGTACAGGGACGACTGTCCCCGCGGAAGGACAGGGCTCGGGACGGGACGTCCGGGTACGGGAATCAGCTATGAGCATTACTATGCCTTCATGAAGGCCCAGCTCACCGAGCTGCTTACCGGCTACGGCCCTGTCGGGGCGATATGGTTCGACGGGGTATGGGACCAGGACCGGAACCCCGGCTTCGACTGGAAGCTCCGCGGGCTCTACGACCATATCCATTCCCTCCAGCCTTCCTGCCTTGTAGGGAACAACCATCACCTCGAGCCTTTCGAAGGCGAGGACATACAGATTTTCGAAAGGGACCTCCCGGGAGAGAACACCGCCGGTCTCTCCGGACAGGAAATAAGCCCCCTTCCTCTGGAGACGTGCCAGACGATGAACGGGATGTGGGGATACAAGATAACCGACCTTGGGTACAAGTCCGCATCCACCCTCATTCGCTACCTTGTGGAAGCGGCTGGCCGCGGCGGGAACCTGCTCCTGAACATAGGCCCGCAGCCTGACGGGAAGCTGCCTGCCACAGCGGTAAGCCGTCTGGAGGAGATAGGGGACTGGCTCGGACGTTACGGGGAGAGTATCTACGGTACCCGTGCCGGCGACGTGCCGCCCCACGACTGGGGCGTGACCACCCGCAAGGGGGACCGGCTCTATGTCCACATCCTCGACCTACAGGACGATGCCCTCTATCTCCAGCTGGATGAAAAGGTAAGGTCCGCCAGGTGCCTGAACAACGGTTCCCCTGTGAAGTTCGAGGCTGTCAAGGGCGGGACCCTGCTGTATGTGGCCGGATTGCCGGAGGCGGAGCCTGACTGTATCGTCGAGCTCTCCTTCTGAAGAGAGTGTCTTCTGCCAAAATAAATTTGCTCTGCGACATGGTTCTGCGTATCTTTGTCCTGCCATTCCGGGAGGAAGCATATTCTTCAGTGAACTGCAGGCCGGGACCCGGCATGATTGTATATACAGCATAAAACATACAGCAATGGACAGGGAAGATTTGTACAGGCAGATACAGGCCAAGAAGACGATGCTATGTGTAGGGCTTGACGTGGACTACGCCAAGATGCCGGAACATATCAAGGGCCTCGCATCCTCTGAAATCGCCATCAAGGGCCAGCTTTTCGGCGGCAAGGCCAGGTCGATAATCGAATTCAACAAGGCAATCATAGATGCCACGGCCCCGTACTGTGTGGCCTACAAGCCGAACCTTGCGTTCTACGAGTGCTACGGCAGCGAGGGTATGCGGGCCCTGGAGGCCACGGTGGACTATATAAGGACCACTTATCCCGGCATATTCCTCATAGCCGATGCCAAGAGGGGGGACATAGGCAATACCGCGAAGATGTATGCAAGGGCATTCTTCGAGCTTATGGACTTCGATGCAGTGACCCTTTCCCCATACATGGGACAGGACAGCATACTGCCTTTCCTCGAGTACAAGGGCAGATGGGCCATAGTCCTCGCCCTTACTTCAAACGCCTCGGCCGAGCAGTTCCAGATGGCGGAAAAGGAAGGCAAGCCCCTCTACCGTGCGGTCATGGAGGAGATGATGTCCATCTCCACACCTGACAACATGATGTTCGTGGTGGGTGCGACGAGGGCGGAGAAGCTCGTGGAGATTCGTTCCTTCTGCCCGGACAACTTCCTCCTGGTCCCGGGAGTGGGGGCGCAGGGCGGTTCCGCCGAGGAGGTCATCCGCTACGGGGCCAACAGCAAGGGCGGGCTGCTTATAAACTCTTCCCGCGGGATACTCTATGCCGACTCCTCGGCCAATTTCGCCAGGGCGGCTGCCAAGGTAGCCTCCGGGACCGCAGTTGTAGGGTCAATATAGGAACTCCTGGCTGTTGCGTGCTTCGGTAGGGGTCACGCCCGTCTTGTCCTTGAAGAATTTCGCGAAGTGGGACGGTGTGGAGAAGCCGAGGTCGTAACTGATTTCCTGTATGGTAGAGGCACTCGTCCGCAGCAGTGTCTTCGCCTCCAGGACAGTATAGTCGTCTATCCAGGCGGTCGCCGGCTTTCCGGTGGCCGCCTTTACAGTTGCCGACAAGTATTTTGGCGTGATGTTCAGTTTCGCGGCGTAGTATTCCACTTTCCTG
Organism: Candidatus Cryptobacteroides merdigallinarum; assembly: GCA_017694655.1. Lineage (GTDB taxonomy): Bacteria > Bacteroidota > Bacteroidia > Bacteroidales > UBA932 > Cryptobacteroides > Cryptobacteroides merdigallinarum. The sequence goes on from JADIMQ010000033.1 coordinate 30,847, forward strand.
TTCTTCCGGAAATCCTGCACGAGCAGCTTGATGAACTTCCCGGTGATCTCGTCCTTGTGCCGGTCCTTGCTGGCCCGGTTGTCCGGCGTCTGGAGTATGATGTTGCAGACCTCGTAGAACATTATGTCCAGGAACTTCATGGTTATGTGCTTCTTGAAGTAGTTCTTCTCCTGCCCGTTGACAAAGCTCTTGAGGTAGGCATGTATGTTTGCGCATATCTCTACCTTGTCTTCCGGAATCTCCAGCAGGGGGTTCATGTAGAGGATGCGGTAGAAGTAGAACTTTATCAGGCCGTGGGCCATCTTGTCGAAGATGCGTTCATTGAGCACCACAATGTCTATCATGCAGTCCTCGCTTATTTCAAGGCAGTAGAACGGCAGCCCGGGGGCTATCGCCAGGAAGGAGTTCCTGGTCATCCTGTATTCGGAAAAGCGGACGTTGAACCTTGCGCTGCCGTTTATGCACAGCATTATCACGATCTTGTCCGGCTGCGTGTATTTCTTCAGTATGTCGATTTTCCTGCTGATGTTCCTGAACCCGGAATAATTGTCGAGTATCTTTACCAGATCATTCATCCCTCTTGTTTTTTATCCATGCAAAAATAGGAAAATTCTGATATGATATCAGCGATTTGTGATAGAAATTCTTCTCAAAAATGACAAAATTTGCATTCGTTTTCAGGACACACACATTCAATTCTAATATTTTCTTTCAGGCAGGCTCAGGATTGTTCTTTAGCCTGTCTTCTTTTTATGCGCCTGCCCCGGAAGCGGTTTCAGCTACAGGTAATCCCCGAAGTACATGGTGACCTTGTCCATGAGGTGTATCCTGTCCCTGCCCATTACATTGTGCTGGGCGCACGGATACGGGAAATAGTCCACCTGGACGTTGTTCCTGATGCATTCCCTGATGAAGTTCAGGCTGTGCTGCCAGACAACCACATTGTCCACCGCCCCCTGGCATATCAGGAGCTTCCCTTCCAGGTCCTTGGCCTTGTTTATCAGGCTTGTCGTCCTGTACCCTTCCGCATTGAGCTCCGGGCTCCCCATGTACCTTTCCCCGTACATCACCTCGTACCATTTCCAGTCAATGACCGGTCCTCCGGCAACGGCGACCTTGAACACGTCCGGATAGTTGGTGATGAGGGATATGGTCATGAAGCCGCCGTAGCTCCAGCCATGGACGCCGATCCTGTCCCTGTCCACGTAAGGCAGTTCCGACAGCATCTCTATGCCTTTCATCTGGTCAGCCATCTCCGCCTGTCCGCATTGTCCGTAGATGGCCTTCTCGAACTCCGACCCGCGGTTCTGCGTCCCCCTGTTGTCCTGGACATATACTATATATCCCCTCTGTGCCATGTACATCTCCCATCTCCTGAGCCCCCCGAGCCAGGTGTTCCTGACGAGCTGCGAGTGCGGGCCGCCGTAGACATAGAGTATCACCGGATATTTCTTCGAAGGGTCGAAATCCTTCGGCTTTATCAGCCTGTAGTAATTGTCGTACTTCCCGTCTGCGCTCCTGACTTTCCCCAGGGAAATCTCGCAGTAGCCATAGTCCGAGACCGGATCGGAGGCGGTCAGGAGATTGACGCTCCTTGCGCGTCCGTCAGTGCTGCGCAGGTCCACGACGTTGGGTACGTCAAGGCTGCTGTAGGTGTCCTTGAAATACTCGCACCCCTCACTCAGGCTGATTTCGTGCCAGCCTTCCGCAGAGGTATGGCGGACTGTCTTGCCGGACCTGATGTCTACGCTGAACAGGTGGTTTTCGACAGGGGATACCTCAGCCGAGGTGTAATAGACGTTCCTCCCGTCGTTTCCGGCATACATCACGTCCGCGTCCGTGACGGTAAGTCTTCTGACATTGCCCTCGAGGTCGCACAGGTAGAGGTTCCTGTAGCCGTCCCTGTTGTCGGTCCTGTATATGAAC
>JADIMQ010000034.1 GCA_017694655.1 Candidatus Cryptobacteroides merdigallinarum
GCGTAGAGCCCCGGCCCCTTCTCCGGAAAATGAGGCCTCGAGCAATGTCCTCTCCTCTATGGCATATCTGCCGGCAAGCACCTCCCCGACGACTTCGCCGGGAGTGTTCTCCGAAAGGAAACCGAGCCTCCCGAGGTTCACCCCGAGCACCGGTATGCCGCTGTCCCCTATCATCGCTGCCGACGAAAGGAATGTCCCGTCCCCTCCCACGCTCACGAACAGCCCGGTGTCCTCCTCTATGCCACGGTCCTCCTTCACCTCGTAAACACGGCATCCGCCTGAGACGAACTTCCCGATCAGCCCGAGATATCTCGCGTCGTTCTCGAGACGACGGTTTCTCAAATAAATCGCAACCTTCATCCTGTCAATCATGTCCGGGCAAGGGTCCATGGCCGGTATCCGCCCAGTTTCCCGGAACGTTCCCGGACAGCCACGGACTTGCCGATATGATGAATAAAAATGTAAACAGACTCCAAAATTACATTTATTTCAACAGACGGGCAATTTTTTCGACGAAATAATCTTTCAGGCCGATGACCGCGGCCGCCGCAGCCATGTCCGGCCGGACAGGATTCATCCCGGAAAGTCGATTAAACGGATTTTTGGGAAAACTTAGGCAGTTTCTTATTATTTTTGCGCCTGGTTTCAAGTTGTAAAGGCAATGACAAGACTTAGCGTCAACATAAACAAGATAGCCACCCTGCGGAACGCCAGGGGCGGGAACCTTCCGGACGTGGAGAAGGCGGCACAGGACTGCGAACGGTTCGGGGCCGAAGGCATAACTGTCCACCCGAGGCCGGATGAAAGGCACATCAGATACTCGGACGTGAGGCTCATAAAGCCCCTGCTGAAGACTGAACTCAACATAGAGGGCAACCCCATACCGTCCTTCGTGGACCTGGTAGCTGAAACGAGGCCGGCCCAGGTCACCCTCGTGCCCGACGCCGAGGACGCCATCACATCCAACGCCGGATGGGACACCCTGAAGAACAGGGAGTTCCTTACCGGGATATGCGCCAGGTTCAGGGAACTCGGGATAAGGACATCCATCTTCATAGACCCCGTGCCGGAAATGGCGGAAGGGGCGGCGGCCTGCGGATGCGACAGGGTGGAACTCTACACCGAATCGTATGCAAGACGCTTCAGGGACGGGAAGGAGGAAGCCATCGCCCCCTACCTGGAGACAGCGGAGCGGGCAAGGGCCTGCGGACTAGGCCTGAACGCAGGCCACGACCTCAACCTGGAGAATCTCGGCTACTTCATCAGCCGCATCCCCTGGACTGACGAAGTGTCCATCGGGCATGCCCTTATATGCGATGCGCTCTACATGGGATTGGAGCAAACTATCAGGGCATATCTTTCCAAGATTAGAAATTTCTGATTATCTTTGCGTCAATATGGCGGCCGAAAAATGACCACAGGCGGCCGCAGCTAACTGATACACAAATAATTGAATAAAATACGACTAAATGAAGAACGTACCACTAATTCTCAGCATCGTAGCTGTCGCCGTTGCTGTAGCAGGAGGGATTTACTCACTGACCCTGAACCCTAAATCTGAAAAGAACACGCCGGCCGACGGGTCGGATTCCACCAGCGTAACGATGGCGACATCAGGAATCGTATATGTCGACCTGGACAGGATCGTGCAGGAGTACGACATGGCGAGCGACCTCGGGGCTGTAGTAGAGACAAGGGTGAAGAACATCCAGGACGAGGTGAACCGCAGGGGGAAGCAGCTGGAAAGCGAGATGCTTGACTTCCAGAACAAGATAAACAAGGGCCTTATAACCCGTTCGGTAGCCGAGGTGCAGGGCCAGGAGCTCCAGAAGAAGGAAGCCGAATTCAACGAGTACGCCAACCAGAAGAACAACGAGGTCATCGAGGAGCAGACTGTCATGATGAACCAGATAGCTGACGCCATCCAGACCTTCATGGAAAAATACAACGAGGAAAAGAAGTACACGATGATCCTCACCAACCAGAGGGGCGTGCCGGTGATCACCGCAGACAGGTCCCTGGACATCACGGATGACGTAATCCTCAGGCTCAACGAGGAATACATAAAGGAAAAGAACAAAAACAACAAATAATTGAGAACGGCCATACTGTCCTGCTTCTACCCCTACCGCGGAGGGATATCCCAGTTCAACGCATGTCTGTACTCGGAACTGGGGAAAGAGAATACCGTGAAGGCATTCAACTTCCGGCGGCAGTATCCCGGGTTCCTCTTTCCGGGGAAGACGCAGTATGTCACGGACGATGACCAGGCCGAGAAGGTCAGCAGCGAGAGGCTCCTGGATGCGGCGAACCCGGTGACGTACGCCACCACCCTGAAACGCATCCGGGAATGGTCTCCGGACCTGCTGATAGTGAGGTACTGGATGTCATGGTTCGCCCCTTCCCTGGGGTACGTCACCAGGGGGATGAAAGGACGGTGCAAGGTCATATCCATCCTGGACAACGTGGTCCCTCACGAGCCGCGCTTTTTCGACAGGCCATTCACCAGGTATTTCCTCGGGGGCAGCGACGGGTATGTGACCCTGTGCGAGGCTGTGGCCCGGGACCTGCTGGACCTGAAGCCGGACGCGAGGTACAGGGTAATCCCCCACCCGCTATATTCCCATTTCGGGGCGAGGAAAGACAGGGCGGAGACAGAGGAAAGGCTCGGGCTCAGCCACGGGAAGAGGAACATCCTGTTCTTCGGGCTCATCAGGGAATACAAGGGGCTGGACATCCTGCTGGAAGCCTTTGCAGGACTTGGGGACGGCTACCAGCTCATAATAGCCGGGGAGCCATACGGCTCCTTTGACAAGTATATGGACCTTGTCGAGAAAGCGGGAAAAGACCGCATACACATCTGGCCCAGGTACATAAAGGATTCAGAGGTAGCGGACTTCTTCTCTGTCGCCGACGTATCCGTCCTCCCGTACAGGAGCGCCACCCAGAGCGGGATAAGCTCGGTATCCTACCATTTCGAAGTCCCCATGATAGTCACCGGTGTAGGCGGGCTGAAGGAGACGATAGGAGACCGCGGGACGGGAATCGTTGCCAGGGAAATAACCCCGGAGGCCATAAGGGAGGAAATCCGGAGATATTTCGCCGACCCTTCAATAAGGGAAGGCTGCATAAGGAACATCCGGGAAGTAAAGGACGAGCTCTCCTGGAAAAGGTTCTGTTCGGAATTGATAGAATTCAGCGAAACACTATAATGAAACATCTGCCTTATATAATATTGGTATCTTCCATGCTGCTTACGGCGGCATATACAGGGATACAGGCACAGGAATACACCCCGGTACCTGTCACCGTCTCCAAAGAGAAGGTGAGGGTGGACGGGAAGGTCTACTATTCCCACATAGTGCTCGAGAGACAGACTCTGTACTCCATCTGCAAGGCCTACAATGTCACAATGGAACAGATATTCGAGGCCAATCCTACCGTAAAGACGGAAGGGCTGAAGAAGAATGCGGTACTGCTGATACCTGACCAGGAAAAAAACGTGGAAGTGCAGGTCCAGGCCGCGGATGAAGGGCAGGGTGCCGACAGGAAGGCCGTAAGGAAGGCGGCAAGGGACAGCAGGAAGCAGCAGACAGTACACACGGTGAAATGGTACGAGGACCTGGATGTGATAGCGGAGAAGTACAACGTCACAGTGGAAGCCATAATGAAGGAGAACGGCCTCACCGGGAGGAAGCTCCGGAAGAGACAGAAGCTCGTCATCCCGGACATGGGGGAGCAGCAGGTGCAGACCGGTGAGACGGAGGCCTTGGACACGGCAGCCGTGGCCGACACTGCCGTCCTCATCGACGGCAAGACCCTATTCCCCTCAAGGAAGGACGGGAAGGTCGATGTAGTGCTCATGCTCCCTTTCAACGCCACTGACGGGAACCCCAGGAGCGGCAGCATAGACTTCTACTGCGGCACCCTCATGGCAGTCAAGGAAGCCGGGGACGCAGGCACGGACATAGACCTGAGCGTCTACGATGTCTGGAACGGAGAGCTGCCGGTAACTGCGGAGAGGCTCGGGAAAAGCGACATAGTCATAGGCCCGGTCTCCCCTGGCGACCTGTCCAGGCTGCTGGAAAAATGTCCTGAAGGCACCAGCGTGGTCTCCCCGCTCGACCACAAGGCAGAATACCTGAGCAACGGACATCCGGACTTCATACAGGCCCCGGCCTCCACGCTCACCCAATACGAGGACCTCGCAAGATGGATAAAGGAAGAGCAGGGAGCCGGGGAGAAGGTGATAGTGATATACGAGAAGGGGGCCCGGAACATCGAGGAACTCGCCTCCATGAACAGCATACTCGAGAAGGACGGCATAGCCTTCCATTCCTTCTCCTACAGCATACTCGAGGGACGTGACATACAGCAGCCTCTGAAAGGAATGATGACCACCGGAGCAGCCAACAGGGTGCTTGTAATGTCAGAAAGCGAGGCTTTCGTGAACGATGTGGTTAGGAACCTCAACCTTCTTATACACGACAAGTACGACATCGTGCTTTACGGGCCGTCGAAAATCCGCAGCTTCGAGACCATTGAAGTTGACAACCTCCACAACACGAAGCTGCACACCTCCCTGGCCTACTATGTGGACTACGGCAGCACTGCAGTCAAGGATTTCGTGAAGAAATACAGGGCCCTGTTCAACACTGAACCCACCCCGTACGCTTTCCAGGGCTACGACATAGCCACCTATTTCATCGGCCTGTGCGCCGGGCACGACGGGGACCTGGACAGCATCCTCGAGAGCAGCGACAGGGAAATGCTCCAGACCGACCTGAAGTTCAGGAAAAGCGGTGAGGGAGACGGTTATGTTAACACGGGGGTAAGGAGGATAGTCTACGGGGACAACTATACAATAACCCTGGTAAAGTAAAGTTTTTCCGGATGACCGGCCGGACCTGGCCGGAGGAGAGGCCAGGACTATTTTCCTGGCTGGCTGTCCCTGGCCCCGAGCAGGGCCTCGGCATTGGCTACGGCAGCCTCCGTAAGGGTGGAACCGCTGAGCATCCGGGCTATTTCCAGTACCCGCTCCCGGTCTGAAAGCCTCCGGATCTCCGACACTGTCCTGTCGCCGGAGGAAGTCTTGGTGACCACATAGTGCGCGGAGCCTTTAGCAGCCACCTGCGGCAGATGGGTTATTGCGAACACCTGCATGTACTTTCCCATCCCGCATATCACCGAGCCCATACGGTCGGCCACACTCCCCGACACGCCGGTATCTATCTCATCGAAAATCATGGTAGGCATGTTTGCATACCTTGCCATCACGGACTTCAGTGCCAGCATTATCCTCGACATCTCTCCACCGGAAGCGCACCGGGAGACGTCCGCAAGATTCCTGCCGGTGGCGGAGAATCCGTAGGATACCGAATCCACCCCGTCTGCGGTGCGGGAGGCTGGAGACAGGGAAATGCTGAAGGCGGCATCCGGAAGCTCCATCGAGCGTACCGTATCCCTTATGGCATCCGAAAGCGGCCCGGCCGCGGCATGCCTCGCATCCGAAAGGGCCGACGCTGCCTTCCCGAGGGCGGCCTCCTCGTCGGTAATCTCCTTCCGCAGTTCCTCCCGCCTCTCGTCGGACACATCCAGGGCGGCAAGGGAGGAAGCCAGGGAATCCCGCTCTGCAATGAGCCCGGACACGGTATCACAGGAAAATGTCCGGAACAGGGTATAGAGCAGGGAAAGCCTTTCCTCGACCTCCGCCAGGCGGCCTTCAGAGACCTCGGTATCAGAATTTATCCTGGAAAGTTCAGAAATGATGTCGTCCAGCTCGAGGCGGCAGCTCTCGAGCCGCTCCGAAAGGGCGGAGACCGCCGGGACGAACTCCGAAATACGCTCCAGATCCCTCACCGCATCCCTTATAAGGGCTGTGACAGGGACTTCCCCGTCACCGGAAGGGACAGCATCCAGGGCATTCTCCGCCGCGCAGAGGTTCTCCTTTATGGACTCGGCGTTGGCAAGCTGCTTCTGCTCCAGTTCGAGCTCTTCCAGCTCGTTTTCCTGAAGACCGGCCGCGGTGAGCCTGTCCAGACGCGCCCTGTTGTACTCGTATTCAGACCTGGACCTGGCAACCTCCTCCTCCAGTTTCTCCAGTTCACGGCAAAGCTCCCCGTATCTGCGGAAACGGGACCTGTAGTCCTCCAGCAAGGACTTGTCCCCTGCGAAACTGTCCAGGAGGGACATCTGGAAATGCTTGTCGGACAAAAGGAGGGTCTGGTGCTGGGAATGTATGTCTATCAGCCTGGCCGACAGGGCAGAGAGCAGGGACACCTGGACGGGGCAGTCGTTCACGAATGAGCGCGACCTGCCAGTAGGGTTCACCACCCTGCGGATGGTGATCTCTCCCCCGTCCCAGTCCACGTCGTTTTCCTCAAGCAGCTGCCGTACGGCAGTGTCGTCCCCGGAGACCACGAACTCGCCCTCCACCACACAGTTGTCCGAGGACTCCCCTATCATGGAGGCGTCGGCCTTCGCGCCAAGCAGAAGCGACAGTGCACCGAGAAGAATCGACTTCCCGGCACCGGTCTGTCCCGTAATAATGACAAGGCCCTCCGGAAACTCGGTTTCCAGAGAGTCTATCAGCACATAGTTCCTGACGCTTAATCTCCTTAGCATTCCGCCGTATTATTGTTCCTGGTCTTCCTTCTTGGCCATCCTGTAGAAGATTTCCCCGTTCTCGAATTCGGAGATGGCCACCAGAGCCGGTTTCGGCTGCTTCTCGTAGAATTTGGAGATTTCTATCTGCTCCCTGTTCTCGAAGACCTCCTCCATGGTATCGCGGTCGTTCTTGAAGTCCTCGAGTTTCCTGGTAAGCTCCTTCTTTTCCGCGATGGCAATCTGGTTGGCCCTCTTGGAAAGGATTACAACTGATTCATAGATGTTGCCTGTAGGAGCGGCAATGTCGCAAAGGTTCCTCGTAATCGTGTTTGTAGGTATCTTCTTAGTCATACTGAAAATATTTCTCTCTATTCTATTATACTTGCGGACAGGGCACGGGTTTCAAAAAAATTCAGGATTTCTTGTCCTTCGCCGGGGACTTGCCCTCCTTTTTCAAGGCCTTCCCTGTCTTCTTTATCTCCTTGTCCAGCTCCTTGTTTATCTCGGCGCTCTCCTCCCCTACATAACGTCCGAGCTCCCTCTGCGCACGCCGGTAAAGAAGGTCGAGCTCCCTGGCATACTTCGACTCCGGGTATTCCCCCTTGAAGTTCAGGTAGTCGTCCACAAAGGTCATGTATCTCTCCTTCTGCTTCTGGTGCACGCTCAACTGGGCGTACTTGTAGGAAGACATGGCGATGTAGTACAGGATGTCCTCCCTGAAGACATTCTCCGAGTCTTCCTTCAGTACATTCCGGAAAGACACCCTCGAGGCAATGTAGTCCTCCATCTTGTAGTAGAGCCTGGCGGCTTCGTAGGCCTTGGTGTCGAGGCGGAGCTCCAGGTCCTCCATCATCTGGCGGCAGGTCTCCAGATGCACGGAATTGGGATATTCCTGCATATATTCGGAAATGGCGTTCATGGCCTTGTAGGTCGGGTTCTGGTCCAGCTCATACCTTAATGTGGAACGGTAGAGGCAGTCCAGCCTCAGGAATCTCGCCTCGGGGGCGAAAGGACTCCTCGGGAAATACTCGAGGAAATGGTCGAAGTTGGTCTCTGCAGTATAGTAGTCCTTGAACCTGTAGTTGCTCAGGCCCCAGTAATACTGCACAGTGTCATCCTTCTCGGTGCCTGTCGTAAGGACAGACAGGGACTCGAACAGGGCTGCAGCCTTGGAATATTTCCCGTCGTTGTAATAGGCGAACGCCGCCTCGTACTTTGTGTCCACGTCATTGCTGTTCAACAGCATCTCGTACTGGGACTTGCAGGAAAAAAGCATGGCTGCGCCCAGAAGCAAAACTATGAATCTCCTCATCTGCATATCCGGAATTATGAATTAAGGAATCTTTCAGCGTCCAGTGCCGCGGTACACCCCGATGCGGCCGCGGTGACGGCCTGCCTGTAGGACGGGTCCTGCACGTCGCCGGCAGCGAACACGCCCTCCACATTCGTCCTTGAAGACTTGCCGTCAGTCCTGATGTACCCGTTCTCGTCCGTATCCACCCATCTGGAGAAAACTTCCGAGTTAGGGTGATGGCCGATAGCAAGGAAAAAGCCGTCTATGGCTATGTCGAACACTTCCCCGTCCTTCCTCTGCAGCCTCGCGCCGGTCACCCCGGAAAGATCCCCGAGGACTTCCCGGGTATTGCAGTTCCACAGGATTTCTATGTTCGGAGTGTCCAAGACCTTCTTCTGCATGGCCTGGGAGGCCCTCAACACATCCCTGCGCACTATCATGTACACTTTCTCGCAGATGTTGGAGAGGTACGAGGCCTCCTCGCAGGCAGTGTCGCCGCCCCCGACCACGGCCACCTTCCTGTTCCTGTAGAAGAAGCCGTCGCAGGTTGCGCATGCGGAGACCCCCATGCCCTTGAACTTCTCTTCGGATTCCAGGCCGAGATACCTGGCGGTAGCCCCGGTAGCGATGATCAGGGCATCAGCACATATTTCCGTCTGCCCGTCCACCGTGAGCCTGAAAGGCCTGGAGGAGAGGTCGGCCTCCGTCACTGTCCCCTGGCGGAGATCCGCCCCGAGACGTCCGGCCTGGAGCCGCATGGCGTCCATGAGGGACTGCCCGGCAATGCCGTTCTCAAATCCAGGATAGTTCTCTATATCTGTAGTGGTCGTGAGCTGTCCTCCCGGCTGGATGCCCTCATAGAGCACCGGAGACAGATTTGCGCGGGCAGCATATATCGCCGCCGTGTAACCTGCCGGACCGCCTCCGACAATCAAACATCTTATCTTTTCCATTTTCTGTTTATTATGAATCTTGCAAATATACGCAGAAGCCGAGAGCAGAGCAAATTTATTTGCTATGCCGAGGCGCATATGCCGAGGGCAGAGTCAACGAGCAAGTGCAACACGGGACAAAATTATAACAAAAGTCTAAAGAACTCGTCCTTCGGGGTAGAAAAGTTCAACTTTTCCCTGGGCCTGCGGTTAATTTTCAACTGGACCGAGTGAATGAACTCTTCACTGAGATCCCGGAAGTCAGTCCCTTTGGGGATGTACTGGCGGATGAGTTTGTTCATGTTCTCAATACTGCCCTTCTGCCAGGAGGCATAGCTGTCCGCGAAGTAAACCGTGGCTTTCAGAGCCTCCGTTATTTTCCTGTGGGAACGGAACTCGAACCCGTTGTCCGTGGTTATCGTCAGAACGTTCTTCCTGTACGGATAGAGCAGCCTGATGACGGCATCCGCGACCTTCTCGTGATCCATGCCGTGCGGAAGCCTCTCCATTATCAGGTAGTTCCTGCTCCGCTCGCACAGGGTCAGTATCACACTTTTCTGACCTTTCCCTACTATCGTGTCCATCTCCCAGTCCCCGAACCTCCTGCCGTCAGATTCTGCCGGCCTCTCATGAGTGCTCACCCTCTCCGGTATGT